>NZ_DALZQC010000010.1:0-54217 GCF_032017145.1 Brevundimonas sp.
CTCGGCCGGGGTGCGGCCGATCAGGGTGGACAGGCGGAACAGGGCCTCGTTGCGGGCGGCGCGCAGGGTCGGCAGGGTCGCCGCCGTCTGGGCCACCGCCGCGCGGGCGCTGGCCACGTCCAGCCCCGTGCCGGCCCCGCCGTCCAGCAGGGTCTGGGTCAGGCTGGCGGTGTTGCGTTGCAGCTCCAGCGTCCGTTCGGCCACCGCGATCTGGGCGTTGGCCGAGCAGGTGTCCGCATAGGCGCGGGCGGTCTCGGCCGCGACCGTCACCTGGACGGTGGCCAGAGCGGCCTCGGCGGCGCGGGTATCGGCGCGGGCGGCGCGGATGGTGGATTCCACCCGGCCGAACAGATCGACCTCATAGGCCGCCTGGATCCCGACGTCGTAGGTGTCGATCTCGGGCGCCTTCTCGCCCGCCGGCAGCCCCTGGACCGTGGCGGCCGAGGCGCGGCTGCGCTGGGCCTGGGCGCTGGTGGTCGTGGTCGGGAAGCGGCCGACGCGCGCCTCCGACAGCGACGCCCGGACGGCGCGCAGATTGGCGAAGGCGGCCTCCAACTGGTTGTTCTCGGCGAAGGCCTGCTGGATCAGGGCGTCCAGTTGCGGGTCGTCGTACAGCCGCCACCAGTCGTCGCGCGCTTGGGCGGTCGAGACGGTGGGGCTGGCGGAGCCGACGAAGGCGCCGGTTCCGGCCGTCGGCAGGTCGGCCGTCGGCGCCTTCGGCCCGACCGCGCAGGCGGCCAGCAGGGCGCTGGAGGCTGCGGCGGTCAGGAGGCTGAGCGTGGATTTGCGGGTCATCAGATGTCCCCTCCCCGGCCGGTCGCGGGCGCAGGCGCGTTCGGATCGGTCAGGTCGCTGGTTTCGTCGTAACGCTCGATCCGCTCGGGGGTCGAGGTCGGCTTGGGTCCGGGCTTGTGGCCCTGCGGCAGCTTGGACGACAGCCAGCGGCAGACCACATAGAAGACCGGGGTGAAGATCAGACCGAAGAAGGTCACGCCCAGCATCCCCGAGAAGACGGAGGTGCCCAGCGACTGACGCATCTCCGCGCCCGGCCCCGACGCCAGCATCAGCGGCACGACGCCGAGGATGAAGGCGAAGGAGGTCATCAGGATCGGACGCAGGCGGGTCTTGGCGGCGGCGACCGCCGCGTCGAACCGGTTCATGCCCTGCTCTTCCTCGGCCTGTTTGGCGAACTCCACGATCAGGATGGCGTTCTTGGCCGCCAGGGCGATCAGCACCACCAGCCCGATCTGGACCAGGATGTTGTTGTCCAGGCCCCGCAGGTTCACCCCGACGATGGCGGCGAGCAGACACATGGGCACGATCAGGATGACCGCCAGCGGAAGCGTGAACGCCTCATACTGCGCCGCCAGCACCAGGAAGACGAACACCACCGCCATCAGGAAGATGACCGTCGCGCCGGAACCGGCCGCCTTCTGCTGATAGGCCAGGCCCGTCCATTCGTAGGAGAAGCCCTGCGGCAGGGTCTGGGCGGCCATACGCTCCATGACCTGCAGCGCCTCGCCCGACGACACGCCCGCCGCGGCGTTGCCCTGAAGCTCGGCCGCCGGGAACAGGTTGTAGCGCACGATCCGCGACGGACCGGAGTCGTTCGTCAGATTGGCCACCGAACCGATGGGCACCATGGCCCCCGACGACGACTTGGTCTTCAGATTGGCGATGTCGGCGATGTCGTCGCGCGACTGCGGCTCCGCCTGCGCCGTCACCCGGAAGGTGCGGCCCAGCATGTTGAAGTCGTTGACGTAGGACGAGCCGAGATAGACCCCCAGGGTGTCGAACACGGCGCTGGGCTGGACCCCCATCATCAGCGCCTTGTCGCGGTCGACGTCGGCGGTGATGCGCGGCGAGGCGGTGTTGTAGGTCGAGAAGACCTGGTTCACCTCGGTCGGCGCCTGGGCGGCCGCGCCCATCATGGCGAAGGTCGCGCCTTCCAGCGGACGATAGCCGGCGCCTTCGCGGTCCTGGATCATCATCGAGAAGCCGTTGCCGGTGCCCAGACCCTGAACCGCCGGCGGGGCGATGACGAAGATCTGCGCGTCCTCGATCTGACCCGTGGCCTGGGTGATGGCCCCGGCCAGGGCGGTCGCGGCCTCCTGCTTCGAGCGCTCCTCGAACGGGTTCAGACGCACGAAGATGGTGGCGGCGTTGGAGCCGAACGAGAAGCTGGAGCCGTCAAGGCCGGCGAACGCGATGGCGCCGTTCACGCCGTCGGTCTTGCGGATGATGTCGGTGGCGCGCGTCATCACGGCCTCCGTCCGATCAAGCGAGGCGCCGGCGGGCAGCTGGATCACGCCGATCAGGAAGCCCTGATCCTGTTCGGGGATGAAGCCCGAGGGGGTGTCGATCAGGCGCCAGGCGGTCAGGCCCAGCAGGCCGGCATAGACGATCAATACCAGACCGACCGTGCGCACCAGTCGCGCGGTCAGACGGCCATAGCGATCCGACAGCCAGTCGAAGCCCTCGTTGAACTTCCGCCCGGCCCAGCCGCCGTAATAGACGACCGTGCCCAGGACGCCCGGCTTGCGGGCGTGTTCGTGGTCCTTCTTGTGCGGCTTCAGCAAAAGGGCGGCCATGGCCGGCGACAGCGTCAGCGACACGAACAGGGAGATGACCGAGGCCGAGGCGATCACCACCGCGAACTGGCGGTAGAAGATGCCGGGGATGCCGGGCACGAACATGGTCGGGATGAAGACCGAGATCAGCACCAGACCGATGGCGATCAGGGCGCCGGACACCTCCTGCATCGAGCGATAGGCGGCCTCCTTTGGACTGAGGCCCTCGCTGATGGCCCGCTCCACGTTCTCGACCACCACGATGGCGTCATCGACGACGATACCGACCGCGAGGACCAGGGCGAACAGGGACAGGGAGTTGATCGAATAGCCCAGCGCCAGCTGCACCGCGAAGGTGCCGACCAGGGCGACGGGAATGGCGATGATGGGAATGATGGCCGCGCGCCAGGTCTGAAGGAAGACCATGATGACGATGACGACCAGGATGACGGCCTCGACCAGGGTGTGCTGAACCGACTCCACCGAGGCGGCGACGAATTCGGTCGGGTTGTACGGCACCGAGACGTTCATGCCGGCCGGCAGATCGGCCTTCAGCGCCTCGACCTCGGCCAGGACGCGGTCGGCGGTGCCCAGGGCGTTGGCGCCCGGCTGCTGCACGATGGCGATGCCGACGCCGCGCTGGCCGTCGAAGAAGCCGCGAATGCCATAGTCCTGGGCGCCCAGTTCGATCCGCGCCACGTCGCGCAGATAGGTGACGCGACCCTGGGCGTCCGTCTTCAGGATGACCTTGGAGAACTCATCCGGGTCGCTGAGACGGCCCTGAACCTGAACCGGCAGCTGGAACGAGGCGGCGTTGTTGGCGAACGGCGGCTGGCCGATGGAGCCGGCGGCCGCCTGCACGTTCTGGGCGCGCAGGGCGGAGACGATCTCGGGGCCCGTCAGACCGCGCTCGGCCGCCTTGGCCGGGTCGATCCAGACGCGCATCGAATAGTTGCCGCCGCCGAACACCTGGACCGCGCCCACGCCCTCGATCCGCAGCAGGCGGTCGCGCAGGGTGGAGTTGGCGTAGTTGCCGACATAGTCGTTATCCAGCGTGCCGTCGGGCGACGTCAGACCCAGGATCATCAGGAAGCCGCTCTCGGCCTTGTTGACGACCACGCCGGTCTGACGCACCGCCTCAGGCAGGCGGGGCTCGGCCAGGGCGACCCGGTTCTGGACCAGCACCTGGGCCGCGTCGAGGTCGGTTCCGGGCTGGAAGGTCACGGTGATCGCCACCGCCCCGTCCGAGGTGGACGAGGAGGTGATGTAGAGCATCTTCTCGACGCCGTTCACCTCCTGCTCGATGGGGGCGGCGACGGTCTCGGCCAGGGTCTCGGCCGAGGCGCCCGGATAGGCGGCGTTGATGGTGATCGTCGGCGGCGCGATCTCGGGATACTGCGACAGCGGCAGCAGCGGATAGGCCGCGATGCCGATGATCGAGATCACCACCGCGATCACGGCCGCGAAGATCGGCCGATCAATGAAGAAACGGGAGATGTTCATGGCTTAGCCAGCGGGAATGGAGTTGGCGAACGAGGCGCTGGACGCCGGGGCCGCCTGGGTGACCGGCGCCTGGGAGGCGTCCGCCGCGACGGGTTCGATCTTGCCGGTCTTGGGCGTGACCTTTGACCCCGGCTGGGCGGCGCGCTGCAGGCCGGCGATGATGACGCGATCGGTCGGGGCCAGGCCCGAACGGACGACGCGCAGACCCTGGACGATCGGGCCCAGTTGGACCGCCTTGTTCGTCACGGTGCCGTCGGCGTTGACCACGGCGACGGTGCGGCGGGTCTGATCCGTGCCGATGGCCGAATCCGGCACCAGCAGGGCGTTGTAGGCGCCGGCGCCGGCGACCTGGGCGCTGCCGAACATGCCGGGGCGCAGGAAGCCGTCGGCGTTGGGCAGGATGGCGCGCAGGCGGATCACGCCCGAGGCGGTGTCCACGGCGTTGTCCGAGAAGTCCAGACGGCCGGTGTGTTTGTAGGTGGTTTCGTCCTGCAGGCGCACATTGACCGTCGCGCCCTGATTGGCGCCGCCCTCACGCAGATACTTCAGCAGGACCGCTTCCGAACCGTCGAAGACGAAGTGGATCGGCCCGCCCGAGATGATGGTGGTCAGGACGTCGCCCGCCGACGAGCCGCCGGCGATGACATTGCCCGGATCGACCCGACGGTCGGACACGCGGCCCGAGGTCGGCGCCGTGACGCGGGTGTAGTCCAGGTTCAGGCGCGCATTGCGGACCGCGGCGTTGGCGGCGGCCAGATTGGCCTGGGCCGCATCGACGGCGGCCTTGTTGGAATCATACTCGGCCTTGGATACCGCCTGGGACGCCAGCAGCGTCTCGCTGCGGGTCAGGTTGGCGCGGGCCAGGGTCAGTTGCGACTGCATCTGGGCGACCTGGGCCTGGGCCTGGGCCAGGGCGGCCTGGGCGGGGCGCGGGTCCAGGGTGAACAGCAGCTGGCCGCGCTGGACCATCTGGCCGTCGCGGAAGTGGACCGCCTGGATATAGCCGCCGACGCGGGCGCGCACGTCCACCGTCTCGACCGCCTCGAACCGGCCCGTGAACTCGTCCCAGTCGCGCACCTGCTGCTGCAGGGGCGTCGCCACCGTCACCGGAGGCGCGCCCTGCGCCGGAGCCTCCGCCTTAGGCGAACAACCATAAAGCGCACCCGTCACCATGACGGATACCGCCGCAATCTTCAGCCCGCGCATCTGCGCAATCTCCCTGTCGGAGGTAAATCCCTGTCGAGCGGACAGAGGCCGATGGGGAGTCGGCCTTGTCAACGCATGGTGACTTAATGGTCGGGGCCGTGGCGCTTGTCAACACGCGATGACAAAGCCATATGGGAGCTACGGTTATTGTTCTGTGGAGTGTCACACCCTTGTTATGTCCCGGCCCACGCCCGAGAAACGCCGCCGCGACGCGCACGGCCATTCTCGATGCAGCGCGCGAAAGGTTCGCGGCCGAGAGCTATGACGATGTCGGCATGCGCGACATCGCCCGCGACGTGGGCGTCGATGCGGCCCTGATCAGCCGGTATTTCGGCTCAAAGGACGACCTGTTCCTGGCTGCGTTGGACAGTTGCGGCGACGGCAGCACCTTGATGTCCGGCGACAAGTCCGAGTTCGGCGCGCGCGTCGCCAATGAGATCGTGTTCGAGCCCAAGACCGCCGAAAAGCTGAAGGGCATGTCGATCATGCTGCGCTGCATCGGCTCGAACAAGGCCGCGGAGATGGTGCAGACGACCTGCACCGCACGCTTCTTCGGCCCGCTGGAGGAGTGTCTGAGCGGGCCGAACGCCACGGTGCGCGCGCGGCTGCTGGCCGGCTTCATCATGGGCATGTCCGTCAGCCGCGAGTTGGGCGGCGGCAGCTTCAACATCGACGCTGCCCAGTGCGAAGAGATGCGCGACCGGCTGGCCCCCATCCTTCAGGCGCTGATCGACGGCTGATCGCGCGGCGGAATCAAAGAAGGGCGCGGAGGTCTCCCTCCGCGCCCTTTGTCTTGTCCGGCGACGTATCGCTTAGTGCGAGGCGGTCGTCGTCACCTCGGTCCGCGCCTTGGTGCGGATACAGGCGATGGCGAAGATCGTCAGCCCGACATAGCCCAGCATCGGCACGATGAAGGCCGGCTGCAGATTGCCCGCCGCATCGGCGATGCGCGCCGCCACCTGCGGCAGCAGGGCGCCGCCGATGATGCCGAACACCAGCAGGCCCGAGGTCGCCGAGGTCGGGGCGGTCGACCGCTCCAGCGTCAGGGTGAAGATGGTCGGGAACATGATCGAGTTGAACAGGCCGATGGACAGGACGGCATAGGCCGCCGTCGGTCCGCCCAGTTGGCTGACGGTCAGGCACAGGATGGCGGCCGCCACCGTGCAGAAGGCCAGGACGATGCCCGGACGCACCTTGGTCAGGACGGCCGAGCCGATGAAGCGGCCGACCATGGCGCCGCCCCAGTACAGGGCGACCATCTTGCCCGCCGTCTCGATGGGGGCGTTCAGGATGTCGGGGCTTTCCAGGAAGTTGGTCAGCATCCCGCCGATGGCGACCTCTGACCCGACATAGAGGAAGATGGCCAGGGCGCCGAAGATCGCCCAGGGCGAGGACAGGGCCTTCAGCGGCGACACGGCCTCGGTCGTCGCGGGCGCGGCGGCGTTGATCTTCTTGCGCGCCGTGAAGATGAAGACGGCGACCAGGGCGAAGAAGGAGCCCATGCCCAGGAAGGCCATGTCGATGCTGCGCAGCGACTGGGTGCGGGTGGCGGCGGTCACGACCGCGCCGGCGGCGAAGACCCCGCCCGTCAACAGAACGTGCGACCCCAGCCACGGCCCGATCGTCGTGCCCAGAGAGTTGAACGCCTGCGACAGGTTCAGACGGCTGGACGCGCCCTTGGGGCTGCCCAGTTCGGCGACCAGCGGATTGGCGGCGACTTGAAGCAGGGTGACGCCAGAGGCGATCACGAACAGGGCGATCAGCACGCCCGGATACCAGTCGGCGGCGGTCGCGGCCGGCACGATCAGGCAGCCCGCGACCATGACGATCAGGGCGCCGATGATCGAGCGGCTGTAGCCCAGCTTGCTCAGCACCGAGGCGGCCGGCAGCGACATCAGCCCATAGGCGATGAACCAGGCGAAGGTGGTCAGGAAGGCTTCGGCGTTGTTCAGGTCGAACACCCGCTTCACCGCCGCGATCAGCGGATCGATCAGCGAGGTGGCGAAGCCCCAGGCGAAGAACAGGGTGGTGACATAGGCGAAGGCCAGGCCTGCGCCCTGGCGTTTTCCAGCGTCCGTCGTGGTCATGAAAGTCAGGTCCCCCAGAGGCGTCATCGGCCGCGCTGCGCCGCGCGGTTCTTCAGATCGACGTGGTTCCGACATCGCAGGCCGTGCGTCCAGCCGAAAAGCGCGCCCTGTAACCAAACTTTTGCCGCCGGACGAAAAAAGGGCCGCCCATGAACGGGCGGCCCAAGTCTGCTCGGAGAGAAGAAGGATCAGAACTTGTAGTTCAGACCGACCGCAAAGGTGCGGCCATAGTGCTGGTAGTCGATGGTCTGACGCTCATCGCCGTTCTGGAAGGTCTTGAACGGTTCGTCGGTCAGGTTGTTGACCTGGGCCAGGACGGACAGACCTTCCAGCGCGCCGGACTGGAACTCGTAGCCGATCTGGGCGTCGACCACGGTTTCCGCCCCCACCGAACGCAGGGTGCGGCCGTTGCCGAAGCCGGCGACCTCGCCCAGGTAGTCCGAGCGATAGCGGGCCGAGATCCGCGACTGGAAGCCGTAGCGCTCGTAATAGAGCGAGCCGTTGATCACGTTCTCGGACAGCCCCGGAAGCGTGGTCGGCGCCTGGGTCGGATCGGGCTGGACCTCGCTGTCCGTCGTCGAGGCGCTGAACTGGGCGCCGAAGCCTTCCAGCGCGGGATGGAAGATGTCGAACGGCGCCGAGATCGACAACTCCAGACCCTTGATCCAACCGCCTTCGCCGTTGTCCGGGGCCGACGACTTGCCGAAGTTGATGACGGGCGTCACGCCACCGGTCGGATAGCCGGTGAAATCGAAGATCTGGTCGTGGTTATAAACGTAGCTTTCCAGATGCTTGTAGAATGCCGCCAGGGAGATGTAGCCCTTGCGGTTGGCGAAATACTTCTCGAACGAGAGGTCGGCGACGTCCGCGATGTACGGGGTCAGCGTCGGATTGCCGCCCGAGGCGCTCCAGGGCGAGTTCTGATCGGCCGACGCATTGCCATTGTTCTTGCCGTTGTCGAACGAATAGTTCCGCGACGCGCGCATGTCGTCCATGCGGGCGCGAGCCAGGGTGCGGGCCGCCGCGAAACGCACGAAAGTGTCGTCCGCGACCTGCAGGATGAAGTTCGAGCTGGGCAGGATTTCCAGATAGTCCTTGCCGCCCGACACGGCGACCGTCTGGGACACTCCCGGTCCCGCCTGACGGGCCGAGAAGCCGTTAGAGCTCTGGTCCGTATAGACGAACTGCATCCCCACATTGCCGGTCAGCCGCAGGCCGAACAGATTGTGATCGACGTTGGCGCGGACATAGGCGGTAGAGACCTTTTCCGTCACTTCCCAGTTGCCCGAGATGACGTCGGCGTTCGGGTTGCGAATGCGGTTCAGCGCGCCGCTGTTGACCAGGCCCAGGGCGTCGTAGCTCAGCACCTGCGAGATGCCGAGATAGCCCAGGTCGGTCGGGTCCAGCAGGAAGGCGGTCGGAACCGTCAGATCGCCGCCGCCGGGGACGCCGAGGTAGTACTGGTCGTTGACGAAGGTCTTCTGGCGTTCGGTGTAGTTGAAGCCGAAGTCGATCGACTTGAACGGGCTCTGGTGCAGCTGGCGCGTGACCGAGAAGCGGGCGGCCTTCAGCTCGTCCTCGATGGACGGGGTGTTCATATAGCCGGCCTGCCCCTCGGGGATCACGTCGCCGCCCCAGCCCTGCGGGCTGGTGATCTTGATCAGCGTCGGATCGGCGTAGTTCAGGCGGCTGGTGAAGCGGGTCACGCCGTCGCCGGTCAGTTGGAAGCCCAGCGTGTCCAAAGCGCCGTTGATGTTGCGGCCGGTGCCGGCGTTGGTTTCCAGGATGATGTCGTTACGCTCGACCTTCGAATAGCTGAGGTCCAGGTTCGCCGACCAGTCGTCGCTGATCGTGAACTCGGTGTTCCAGCCCAGGGCCGTGATGTTGCTGTCGCGCTTGTTCAGGTCGTTGCGAACGACGCCCTTGATGTTGTCCCAGGTTCCCGCGACGATCAGGCCGTCCTCGACCGTGTAGCCGGGCCGCAGCGACGGCGCCGGGCGGCAGACGTTGGGCGTCGCGACATTGTTGGTGATCTGGCAACCGCCCAGAACGGTGTCGCTGCGGTTGGGGTTTTCAGCCAGGCCGCCCCACGCCAGCGGGAATTCGATGCCGCGCAGGACCTGGGTGTTCTTGAACTCGGAATAGAAGGCGTCGATCGTGGAGTGGATGCGGTCGTTCGGGCGCCATTCCAGCACGCCCATGTAGCCGTCGCGCTCCAGTTCCGACGACATGACGTAGGGCTTGACCCCGCCCGTCAGCAGATTGCCGTCGGTGTAGTTGGGATAGCCCCAGGCGTTGAACCGCTCGGACTGATAGGGCGAGCTCATGTGGGCGTAGCCCAGGGCCACGCCCAGGGTTCCGTCCAGGAACTGATCGACGTAGGAGACGGTGTAGCGGTCGCCCTTGTCGGTGGTGCCCGAGTTCAGGGCGCCGATGTCGTTCCACTCGTGGCGATAGTTCAGGGCGATGGCCTGGCGGCCATAGGCCAGCGGGCGCACGGTGCGCAGATCGACGGTGCCACCCAGGCCCTGACCGATCAGGGCCGAATCCGGGGTCTTGTAGACAACGACGCTGGACAGCAGTTCGGCGGGAAACTGATCGAACTCGACGCCGCGGTTGTCGCCGGTGGTGACCAGTTCGCGACCGTTCAGCAGGGCGGTGGTGAAGTCGGGGCCCAGTCCCCGGATCGAGATCGCCTGGCTGCGGCCGTCCAGCCGCTGCATCGTCACGCCCGGCAGGCGCGCCAGGGATTCGGCGATGGACACGTCGGGCAGTTTGCCGATGTCCTCGGAGGAAATGACCTCGACGATAGAGGTGTTGTTGGCCTTGGCCGAGATCGACGCTTCGATCGAGCGGCGGATGCCGGTGACGACGATTTCGCCGACCTCGGTCGGCTGGTCGCCCGCCTGAGCGGTGGTCGTCGCGGCGGTCTGGGCGTGGGCCGAGCCGACGGCCATGAAGGCGGCGGCGCCGAAGGCGACACCGGACAGCAGACGCGCGCGTCGGTTGAGACGTTGGAACATAATCATCCTCCCTGGGGCTGTTCGCGTTTCTGAACGTCGCGACCCTAAGCCGTCGCAAAAATATGCAAATCTTCGCGAACCTTGCAAGCAGTTAATGTTGTCCCTGCCACACTCCCCTCGCACGGACGGGATTTTTGCAGCTGCGACGCCTGGCTGCGGCCTGAAACCGCACATAAGGTTTGCATTACAGCAAAAACGACGCGCGTTGACAGCCGGAGCCATTGCTGCAAAATCTTGCAAACTGATCTGGAAGGCTTTGCATCGGCCAGACGTTTGGGAGCGACGACGATGAACACCGCAAAGACACCGAACAGATGGCGCGCGGTTGCGGCCGCCGCCGCCCTGATATCGGCCGCAGGCGGCTCGGCCCTGGCCCAGACCGGCCAGACGCCCGCCGCTCTTGAGGCGCTGCGCCAGCGCCCGCCGCAGGACGAGGTCATCTATTTCCTGCTGCCCGACCGCTTCGCCAACGGCGATGCCGCCAACGACCACGGCGGCTATGCGCCCCAGCGGCTGGTCAGCGGCTTCGATCCAACCGACACCGACTTTTATCACGGCGGCGATCTGGCGGGGGTGATCCAGCGGCTGGACTATATCCAGGGCCTGGGCGCGACGGCCGTGTGGCTGGCGCCCATCTTCAAGAACAAGCCGGTCCAGACGCATGGAAACTATACCGGCGCGGCGCACCACGGTTATTGGATCACCGACTTCACCACGGTCGATCCCCATTTCGGCGACGAGGCGACGATGCGCGCCCTGGTCGATGCGGCCCATGCACGGGGCATGAAGGTCTATCTGGACATCGTGGCCAACCACACCGCCGACGTCATCCGCTATCGCGAATGCCCGCAGAACGACTGCGCCTACCGCAGCCGCGCCGACTATCCCTACACACGCCAGGGCGGGGTGGACGGCGCGCCGATCAACGACGGGTTCGACGGTCGCGACTTCTCGCGCCTGACCCGGCCCGACTATGCCTACAGCCCTTACGTCCCGGCGGGCGAGGAGAACGCCAAGGTTCCGGCCTGGCTGAACGATCCGATCCGCTATCATAACCGGGGCGAGAGCACGTTCTCGGGCGAAAGCAGCCTGGACGGGGATTTCGCCGGTCTGGACGACCTGCTGACCGAGGACCCGGTGGTCGTGCAGGGCATGATCGACATCTTCGGCGGCTGGATCGATCGATACGGCATCGACGGCTATCGCATCGACACCGCCCGCCATGTGAACCCCGAATTCTGGCGGGCCTTCATCCCCGCCATGAAGGCCCGCGCCGCCGCCAAGGGCATCCCCAACTTCCACATCTTCGGCGAGGTCTATGACCCCGATCCGGCGGTGACGGCGCGGTTCACGCGGGTCGACGGCTATCCGGCCGTGCTGGACTTCCCGTTCCAGAAACAGGCGACCGACGTCGCGGCGGGCAAGGTGGGGACCGACGCCCTGGCCAAGCTGTTCGACGCCGATACGATCTATGCGGACGGCGCGGAGACGGCCGCCATCCTGCCGACCTTCCTGGGCAACCACGACATGGGCCGGATCGGCTTCTTCGTGAAACAGGCTAACCCTGAGGCCGACGACGCCGAACTGCTGGCCCGGATCAAACTGGCCCATGCGCTGATGATGTTCAGCCGGGGCGTGCCGACCCTTTATTACGGCGACGAACAGGGCTTCGCCGGCGCGGGCGGATACGGAAAATCGCGCCAGGACATGTGGCCCAGCCGCACGCCGGTCTATGCGAACGAGACGCCCGTCGGCGGCCGCCAAGCGGCCTATTCGACCGAGGCGCCGCTGTACAAGGCCATCGCGGAAATGGCCCGCCTGCGCGCCGCCGAACCGGCGTTGCGGCGCGGCCGTCAGGTCGTGCGGGCCTATGGCGACAAGCCGGGCCTGTTCGCCCTATCTCGCGTGACCGAGCCGCGCCTGACGGACGACGGCGGCGAAGTGCTGGTGCTGTTCAACAGTTCGACCGCCCCCGTCAGCGCCCAGGTCGAGGTGGAGCCCGGCTCGCTTCGGTGGCAGGCTTTGCGCGGCGACTGCGCCCCCCGTTCGTCGGCGCCCGCCAGCGTCGCCGTTCGCGTTCCCCCCCTCGATTACCTCGTCTGCAAGAGCGTGCCGTGACCGCCCAGCCCATCGATCCTTCCCCGGCGGCCGTCGTCCCTGCCCTCGCTCAGGATTGGTGGAGGGGCGCGGTCCTGTACCAGATCTATCCGCGCAGCTTCGCCGATGCGAACGACGACGGCGTGGGCGACCTGCGGGGGATCACGGCGCATCTGGATCATGTCGCCGGCCTGGGCGTGGACGGGGTGTGGCTGTCGCCCTTCTTCAAGTCGCCGATGAAGGACTTCGGCTATGACGTCTCGGACTATTGCGATGTCGATCCGATCTTCGGCACGTTGGTCGACTTCGACGCCCTGGTTGCGCGCGCCCATGCCTTGGGGCTGAAGGTCGTCATCGATCAGGTCTTCTCCCACACCTCCGACGAACACCCCTGGTTCACCGCCAGCCGCGCCAGCCGCGATGGCGAGCACGCCGACTGGTATGTCTGGGCAGACGCCAAGCCCGACGGCTCGCCGCCCTCGAACTGGCAGTCGGTGTTCGGCGGCCCGGCCTGGACCTGGGACGCGCGGCGCGGCCAGTATTACATGCACAACTTCCTGGCTTCCCAGCCCCAGTTGAACGTCAGGAACCCGGCGGTGCAGGACGCCCTGATCGCGGCGGCGCGGTTCTGGCTGGACCGGGGCGTGGACGGCTTCCGGCTGGATGCGATCAACTTCGCCATCCACGATCCGTCCTTGCGCGACAATCCGCCGATCGACGACGGCAAGAAGCGCACGCGGCCGTTCGACTTCCAGGACAAGATCTATAACCAGTCCCATCCCGACATCATAGGTTTCCTGAACCGCATCCGTACCCTGACCGACAGCTATGACGCCCGGTTCACGGTGGCCGAGGTCGGCGGCGACCACGCCGACCGCGAGATGAAGGAGTTCACCGCCGGGAACGACAGGCTGCATTCGGCCTATGGCTTCCTCTATCTCTACGCCGACACGCTGAAGGGCGAGTTGATCGGTCAGGGCGACGAGATGTGGCCGGACCAGCAAGGCGAAGGCTGGCCGTCCTGGACCTTCTCCAACCACGATGCGCCGCGCGCGGTGTCGCGCTGGGCCAGGGGCCGCGACGAAAAGGCCTTTTCCGAGATGGCCCTGCTGCTGCTGATGAGCCTGCGTGGCAATGTCTTCGTCTATCAGGGCGAGGAGCTGGGCCTGCCCCAGGCCGAAGTGCCGTTCGAGCGGCTGGTCGATCCCGAGGCCATCGCCAACTGGCCCCAGACCCTGGGCCGCGACGGCGCCCGCACGCCCATGCCCTGGATCGCCGTCGCGCCCAACGCGGGCTTCTCCACCGTCGAGCCGTGGCTGCCGGTCGATCCGCGACACAAGGCGCTGGCGGTCGATGCGCAGGAGGCGGACCCGACGTCGATCCTGCACGCCGCCCGCCGCATCATCGCCCTGCGTCAGGCTCATCCCGCGCTGCGGACCGGAGGTCTGGAGATCGAGAGCGCGGGCGACCTGGTGGTCTTCCGCCGGTTCGAACGGGCCGAGGGCGGCGAGCGGCTGCTGTGCGTGTTCAACCTGGGCTTCGAGGCCATGGAGTGGTCGCCGCCCGCCGGGGCGCGCCGGATCGCGGCGGTCAACTGGACCGAGACGGACGGCGCGGCGCTGAGGCCGCTGGCCGGTCTGATCTTCGCCGACGCCGGATGAAGGGGTCAGCCGCCGCAGGTCTCGCGAACGATCAACTCGGTCGGAACGCGCTCGGACCGGCCGACGCCCATGCCAGCGGATGCGCCGCCGTGATCCAACAGTTTGGACACCATCAGCCGACCGGCCTTCATCGTGTCCTGGGCGATGGTGCTGAGGGCCGGGCGCGAATAGCGGCTGAACGGCACATTGTCGAAGCCGATGACCGAGACCTGGCCCGGCACGTCCACGCCCGCGTGCAGCAACGCTCGCACGGCCCCAAGCGCGATCTGGTCGGACGCCGCCACCACGCCGTCGAAGGCGACGCCGCGTCGGATCAGGGCGTCCACGGCGGCCTCGGCCGATTCGACCTCGAAATGGGCGGGCACGATCCGTTCGGCCTCGGCCTCCAGCCCGCTCTGGTTCAGGGCGTCCAGATAGCCGCGATGCCGCTGCATGGCCTCGGGCGGATCGAGGTCGCCCAGGAAGACGATGCGCTTTCGCCCCAGCCGCGCCAGATGCAGGGTCGCGCGCCGTCCGCCCGAGATATTGTCCGAGCCGATGGAGCAATAGTCCTGGTCCGGCAGTTCGGCGCCCCAGACGACGAACCGATGGTCGGCGTCCACCAGCCGGTTGAAGGCCGAATGCAGGCTGGACTGGCCCAGAAAGATCACCCCGTCCGCCCGGCTGGTGTTCAGGGCGGCGGACAGCTCGTCATAGTTGGCGGGCGAGATATGGCTCATCAACAGGTCGCAGCCGCGTTCGCGCGCCGCCTCGCCCACCCCGGCCAGAAGCTCCAGGAAGAAGGGATCGCTGAGGCGCCCTTCGCGCCCCTGCGGACGCGGCACCACCAGGGCGATGGTGCCCTGGGCGCCGATGGGGCCGGCCGGCATGTGGCGGCGAAACGGATAGTCGTGCTCCTTGGCCAGCTTCCAGATCGTCTGTTTGGTGCGGTCGTTGACGGCGGGGCTGTCGTTCAGGGCGCGCGAGGCGGTGGCGATGGACACGCCGGCCAGGCGGGCGATGTCTTCCAGACGGGTGGTCTTGCGGCTCAAGGTCGCGGGTCCTCACGGCAGCATGGTGAAGCTGCAAAATTTTCTGCAAATATTTCAGCCACCGTTCGCGGCGGTTGGCAAGAGGCGGCGTAACGGAGTTCCCATGATGCAGCGCAGATCCTTCCTGGCCCTTGGCGGCGTGTCGATCCTGGCGTTCGGCGCCACGGGCGTTCGCGCCCAGACCACGCCCGCCCACGCCCGCACCAGCTCGCCCGGCGGCGTGCTGACGGTGGAAGCCTTCACCGACAACGACGGCCGGCCGATGTATTCTGTCCTGCGCCAGGGCCGGGTCGTGGTGGCGCCGTCCAAACTGGGCTTCCTGCTGACCGACGCCCCCGCCATCGAGCGCGGCCTGACCCTCACCGCAGGTCAGCCGGTCACGGTGGACGATACCTGGGAGCAGCCGTGGGGCGAGCGCCGCTTCATCCGCAACCACTACAACGAATGGCGTGTCGCCTATGCCGAGACCGGCGGCCTGCAACGCCGCGTGGACGTGGTGTTCCGCCTGTACGACGACGGCCTGGGCTTCCGTTACGAGTTCCCGGATCAGCCCGCGCTGAAGACTGTCCGCATCGGCTCGGAACTGACCGAGTTCAATCTGGCCGAAAACGGCGAGGCGCTCTGGTGCCCGGCCTGGGAGTGGAACCGCGAGGAATACCTCTATGACCGCACCCCCATCGACGCGGTGGGCAGCGCCCAGACGCCGATGACGGTCAAGGGCCAGTCGGGCCTGCACGTCTCGATCCACGAGGCGGCCTGCATCGACTATGCGGGGATGAACCTGCGTCGCTCCGAAGGCACGAACTTCCGCGCCCAGCTGACGCCCGGCCTGACCAATGCGGCGGTGGTGCGCCAGGCGCCGTTCAACACCCCGTGGCGCACGCTGCAGATCGCCGACAATGGGGCGGGGCTGATTGAATCCAGCCTGATCCTGAACCTGAACGAACCCAACAAGCTGGGCGACGTGTCATGGTTCAAGCCGATGAAATACGTCGGCGTCTGGTGGGAGATGCACCTGGAGCTGAAGACCTGGAACGCCGGTCCCAAGCACGGCGCCACCACCGAAAATACGATCAAACACATCGACTTCGCCGCCAAACACGGCCTGGGCGGCGTCTTGGTCGAAGGCTGGAACAAGGGCTGGGACGGCCAGTGGTTCGCCAACGGTTCGGACTTCAGCTTCACCGAGGCCTATCCCGATTTCGATATCGAGGCGGTCTGCGCCCATGCCCGGTCCAAGGGTGTGCAGCTGATCGGCCACCACGAGACCGGGGGCAACGCCTTCCATTACGAGCAGCAGCTTGAACCGGCGATGGCGCTGTACGAGCGGCTGGGCGTCCATTCGGTCAAGACCGGCTATGTCGCCGATGCGGGCGGGGCGCGCGTCGCTGGGCCCGATGGCCGGATGGTCATGGCCTGGCACGAGAGCCAGCCGATGGCCCAGCACCATATGCGGGTGATCGAGGCGGGCGCCCGGCACAAGGTCGCCGTCAACGCCCACGAGCCGTTCAAGGATACCGGCCTGCGCCGCACCTATCCCAATATGATCAGCCGCGAGGGCCAGCGGGGCATGGAATATTCGGCCTGGGGCAACCCCGGCAATCCGCCCGAACATGAGCCGAACCTGGTCTTCACCCGCCTGCTGGCCGGGCCGATGGACTATACGCCCGGCATCTTCGGCATGGAGACGCGCAGCCCCGGCGGGGTGCAGACGACCTGGGCGAAACAGCTGGCGCTCTATGTCGTCATCTACAGCCCGATCCAGATGGCGGCGGACCTCCTGGTCAACTACGAGGCCAATCCCGGCCCGTTCCAGTTCATCAAGGACGTGCCTTGCGACTGGGCAGAGACCCGCGTGCTGGCCGCTGAAATGGGCGACTATGTCGTGATCGCCAGAAAGGACCGGGCGTCCGACGTCTGGGCCCTGGGCGCCGTCACCGACGAACATCCGCGCGTGCTGAGCGCCCCGCTGGACTTCCTGGACGCGGGCCGCCGCTATCGCGCCGAAATCTACCGCGACGGCCCGGAGGCCGACTACAAGGGCAAACGCGAGGACATCGTGATCGAGCAGCGCGAGGTGACGTCCGGCGACGTCCTGACGCTGGCCCTGGCCCCCGGCGGCGGCCAAGCGATCCGGTTCGTGCCGGTGGGGCGTCGTCGGAGATGAGCGCTTCGCCCCATCCGTCATCCTCGGGCTTGACCCGAGGACCGGGCGCCGATCGAGCGTTGCGTCGCCCGTTCGCACCAGTCGTTGATTGTCCGATCCTCGGGTCAAGCCCGAGGATGACGGAGATGGTGATTGCGATCAGGGGCATCCGCCCATGACCCTGCTCACCCACCGTCCGCGCCTGTCCGGTCTGGCGATCTGGAACATGTGCGTTGGATTCTTCGGCATCCAGATCGGCTTCGGCCTGCAGAACGCCAACACCAGCCGCATCTTCCAGACCCTGGGTGCCGAGGTCGATACGCTGGCCATCCTGTGGATCGCCGCGCCGCTGACGGGTCTGCTGGTCCAGCCGATCATCGGCCATTTCAGCGACCGGACCTGGACCCGGTTCGGGCGACGGCGGCCTTACTTCCTGATCGGGGCCATCGCCACGACCCTGGCCCTGATCGCCATGCCCAACAGCCCCGGCCTGTGGTTCGCGGCGGCCATGCTGTGGATCATGGACGCCTCGATCAACATCACCATGGAGCCGTTCCGCGCCTTCGTCGGCGACAACCTGCCAGAGGAACAGCGCACCGCAGGCTATGCAATGCAGAGCTTCTTCATCGGCGCGGGCGCGGTCTTCGCCTCTACCCTGCCGTGGCTGTTGTCCAACGTCTTCCATGTCGCCTCGACGGCCGAGGCGGGCGTTGTGCCCCTGTCGGTCAAGATCGCCTTCTATGTCGGCGCCGCCGGCCTGTTTTCGGCGGTGCTGTGGACCGTGCTGTCGACCAGGGAATACAGCCCCGAACAGATCGCCGCCTTCGAACGCGCCCGCACCCTGGTCGCCGACGACGCGCCCGAGGCGCCGGCCCGGTCGGTGCGCGGCTGGCTGGGATCGGGTCTGATCTGCCTGGTGCTGGGCGTTCTGGCGCTGGGCCTGATCGCGGCGCTGGGGCTTGAGAAGGAACTGCTGATCCTGGGCGGCTTCATCGCCGGATTCGGCCTTCTGATGATCGCCGTCGGCATGATGCAGCGCCGGGGCATGGTCAACGCCGCGACCGAAATCCTGAACGACATCTTCCGTATGCCCAAGACCATGCGCGGCCTGGCCGTGGTTCAGTTCTTCAGCTGGTTCGCCCTGTTCGCCATGTGGATCTACACCACCGCCGCCGTGACCCGCGTCCATTACGGCGCGACAGACACCACTTCGGCCGCCTATGCGGCCGGCGCGGACTGGGTGGGGGTGCTGTTCGGCGTCTATAACGGCGTGGCGGCCCTGGCGGCCTTCACCCTGCCCGTCCTCGCAAAGCGGATCGGGCGAAAGGCGACCCATGCGCTGATGCTGCTGCTGGGCGCGGCTGGCCTGTTCGGCGTCTTCGCCATTCGCGAGCCGGGCCTGCTGTGGCTGCCGATGATCGGCGTCGGCTTCGCCTGGGCGTCCATCGTCTCCATGCCCTACGCCATCCTGTCGGCGGCGGTGCCGGACCGGAAGATGGGCGTCTATATGGGGGTGTTCAACATCTTCATCGTGGCGCCGCAACTGCTGGCCGCCACGGTGCTGGGCCTGATCCTGAAGGCCCTGTTCGACGGCCAGGCGATCTGGGCCCTGGTGCTGGGCGCGGCCTCCTTCGTGCTGGCGGCGGGCAGCGCCCTGCTGATCAAGGAGCACCGGGCATGAACCGGCGCAGCCTGCTGACCCTGATGGCCGCCCTGCCCTTCGCGGGCGCGGCCCAGGCGGAGGGCGCCCTCGCGAGCGGCCGTCTGATCGTCCACGAAGGCATGACTTCGGCCCATGTGAAGCCGCGCAACGTCTCGATCTGGCTGCCCCCGGGCTATGAGGCGTCCGACGCCCGTCATCCCGTCCTCTATATGCACGACGGCCAGAACCTGTTCGACGCGGCTACGGCCAACTTCGGCGAATGGGGCGTGGACGAGCATCTGACGCGGCTGATCGCGGGCGGCCAGGTGCGCGCCCCCATCGTCGTCGGCGTCTGGAACACCGACCTGCGCCTGAGGGAATATGTCCCCGCCGACCTGATCGCCGCGCTTCCCGCCGACATGCGCGACGAGGTTCAGGCCATCTATGGCGGGCCGTCGCTGTCCGACGGCTATCTGCGGTTCCTGGTCGAGGAACTGAAGCCGTTCGTCGACGGCGCCTATCGCACCCTGACCGGGCCGCAGGACACGATGATCGCCGGGTCCAGCATGGGCGGGCTGATCTCGATGGCGGCGGTGATGAAGCGTCCCGACGTCTTTTCCGCCGCCGCCTGTCTGTCGCCCCACTGGCCGCTGAAGGTCGAGGGGCTGGAGGCGGGCGGCGCGCTGGACGCCTGGCGCGAGCGGCTGGTCGCCGCCTGGACCGGCGTGATCGAACGCGGCCTGCCGGCGCCGGGCGCGCACCGCTTCTATTTCGACCGGGGCGACGAGACGCTGGATCAATTCTACGCCGTCTTCCAGACCCAGGTGGACCAGACGTTCCGTCGTCGCGGCTATGGCCCCGGCGATGTCCAGAGCCTGGTCTTTCCCGGCGCCCAGCATACCGAGGCGTCGTGGAACCAGCGTCTGGACGCGCCCCTGACCTTCCTTCTTTCCCCCGCCCCCACGCGCAACCCGTGAGGACTACAATGCGTCACTTCCGTACCTTCTGCCTCGCCGGCGCCGCCGGCCTGGCTTTCGCTTCCGCAGCGACCGCCCAGTCGGGCGTCGCCCCCGGCGCGCCCGGCGCGCCGCCCGTCTGGTCCAGCGCGGCCAAGACCGGCGCCGGTTCGTCCTACGAAGCCTATGTCGACGGCCAGTATCGCGACGGCGGCCCGACCGGGGCGGTGTCCAAGGTCTGGTATTCCATCGCCGACGGCGTCCTGACCGAAACCATGTACGGCCTGATCCACGAGGCCCAGATCAAGGCGCTGCGCTTCGCCGGCGTCACCCATGACGGCCTGGTCGTCGAAGGGCCGGACACCACCAGCCGCACCGAATATCTGCATGTGGACGCGCAGGGCCGCCCGCTGTCGCCCGCCTATCGCATCACCACCCGCGACAAGAACGGCCGCTTCCAGATCGAGAAACAGATCTTCAGCGACCCGGACCGCAACGCCCTGGTGCTGCGCGTCACGATCACGGCGCTGAAGGGCGAGGTGACGCCCTATCTGATGCTGGAGCCGCACATCGCCAACACCGGGATCGACGACCGGGGCCAGGTCACGCGCGACGGCTTCCACGCCTGGGAAGGCGACACCCATCTGGTCCTGAAGCCCAGCCAGGCGTTCGAAAAGGCCAGCGTCGGCTTCGTCGGAACCTCCGATGGTCTGACGGACCTGAAGGATGGCAAGCTGGACTGGACCTACGCCTCGACCGGCGATCAGGCCGGCAACACCATGATGACCGGCGCCCTGCCCCGGATGCGCGAAAGCACCCAGATCACGCGCGACTTCGTCATCGGCTTCGGCGCCAGCGAGGCCGAGGCGCGCGCGGCGGCGGACGGATCATTCGCCACCGGCCTGGACGAGGTTCTGGCCCGCTTCAACGGCGAGGGCGAGCGCGTGGGCTGGGAGGACTACATCGCCTCCCTGACCGAACTGCCGCGCATCGCCGAGCAGGCGACCGACGGCGGCAAGCTGGCCTACGCCTCGGCCCTGATGCTGAAGGTGCAGGAGGATCGCACCCACGCCGGCGCCCTGATCGCCAGCCTGTCCAACCCGTGGGGGGACACGGTGGACGCCTCGAAGTCCTCGACCGGCTACAAGGCCGTCTGGCCGCGCGACTTCTATCAGGTGGCGATGGCTCTGGCGGCCCTGGGCGACAAGGAGACGCCGCTGGCGGCCTTCAACTATCTGCCTCAAGTCCAGGTGGGTGCAAACACGCCGGGCAACACCGGCGTCGGCGGCTGGTTCCTGCAAAAGACCCATGTGGACGGCGAACTGGAATGGGTCGCGGTCCAGTTGGACCAGACGGCCATGCCGATCATGCTGGGCTATCGTCTGTGGAAGATGGGCTGGCTGTCCGACGCCCAGATGACCGAACACTATCGGTCCATGCTGAAGCCGGCGGCCGACTTCCTGGTCGACGGCGGCAAGGTCGGCCTGCTGTGGAACGACGCCGAGATCAAGCCGCCCTTCACCCAGCAGGAACGCTGGGAGGAGCAGCAGGGCTATTCGCCGTCATCGACCGCCGCCGTGGTTGCGGGCCTGACCGTCGCCGCCGAGATGGCCCGCGCCTCTGGCGACGCGGCCGGGGCGACCCGCTATCAGGCCACGGCCGACAGCTATGCGTCCAAGATCGAAGAGCGGATGTTCACCACCAACGGCGACTTCGGCGACGGCCGCTACTTCATCCGCATCACCCAGAACGAGAACCCCAACGACAAGGCCCCGATCGGCGCCGCCAACGGCCAGGTCGCTCCGCCGGAGGACAAGGTGGTGGACGGCGGCTTCCTGGAGTTGGTCCGCTACGGCGTGCGCAAGGCCGACGATCCGCACATCGTCGCCACCCTGCCCGTCTATGACGATCAGGGGCTGGAAGACCTGTACCGCGTCCGCTTCGACTTCGGCCCCGAAGGCGACAAGACGCCGGGCTGGCGCCGTTACGGCGTGGACGGCTATGGCGAGGATCATGTCACCGGCGCCAACTACGGCGTCGGCGGCGAGATGAGCCCCGGTCAGCGCGGGCGGGTCTGGCCCTTCTTCACCGGCGAACGCGGTCACTATGAACTGGCCCGCGTCAGCGTGAACGGCGCGCCATCGGCCGCCGACATCGCCGCCATCCGCCAGACCTATGTGCGCGGCATGGAGCGGTTCGCCAACGACGGCCTGATGCTGGCCGAACAGGTCTGGGACGGGGTCGGCAACCCCACGGCCCGCGACTACGCCCTGGGTCAGAACACCGACTCGGCCACCCCCCTGGCCTGGACCCATGCGGAATATCTGAAGCTGCTGCGGTCGCTGGCCGACGGCAAGGTCTGGGACAGCTACGATCCCGTCCACGACCGCTACGCCCGCTGAACGAAAAAAAGGCCCCGGAGAGCGATCTTCGGGGCCTTTCCACTTGTGTTTTCGGTTGGATCAGAAGGTCAGTTTCAGGCCGCCCACGATGCGGTCGTCGGCGGCCGGAACGCCTTTGATGTTGGTGTCGTAGTAACGCACGTCCAGCCCCAGATTGTCAGTCAGGGCGTAGCCGACGCCCAGGTTCCAGGTGGTGTAGTCGTTGCTGACGTTCAGCCACTGATGGCCGACGGCGCCCGAGACGGTCCATTTCGGCGCCGGGGCGAAGGCGCCGTTGATCTCGGCATAAGTCGCCTCCTTGTCCACGCCGTAGAAGTCCGGCGAATAATAGACGGCGGCGCCGAGGGTGGCCGGACCCACGGCGCGCGAGGCGGCGGCCTTGAACTCGGCATAGTTATAGTCCGCGCCCTTGGGCTCGCCCGCATAGAGGTAGCCGACCACGCCGAAGTCCCAGGCGAAGCCCGCCGCCTCGGTGCGATAACCGCCATAGACGTCGATCTCCGCATCGGTGTCGTCGCCGAAATCGACGTTGGAGGCCCAGGCGCCGGCGTAGAAGCTGCCTGAGGTCAGATCGACCCCGCCCTGGATGGCCGGATCCTCGCCCGTCTGGCTGAAGCCGCGGAAGATGTAGTCGCTGACGACGCCCACGTTCCAGGCGACCTTGACGTCGCTCTGGGCCGAGGCAGGACTGGACAGGCCGATCAGGGCCGTGGCCAGGGTCGCGGCGGCGGCCGCACGAAACAGGTTCTTGCTCATAGTTTTATCCCCTTGTTTTGATT
This sequence comes from Brevundimonas sp., assembly GCF_032017145.1. GTDB lineage: Bacteria > Pseudomonadota > Alphaproteobacteria > Caulobacterales > Caulobacteraceae > Brevundimonas. The sequence continues at coordinate 23,104 of NZ_DALZQC010000010.1, forward strand.
TACGAACCGGCGGCGATGGCCGGGCGCGGGGATGGAGCCGCGCCCGGTCGCCGGATCAGTGTTCCAGCGCTTCGCCGTGCAGCGAGGTGTCCAGGCCGGCCGCCTCTTCCGCCTCGCTGACTCGCAGACCCGTGGTGAACTTGCAGATCATCAGGATGACCAGGGTGCCGACGGCGCTGTAGACGATGGTCCACAGCAAACCCAGGGCCTGGGCGCCGACATTGGCGCCTTCCGACAGGCTGTTGATCGCGGTGGTGGCGAAGACGCCGGTCAACAGGGCGCCGATCAGACCGCCGGCGCCGTGGATGCCGAAGGCGTCCAGGCTGTCGTCGTAACGCAGCAGCTTCTTGACCCACACCGACGAGGCGTAGCAGGCCGGACCGGCGATCAGACCAATGATGACCGCCCCCTTGGGATCGACGAAGCCGGCTGCCGGAGTGATGGCGACCAGGCCCGCGACCACGCCCGACAACATGCCGATCAGCGAGACCTTCTTCTTCTCGATATATTCGACGATCTTCCAGGTCAGGGCGGCGGCGGCGGCGGCCAGCAGGGTGTTCAGCAGCGCCACGCCCATCAGGTCGTTGGCCGCGCCCGCCGAGCCGGCGTTGAAGCCGATCCAGCCGACCAGCAGCAGGCTGGCGCCGATCATGGTCAGGACCGGGTTGTGCGCCAGGATCGGCTCGACGCCATAACCCTTGCGACGGCCCAGGACGATGGCGCAGACCAGACCCGCGACGCCCGAGTTGACGTGAACCACCGCGCCGCCGGCGAAGTCCAGCACGCCGGCCGAGCCCAGGAAGCCCCCGCCCCAGACCCAGTGGCAGATAGGCGCATAGACCAGAAGCGACCACAGGGCGGTGAACAGCAGAAGCGCCGAATATTTCATCCGCTCGGCGAAGGCGCCGGTGACCAGGGCCGGGGTGATGATGGCGAAGGTCATCTGGAAGGAGATGAACAGGAACTCGGGGATTCCCGGCAGCAGGGCGTTGGCGGTCTGAAGCGACACGCCGTTCAGGAACAGCATGTCCAGGCTGCCGATGAAGGGCTGAAGGCCAGCGCTTCCGTTCTTGCCGAACGCCAGGCTGTAGCCGGCGATGAACCAGACCAGCGACACCACGGCGAAGACGCCGACGGACTGGGTGATGGTAGCGATCACGTTCTTCTTGCGCACCATGCCGCCATAGAACAGCGCCAGACCGGGGAGGGTCATCAGCAGAACAAGAGCGGTGGAGGTGCCGAGCCATGAGGCCCCGGCGCTGTCCAGCACCAGCGGCGCCTGATGGCCCAGAAGGGCGGGCGCTCCGGTCTGCGCCTGAGCGGCGCCGGCCCCGATAAGACAGAGTGTGGGAAGGACGAGGCCCGCGGCCCCGATAAGTCGGTTTCCAATCTGCGACATGAAATAGTACCCCCTATGCAATCTCGCAGTTGCGAAGGTTTTACCGCAATTGCGAGACGCGCAAGAGGCAAGCGCGCGATCAGCGCAACATTCTTGCAACGGTCGAGTCACAAAACGTTCAAGGCGCAAGATCATTCGATCCTGAGCCGAAAACGAGATTTCAGATTGCCGGAAAGGCCAAGCTTAAAGGAACGTTTTTCAGCCGCTGTCGGCCGACCTTCAGGCCCAGTGCATCTGCACCCGGTGCGCGGCCGCCCAATGGATGGCGCGGATGGCGTCGATGACGGCCTCGGTGGCCGCCCGCGTGCCCAGTTCGCCGCCCAGATCGGCGGTCACGGCGCCCGCGGCCAGGACGGCGGCGACGGCGGCCTCGATGGAATCCGCCTCGTCCTCCATCTTCAGGCTGTGTCGCAGCAGCAGGGCCGCCGACAGTATGGCCCCTACCGGATTGGCCAGGTCCTGACCGGCGATGTCGGGCGCCGAACCATGGATCGGCTCGAACAGACCCGGCCCCTGGGTTCCCAGGGAGGCGGACGGCAGCAGGCCGATGGAGCCGCCCAGCACCGAAATCTCGTCCGACAGGATGTCGCCGAACATGTTCTCGGTCAGGATGACGTCATAGTCGCGCGGCTTCCTGATCAGGTGCATGGCCATGGAATCGACCAGGGCGTGCTCCAGGGTGATCTCTGGATACTCCTCGGCATGGATACGGGTCACGACCTCGCGCCACAGGCGGCTGGTCTCCATGACATTGGCCTTGTCGACCGACGTCACCTTGCCGCGACGCTGGCGCGCGGTCTGGAAGGCGGCGCGGGCGACGCGCTCGATCTCCACCACCGTATATTCGCACAGGTCGGTGGCGCCCTTATCGTCGCGGGTCTTCCTGCCGAAATAAACGCCGCCGGTCAGTTCGCGGAAGACGATCAGATCGACGCCCTCGACGATCTCCCTCTTCAGCGGCGAGCGGTGCGCCATCACCGGCGAAACCTGCAGCGGGCGCAGATTGGCGAACAGGCCCATGGCCTTGCGAATGGCCAGCAACCCCTGTTCGGGCCGCACCTTGCCGCCGTCCCACCTGGGTCCGCCGACCGCGCCCAGCAGAACCGCGTCGGCCGCGATACAGGCGGCGCTGGTGACGTCGGGCAGAGCCTCGCCCGTGGCGTCGATGGCCGCACCCCCGATCAGATGTTCGGTGAAGGCGAAGTGGTGGCCGTAGAAGTCGGCGATGACCGACAGCACCTGACGGGCGGCGCCCGCCACCTCGGGTCCGACGCCGTCGCCGGGCAGGACGACGATATTGTAGGTCTTGGGGGCGGCGTTGGTCATCTGATGGTCTCTCTCGAACGCTCGAACGCTTCGATCTCTGGCAGGTTTGATTGCAGCCAACCCAGGGTGTCCACCCCGTCCAGCAGGCACTGACGAGCGAAGGATTCGACCCCGAACGGCACGGGTTCGGCATTGCCGCGCTGGATCTGATTGGCCTGGAGGTCGATCGTGACCGGCTGGTCCGGCTGCGACGCCAGATCGTCCCAAACGGCCTGGCTGACGACGATGGGCAAGAGGCCGTTTTTCAACGCGTTAGATGTAAAAATGTCAGCGATCTCGGTCGAGATCACGGCCCGGAACCCATAATCCAGCAGGGCCCAGGGCGCATGTTCGCGCGACGAACCGCAGGCGAAGTTCTTGCCGGCCAGCAGGATCCGGTGCTCCGCCGGGTCGATCCGGTTCAGGATGGCCTCGGGCTTTTCCGAGCCGTCGTCTTCGTATCGCCAGTCATAGAAGGCGGCCTTGCCCAGCCCTTCGCGGGTGGTGGTGGTCAGGAAACGCGCCGGGATGATCTGATCCGTGTCGATATTGGCCTGGCTGAGCGTGACCGTCTTCGACGTCAGGACCTTGAAGGGCTCAGACATAATCATCTCCGCTCATCCCCGCGGAAGCGGGGACCCAGTTCTGTGGGCGACGGGCGCCACCCGTCCAGCCTTGGCGTCTATCCAGCGCGCGGCGCTTGGCGAAAGCACTGGGTCCCCGCTTCCGCGGGGATGAGCGGAAGGATGCAGCGTCAGACATGCTCCGCCTCGTTCAGATAGACGCGCGGGTCGGTCAGCACGCCCGCCACCGCCGTCGCCGCCGCCGTCGCCGGGCTGGCCAGAATGGTGCGCGCATCCTTGCCCTGACGCCCTTCGAAATTGCGGTTCGAGGTCGAGACCGCCAACTGTCCCGGCGCGACCACATCGCCGTTCATTGCGATGCACATCGAACAGCCGGGAATGCGCCATTCGGCCCCGGCCGCGATGAAGACCTCGTGCAGACCTTCCGCCTCGGCGTCGCGACGCACGGCCTCGGACCCCGGCACCACCAACATCCGCAGCCCCGGCTTCACCTTTCGGCCCCGCAGCACATCGGCGGCGGCGCGCAGATCGGGCAGACGGCCGTTGGTGCAGGAGCCGATGAAGACCACATCCACCGGCTGGCTGGTCGTCGCCTCGCCCGCCGTGAAGCCCATGTAGGCGATGGCCTTGCGGTCCGAGTCCGACCGAGGCTGCGGCACCGGCGAACCGATGGGCGCGCCTGCATCCGGCGTCGTGCCCCAGGTCGCCATGGGTCGGATGGCGCCGCCGTCGATGGTCACTTCCTTATCGAAGACCGCGCCTGCATCCGTCGCCAGTTTCAGCCATTCGGCCGTCGCTGCTTCATAGTCGGCGGGGACGTGCTTGCGACCGCGCAGCCAATCAATGGTCGTCTGGTCCGGCGCGATCATGCCGGCGCGCGCCCCCGCCTCGATGGACATGTTGCACAGGGTCATCCGCCCTTCCATGTCCAGCGACCGCACCGCCTCGCCCGCATATTCGATGACATAGCCGGTGCCGCCGCCGAAGCCGATGGCGGCGATTACGGCCAGGGCCACATCCTTGCCCGACACGCCCGGCTGCAGTTGGCCGTTCACAGTGACGCGCATGGACTTGGCCTTGCGCTGCAACAGGCACTGGGTCGCCAGCACATGGCCGACTTCCGAAGTGCCGATGCCGAAGGCCAGAGCGCCGAACGCGCCATGCGTCGCCGTGTGGCTGTCGCCGCACACCACCGTCATGCCCGGCTGGGTCAGGCCCAGTTCCGGCCCCATGACGTGAACCACGCCGCGATCATCCGAATCCCATCCCGCCAAAGGCACGCCGTGGGCGGCGCAGTTGCGCTCCAGCGTATGAACCTGCGCCTCGGCCTGGGCCGTGACATAGGGCTTCAGGCCGTTCAGACCCGCAGGCAGGGTCGGGGTCGAATGGTCCAGGGTCGCATAGGTGCGGTCGGGACGGCGGACCTTCAAGCCGCGGGCCTCGATCTCGCTGAACGCCTGGGGGCTGGTGACTTCGTGAACCAGATGCAGGTCGATATACAGCACCCCCGGCGTCTCGGCCGTTTCCGACCGCACGACATGGGCGTCCCAGACCTTGTCGAACAGGGTCTTAGGCATATGCAGGCGTCCGTTTCTCTGCGGGCGCGTCCATCGGCTCCAGCCAGCCTTCGAACACCGAAGCGCCATGGTGTGGCGCATGGTTCGCCACATGGATCTTGGCGTCGGCCCACGGCGTCAGCGCGCCGTCGACCCAGATGTTCTCAGCCAGGGGCTGCATGCACGTCTTCCTTCTTACGTCTTGGTTGGCGCTCGATCAGGGAGCGCCGCGAGGCCGCGATCAGGCGGCCTCGGACTGGATCATGTCGTTGGAGATGCGGCGCGCACCGAACAGACGATCAATCTGGCGGCCCAGATTATCCATGCAACGGGCGGCGTCACGGCCGCGCAGCGTCAGAGCGATGCGGCGGAACGCGCCCTCATCGGCCATGCTGATGCCGTCGATGTGGAAGCCCCGGCGCTCCACCAGACCGATCAGACGCTGAAGCGAGCCGTCGGCCCGGTCGATCTGGATGTGGATGGTGTCGGTCATCACAGTTCTCCTTCAGGGGTCGCAGCGTGCATCATCTGCGCGTTGTTCTTGCCCGGCGGCACCAGCGGCCAGACGTTTTCGGCGGGGTCGATAATGACGTGGGCCAGAATCGGCCCTTCGGTCTTCAGCAGGCGCTCCAGCCCGGCCGTGACCTGGTCGCGGCGCTCGATGCGGAAGGCCTCGATGCCGAAGGCTTCGGCGACCTTCACGAAGTCGGGGTTGTCGGACAGGTCGACCTCGGAGAAGTTCCGCTCGAAGAAGAACTCCTGCCACTGGCGCACCATGCCCAGACGCGAGTTGTCCAGCAGCAGAATCTTCAACGGAATGCCGAAGCGGTTGACCGTCGCCAGTTCCTGAATGTTCATCATGATGCCGCCGTCGCCGCTGATGGCGACGACCACAGCATCCGGCTCGGCCAGTTTGGCGCCGATGCCCGCAGGCAGGCCAAAGCCCATCGAACCCAGACCGCCCGAGGTGATGTGCGCCTCGGGCCGCGAAAACTCGCAGTGTTGCGCGACCCACATCTGATGCTGACCGACATCGCAGGCGGCGATGAAGCCGGGCCCAGCCAGACGCGACAGTTCGTTCAGCAGGGCGGGGGCATAGACCTTGTCGCCCGGCGCGTCATAGCGAACTTCTGTTTCGGCCGAACGCGCGCGCCATTGGTCGGCCCAGGCCGAAACATCGATAGCCGGGCCGTCGGCCAGACGCCGGTTCAGCGCTTCCAGATTGGGCTTCAGATCGCCGACGACGCCGACCGCGACAGGACGCAGCTTGCCGATCTCGGATGGATCGATGTCGAAATGGATGACGCCCGCCTTGGGTGCGAACTCAACCAACTTGCCGGTGGCGCGGTCGTCGAACCGGGCGCCGACGACGATCAGCAGATCCGATTCCTGAACCGCCTCGTTGGCGGCGGGCGTGCCGTGCATGCCCAGCATGCCCAGATAGTTGTCCTGACCCGTCGGGATCGTACCCAACGCATTCAGGGTCGAGACCTGCGGAATCCCGGTGGCTGCCGCGAACGCACGAACGGCGTCAATGGCGCCCGAAATCTTGGCCCCGCCGCCGACGTACAGAACCGGGCGGCGCGCAGCCCGGATCGCCGCCTCGGCCTCGGCGATGACCGAAGGTTCGGCGACAGCGATCTCGTTCGGCAGATGCAGGCCGCGCGGCTCGCTGGTCAGCTCGAACTGAACATCCTTGGGCAGGTCGATCAGGACCGGCCCCGGACGGCCCGAACGCGCGATATGGAAGGCTTCCTGAATGATGGCCGGAATGTCAGCAGCCTGACGCACCAGATAGGAGTGTTTCACCAACGGCAGGGTCACGCCCAGGATGTCGACTTCCTGGAACGAGTCCGTGCCCATGACGCCCTGGGCGACATTGCCGGTGATGCAGACCATCGGCACGGAATCCAGCATGGCGTTGGCGATGCCGGTGACCAGATTGGTCGCCCCCGGCCCCGAGGTCGCCATGCAGACCCCGACCTTGCCGCTGACCCGGGCGTAGGAATCAGCGGCGAAGGCGGCGCCCTGTTCGTGGCGGCACAGATAGTGCCGCAGCGTCGAACCGGCCAGGGCGTCATAGATGGGCATGATCGCCCCGCCCGGATAACCGAACACCACCTTTACCCCCAGCTGCTCCAGGGTGGAGACCAGCAGGCGGGCGCCCGACTGGGCGACCTCGGCAGAGGGTTTCAAGGCGACGGCGGTCATCTGGGTCATCCGGTCTTGTTTGGATCAGGCCGCTTCGGACTTGGGCGTATTCAGCCAGGCCATACGTTCACGCAGACGCGCGCCGACCTGCTCGATCTGGCTTTCGCGGTCCTGCTTCAGCCAGGCTTCGTACTGCGGCTTGCCGGCCTCGTTCTCGGCGATCCAGTTGCGCGCGAAGGTGCCGTCCTGGATCTCGTCCAGAATGGTCTTCATGCGGGCCTTGGTCTCTTCGGTGACGACGCGCGGGCCGCTGGCGACAGCGCCGTACTTGGCCGTTTCCGAGATGAAGTGGTGCATCTTGGAGATGCCCCCTTCGTAGAACAGGTCCACGATCAGCTTCAGCTCGTGCAGGCATTCGAAATAGGCGATCTCGGGCTGGTAGCCGGCCTCGACCAGGGTGTTGAAGCCCTGGATGACCAGTTCCTTGGCGCCGCCGCACAGAACGGCCTGTTCGCCGAACAGATCGGTCTCGGTCTCCTCGCGGAAGGTGGTTTCCAGCAGACCGCCGGTCGCGCCGCCATTGCCCTTGGCGTAACCCATGGCCCGGTCGCGCGCCTTGCCGGTGGCGTCCTTCTCGATGGCGAACAGGCTGGGCACGCCGCGCCCGCGCTGGAACTCGCGGCGGACCAGATCGCCCGGCCCCTTGGGCGCGACCAGGATGACGTCCATGTCCTCGCGCGGCTTGACGCGCTCGTAGATGATCGAGAAGCCGTGGGCGAACAGCAGGGCCGAGCCCTGCTTGGCGTTCGGCTCGACGATGTCGCGATAGACTTCGCCCTGAACCATGTCCGGCGTCAGGATGGCGATGATGTCGGCGCCCTTGACGGCCTCGGCCGGCTCGGCGGTCGGGATGCCGTCCTCGGTGGCGTGTTTCCAGCCCGTGCCGCCGTGGCGGACGCCGGCGACTACGTCATGGCCGCTGTCGCGCAGATTCTGGGCGTGAGCACGGCCTTGCGATCCATAGCCGATGATGGCGATGCGCTGACCGGCGATGGCGCCCGGCTTGATGTCTTCGTTGGTGTAGATGGTGATGGCCATGGGATCAGGCGTCCTGAGCAGCGTTGGTCTTATGGGATGCCGGAACTTGAGCCGGCGGCGGGTTGGGGATGGTGACGGCGCCCTGAGCGGCCGAGGCCACCGAGGCGCGGTATTTGGCGAAGACGCCTCGCGCCGGGCGGACTACGTGGGGCGTAAAGCCCGCCCGGCGCGTCGCCAGGTCGACGTTGACGTCGATCCGGCGGTTGGTGACGTCGATGGTGATGCGGTCACCATCGCGAATGAGGGCGATCGGGCCGCCGACGGCGGCTTCCGGCGAGACGTGTCCGGCGACGAAGCCGTAGCTGGCGCCCGAGAAACGGCCGTCGGTCAGCAGGGCGACGTTGTCGATCTTGCGGCCTTTCAGGGCGGCGGTGACCTGCAGCATCTCGCGCATGCCGGGACCGCCCTTGGGCCCCTCGTAGCGGATGATGATGACGTCGCCTTCGCCCACCGTTCCGTCCTGAACCGCGTGGAAGGCGTCTTCCTCCGAGTCGAAGACACAGGCCGGGCCTTCGAACGTGTCGACCTTGTGGCCCGTCAGTTTGATGACCGCGCCTTCGGGAGCGACATCGCCATAGATGACCGCGAAGCTGCCGCGCTCCATCACCGGCGCCTCGAAGGATGTGACCACCACCTGGCCCGGGGTCTCCTCGGCCTCGGCCGCCTCGGCGAACAGGCTGCGGCCGCTGACTGTCGGGGTGTTCACGATCTTGCCGGCCTCGGCCATCCGCTGGGTGACCAAACGCGTGCCGCCGGCGGCGAACAGGTGGGAGGCCAGGAAACGACCGCCGGGCTTCAGGTCGCAGATGACCGGCGCCTCGACGCAGGCCTGATGGCAGTCCTCCACCCCGAAATCGACGCCGGCTTCCGCCGCGATGGCCGTCAGGTGCATCACCGCATTGGTGGATCCGCCCGAGGCCGAGACGGCCACGGCGGCGTTCTTCAGGCTGGCCCTGGTGATGTATTTGCGGGCCGTGTCGCCCGCGAAGACGCGCTCGACGATCAGGCGACCGCAGCGTTCGCCCTCGGCCCCCTTGTTGGGATCGACGGCGGGCACGTCATTGGCGCCCATGGGGCTGATGCCCATGACCGACAGAGCCATGGCCATGGTGTTGGCCGTGAACTGACCACCGCAGGCGCCGGCGCCGGGGCAGACCGCACTCTCGACCGCCTTCAGACCCGCATCGTCCAGCGCGCCGGCCGAATGGGCGCCGATGGCCTCGAACACCTCTTGAACCGAGACCTCCTTGGTCCCCCCAGGAGCGGGCAAGACGCCCGGCATGATGGTGCCGCCGTAATAGACCAGGCCGGGGATATCCATCCGCGCCAGGGCCATGGCCGCCGCCGGGATCGTCTTGTCGCAGCCGACGATGCAGACCACGCCGTCCAGCTGGTGGCCCTCGATGGCCAGTTCGATCGAGTCGGCGACGACCTCGCGGCTGATCAGGGAAGCCTTCATCCCCGCCGTCCCCATCGAAATGCCGTCGGTGACGACGATGGTGTTGAAATCGACCGGATAGCCGCCCGCCGCCACGATGCCCGCGCGCACGTCCTTCGCCAGACGGTCCAAGTGCATGTTGCAGGGCGTGACCGTCGACCAGGTGTTGACGATGCCGATCATCGGCTTGTCGAAATCGGCGTCCTGCATGCCGGCGGCCCGCAGATACGAGCGGGCGGCGGCCCGGTTCGCGCCGGCCGTCACCGCCGCGCTGCGCGCGTTGGGCTTCTTGGGCTGAGAGGTAGAATCTTGCGTCATCGGTCCGGTTCGTTTCGAACCGCCGCGCACTAAAAACCCCGCTTCCTTTCGGATGCGGGGTGGTGCGAGGCGATCCTGAGTGCGTTTAGGTCAGGTCGCGTGCATCCACGCCGCTTGCGTAAGCAGGCCGAGAAGTACGAGGGTAATGAGGAATACGGGGCTTTCCAGGCCGAACGGCGCGCGAACGGTCGCGACCGCCTTGGCGGTGCTTCCCTTCATCATGTCGCGCATCATCGTGGCCACGGGCGGCTCCCTGTCTGACGCCAAGAAACCATACCGCCGGGACAGGCACAAGCCCTGTCGCAAAAATTTTGCTCAATAGGCGTCGCAGCGCCTCTCAAGGGGTGTTTCTTGCCGCAACGCCAGACAACGTACCCCTAAAGCGTAACCGTTCATCACATCATGTTACAGGCTCAGGGTTGCAAGCCGCGCCCGACCGCTCCATTGAGACGCCCACCTATATAAGCGTCACCCCTATCCGTTCAGAGGAGCCTTCCATCATGACCGTCCGCGTCGCCATCAACGGCTTCGGCCGCATCGGCCGTCTCGTCCTTCGCTCGATTGTCGAGCATGGCCGCAAGGACATCGAAGTGGTGGCGATCAACGATCTGGGGCCGGTCGAGACCAACGCCCACCTGTTCCGCTACGATTCGGTTCACGGCCGCTTCCCCGGCACGGTGACGTCGGGCGAGGACTGGATCGACGTCGGCACGGGCAAGATCAAGGTGACGGCCGAGCGTGATCCGGCCAACCTGCCGCATGCGGAGCTGAAGGTGGACATCGCCTTCGAATGCACCGGCATTTTCACCTCCAAGGACAAGGCCAGCGCCCACCTGAAGGCCGGCGCCAAGCGCGTCCTGGTCTCGGCCCCCGCCGACGGCGCCGACAAGACCATCGTCTATAAGGTCAATCACGAGACCCTGACCGCCGACGACATCGTAGTGTCGAACGGCTCGTGCACCACCAACGCCCTGGCCCCCGTCGCCAAGGTGCTGAACGACCTGTTCGGCATCGAGCGCGGCTATATGACCACCATCCACTCCTACACCGGCGACCAGCCGACGCTGGATACGATGCACAAGGACCTGTACCGCGCCCGCGCCGCCGCCCTGTCGATGATCCCGACCTCGACCGGCGCCGCAAAGGCCCTGGGCCTGGTCCTGCCGGAACTGAAGGGCAAGCTGGACGGCTCGTCGATCCGCGTCCCGACCCCGAACGTCTCGGTCGTGGACCTCAAGGTCGTCGCCGGTCGCGAGGTCACGGTCGAGGAGATCAACGCGGCGCTTCAGGCCGCCGCCGACGGCCCGATGAACGGCGTCCTGTTCACGACCACCGACCCGCTGGTCTCGCACGACCTGAACCACATCGCCGCCTCCTCCACCGCCGCCCTGCCCCAGACCCAGGTCGTCGACGGCAAGCTGGCCCGCGTTCTGAGCTGGTACGACAACGAATGGGGCTTCGCGACGCGCATGAGCGACACGGCGCTGCAGATGGCGAAGTTCCTGTAAGACTGCGAAAGTCTCCTCCCCACACCGTGGGGAGGGGGACCACGAAGTGGTGGAGGGGCTCTTTCCGCCGCACCGAACTCGGGGCCAACGCCCCTCCGTCACGGCGCAAGCGCGCCGCGCCACCTCCCCATCGCTTCGCGACAGGGAGGAGACAGGGAAACGATCATGACCTTCCGCACTCTCGACGACGCTAAGGATCTTGCCGGCAAGACGGCTCTGGTCCGCGTGGACTTCAACGTGCCGATGGAGGGCGGCAAGGTCACGGACGACACCCGGCTGCGGGTCGCCCTGCCGACGATCCAGCGTCTGCGCGAAGCGGGCGCCAAGGTCGCGCTGCTGGCCCACTTCGACCGCCCCAAGGGCCAGCGCGTTCCGTCGATGAGCCTGAAGCCGGTCGTCCAGCCGCTGGAAGAACTGCTCGGCGCGCCCGTCCGCTTCGCCGACGACTGCATCGGCGGCCCCGCTGTCGAAGCCATCCGCGATCTGGACGCCGGCGGCGTGGTCCTGCTGGAGAACGTCCGCTTCCATGCGGCGGAAGAGGCCAATGATCCGGTCTTCGCCCAGAAGCTGGCCGACCTCGGCGACCTCTATGTCAACGACGCCTTCTCGGCCGCGCACCGCGCCCACGCCTCGACCGAAGGCGTCGCGCATCACATTCCCGCCTACGCCGGCGAATCCATGCGTCGCGAACTCGATGCGCTCGACGCCGCGCTCGGCAATCCGCAGAAGCCGGTCGTCGGCATCGTCGGCGGCTCCAAGGTCTCGACCAAGCTGGACCTGTTGAAGAACCTGGTCGGCAAGCTGGACACGCTGGCCATCGGCGGCGGCATGGCCAACACCTTCCTCTATGCTCAAGGGATCGATATCGGCGGCTCTCTGGCCGAAAAGGACATGGCCGACACCGCGCGCGAAATCCTGGCGGAAGCCCAGGCCAAGGGCTGCGACATCCTGTTGCCCGTCGATGTCGTCGTGGCGACCGAGGTCAAGCCCGGCGCGGAGGCCCGCACGGTCAAGACCGGTGAAACCCTGACCGCCGACGACAAGATTCTGGACGCCGGTCCCGATACCGTCGCCCGTCTGAACGCCGCCGTCGACGCCTCCAAGACCCTGATCTGGAACGGTCCGCTGGGCGTGTTCGAGGTTCCGCCCTTCGACGCCGCCACGGTCGCCGCCGCCAGGCATGTCGCCGAACGCACCAAGGCCGGCGCCCTGATCGCGGTGGCGGGCGGCGGCGACACCGTCGCGGCTGTCGGCCATGCCGGCGTGGCGGCGGACCTGACCTTCGTCTCCACGGCGGGCGGCGCCTTCCTGGAGTGGATGGAGGGCAAGCCCCTGCCCGGCGTCGAGGCGCTGCGCGCCTGATGGATCAGCGATGCAGGCGGATCACGTCTGCATCGCTTCCTTGCGAAATGCCCGCCCAGCCCCTGTAACACGGCGTGACTTCGGCGCGTCGCGCGGCTAGTCTTTCGCCCAATCAAAAAAGACTATTCGGCTCAGGAGACTATCATCATGGCGCGCATCACGCTGCGACAGCTGCTCGACCACGCGGCGGAGAACGACTACGGCCTGCCGGCCTATAATATCAACAACATGGAGCAGGGTCTGGCGATCATGGAGGCGGCCCACGAGGTCAAAGCCCCGGTCATCATCCAGGCTTCGCGCGGCGCCCGCAACTACGCCAACGACATCGTCCTGGCCAAGCTGATCGACGCCTTGGCGGAACTGTATCCGCACATTCCGGTCTGCATGCACCAGGACCACGGCAACGGCCCGGCGACCTGCGCCACCGCCATCCAGTATGGCTTCACCAGCGTCATGATGGACGGTTCGCTGGAAGAGGACGCCAAGACCCCCGCCTCCTACGAATACAATGTCGACGTCACCCGTCGCGTCACCGAAATGGCCCACGCCTGCGGCGTCTCGGTCGAGGGTGAACTGGGCGTCCTGGGCTCGCTGGAGACCGGCATGGGCGAGGCCGAGGACGGCCACGGCTTCGAGGGCAAGCTGGATCACTCGCAACTGCTGACCGACCCGGATCAGGCCGTCGACTTCGTCGCCGCCACCAAGGTCGACGCCCTGGCCATCGCCATGGGCACCAGTCACGGCGCCTACAAGTTCACGCGCCAGCCGGACGGCGACGTCCTGGCCATGAATGTGATCGAGGAAATCCACCGCCGCCTGCCCAACACCCACCTGGTGATGCACGGCTCATCGTCCGTGCCGCAGGACCTGCAGGACATCATCAACGCCTATGGCGGCGAAATGCCCCAGACCTGGGGCGTGCCGGTCGAGGAGATCCAGCGCGGCATCAAGCACGGCGTGCGCAAGGTCAACATCGACACCGACAACCGCATGGCCATCACCGGCGCCATCCGCAAGGCGCTGATCGAGAAGCCGGGCGAGTTCGATCCGCGCTACTATCTGAAGCCCGCCAAGGAGGCGATGAAGAAGCTGTGCATGGAGCGCTATCTCCAGTTCGGCTGCGAGGGTCAGGCGGCCAAGATTCGTCCCCTCTCCACCGCCCAGATGGCCAAGCGCTACGCTGCGGGCGACCTTGATCCGTCATTCCGCGGCGCATCCGTCAAGGCGGCTTAAGACACGTCTAGGCCGGGTAGCGGCCGCTCAGTTCGCGCCGCACCCGGCGAACGTCCCATTCGGCGTGATCCAGAGCGTCGCGGACATCTCTGGCGTCGCGGCGCGCCTCTTGGATTTCGCCCCGGACCTCTTGGATGCGGTCACGAATACGCTCCCGCTCTTCGTCCGTCAGGCCTTCACCGCGCAGTTCGCGCGCCTTGGCCTCCAGCTTGTCTTCGCGGTTCTCGATCCTGGCTTCTGCGCTGTTCAGCGCGCTTTCCGCCGTCTCGTAGGCGTCCTCGACCGCATGCAGCATTCGGCCGTCACGATAGGCCGGCAGAAACGCCTGCTCTTCGTCCGGCCGACAGACGCCGTAATAGGCATTGCCCGCCCGCCCCTCCTCCCAGCCGCGCTGGAAGGTGCAGTAGGTCCGCAAGCCATCCTCACGCGCCGAGCCATAGGCTGTCGGATTGGGCGCGACCTGAAACTTGGCGCAGGCCTTGGCGTGGTCGTCCAACCGGCTCATCGGATAGCCCGACGCCCAATCCGCATAGCCCTTCTCGCCCCAGGCGCCGGCTAGGCATTCGTCCTTGCTCATGGTGGTGCAGCTGCTCAACAGCGCCGCTGCGGCGAACGCGCCCCCGGCGATCATCAACCGCTTCATCGGATGTCCCCAACCCCCAAGCTTGACTATCGCCTCCCCCGCGCCCCTCGCGCAAGCGGCCGGTCGTGCTAGGGAGACGATGTGTCCGCCCAAGATTTGATCGACGAAGACGAAGACCCCGCGACCGGCGACCCCGCCGAGGTGCTGGAGGCCCGCATCGACGCGGTCGGCGTTCGCCTGGACAAGGCGCTGGCGACCGCTTTTCCCACCCTGTCGCGCGCCCGCCTTCAGGCCCTGCTGGCCGAAGGCGCCGTCAGTCGCGATGGCGCGGTTCTCACCGGCGGCTCGGCCAAGGCCCAGCCCGGCCTCTACGCGGTCGCCCTGCCGCCCGTCGCGCCCGCCACGCCTCAGCCGGAAGCCATTCCCCTGACCGTCCTCTACGAGGACGCCGACCTGATCGTTATCGACAAGCCTGCGGGCATGGCCGCCCACCCGGCGCCCGGCTGCGAGACCGGCACCCTGGTCAACGCCCTTCTGGCCCATTGCGGCGACAGCCTGTCGGGCATCGGCGGCGTCGCCCGCCCCGGCATCGTGCATCGGCTGGACAAGGACACATCCGGCGTCATGGTCGCCGCCAAGACCGACCGCGCCCATCAGGGCCTGTCCGCCCTGTTCGCGACCCACGACATCGAACGCACCTACATCGCCCTGACGCGCGGCGCGCCCTCACCGCCAAAAGGTCGGATCGAAACCCGCATCGGCCGCTCCACCGGCGACCGCAAGAAGATGGCTGTGCTGAAGTCCGGCGGTCGCGAGGCGATCACCGACTATGTCGTCCAGGCCGTCTTCGGCGCACCGGCCAAGGCTGGCGGCGCGCCGATGGCCGCCCGCGTCGCCTGCACACTACACACCGGCCGCACCCACCAGATTCGCGTCCACATGGCGTCCAAGGGTTCGCCCCTGCTCGGAGACCCCGTCTATGGATCCGGCAGCCCCGCCCCCCCCGTCCGCACGGCCATCGCCGAAGTCGGGTTGGTCCGTCAGGCCCTGCACGCCGCCGCCCTCGGCTTCATCCACCCCGTCACCGGCGAACCGCTCCGCTTCGAAACCGCGCCCCCGGCTGATATGCTGGCCCTGGAAGCTGCGCTTCGCGAACTCTGAGCACCACCGTGCCGAGACCGTGGCGTCCAACCATCCAGCAAGCAGGTCTTGAATAGCAACGGACCCATTCCTACATCCGACCTCGGTCGGCGCGAGTGGCGCACGGGTCACGGTCACGCCTTCGTGTGACCTTCCGCCTCTACAAAAGGCGGCAACCCATCGCCATTTGACCGGTTGAGGGGTGAGACGTCGATGCACGCGCGTGGTCGACAGCGAAGAGCCCGCTCGTTGATACGGTCGGAGGGACCTTTATATGGCTGCCAATAGTACGCTCGCGGTGATGTCGCCTGAACAGGGCCTGTCGCGTTATCTGACGGAAATCCGCAAGTTTCCGATGCTGACCAAGGACGAGGAGTTCATGCTCGCCAAACGTTGGTCCGAGCATCAGGACCCCGAGGCCGCCCACCGCCTCGTCACCTCTCACCTTCGTCTCGTGGCCAAGATCGCCATGGGCTATCGCGGCTACGGCCTGCCGATCGGCGAGGTGATTTCCGAGGGCAACGTCGGCCTGATGCAGGCCGTCAAGAAGTTCGACCCGGACAAGGGTTTCCGCCTGGCCACCTACGCCATGTGGTGGATCAGGGCCTCGATCCAGGAATATATCCTGCGCTCGTGGTCACTCGTGAAGATGGGCACTACGGCGGCGCAGAAAAAGCTGTTCTTCAACCTGCGTAAGGCCAAGAGCCAGATTTCGGCCTTCGAGGAAGGCGACCTTCACCCCGAACACCTTTCCGCCATCGCCACCAAGCTGGGTGTGACCGAGGAAGAGGTCACCAACATGAACCGCCGTCTCGGCGGCGACGCCTCGCTGAACGCGCCTCTACGCGCGGACGGTGAAAGCGAGTGGCAGGATTGGCTGGCGGATGACACGGCCGTCTCTCAGGAAACCCAACTCGCCGACGACGAGGAAAAGGGCATCCGCATGAGCCTGCTTCAGGAGGCCATGGAAGAGTTGACCGACCGCGAGAAGCATATCCTGACCGAACGTCGCCTGAAGGACGATCCGGTCACTCTGGAAGAACTCGCCGGTCAGTATGGCGTGTCGCGCGAGCGCGTGCGTCAGATCGAGGTCCGCGCCTTCGAGAAACTGCAAAAGGCCATGCGCGCCGCCGCCGAAGAGCGCAATCTGGTCGACGCCTGATCTGAGCCGTTCGTCTGCGCCTCAGGACGCCCTGGCCATCGGCTCGGCGTCCGCGGCGCGGGCGGCGGTCACCACCGCATTGACCGGCTGCATCAGCCCGGCCTTGGTCACCTGGCCGGTCGCAAGATAGGCTTGCAGCGTGGCCACCACCATCACCAGCTTGGCGTCGGACGCCTTGATCGCCAGGCTGTTCAACGTCTCGGCCTGCTGGCGAATGGCGCGCGTGGCTTGCGACGGGTCCTGCTCGAACTGGGACAGGGCCGACACGAGAATGCGCGTCGCCTGATCGCGCATCTCCGCCGCCCCCCCGGTCGCGCCGTCGCTGCGGCGCTTCTTGGCCCCGGTATATTCGCCCGAGTTGAAGCGTCGACGGTCCGGCCCGACATAGCCGACGGCCTCGATCCACGGGCGCGGCTTCAGGGCGACGTTTTCGACCCGTTTGAACAGGTCGCCGGTCGTGAAAGGCTTTCTCAGGAACTCATGGACGCCGGCGTCGCGCGCGCCCTTGATGGCGGCGGCCGTGGCCTCGCCCGTCACCATGATGATCGGCGACATCCGGCACGACATGCTGGAGCGCCGCACGCGCCGCGCCAGGGTTTCGCCGTTCAGCTTCTCGCCCGACCGTTCGGTGAAGATCACGCCCGGCTCGACGTCGCGCAGCAGTTCCAGCGCCCGTTCCTCGTCGCTCTCGCTATAGACTTCGCGCGCGCCCATGCCCTTGATGATGTCGGTCAGCAACCGGACGGCCGACGCATTGGGATCGACGATCACCACCCGCCTTATCGCGGGCTCGATGCGGCTCAGGGTTCTGGCGTTGGTTGAGAACACGTCCGGCTCCGGGTTTGAGCCTTATGCTTACCGCGCCGGAGTTAAAGCCTGTTGAATCCGCCGTTACGCCCCGATCAACCCTGGAACGGATCGCGCATCAGTATGGTGTCGTCCCGCTCAGGGCTGGTCGACAACAGGGCCACCGGCGCGCCGATCAACTCTTCGATCCGACGCACATATTTGATGGCGTTGGCGTTGATGTCCTTGAAGCTGCGGACCCCGGCGGTGCTTTCGCTCCAGCCTTCCAGTTCCTCGAACACCGGCTCGGTGGCGGCCTGGGCCTTCAAACTTGAGGGCAGATAGTCCAGCACCTCGCCGTCGACCTTGTAGCCGACGCAGATCTTCAGCGTTTTCAGCCCGTCCAGCACGTCCAGCTTGGTCAGGGCGATCCCGTCGATGCCGTTGATCGCCACCGACTGACGCACCAGCACGGCGTCGAACCAGCCGCAGCGGCGCGCGCGCCCGGTGTTCACCCCAACCTCGCGCCCCACGGTCGCCAGATGCTGGCCGACCTCGTCGTCCAGTTCGCAGGCGAACGGGCCTTCGCCCACCCGCGTCGTATAGGCCTTCACGATGCCCAGCACATAGCCCACGCCGCGCGGCCCGACGCCCGACCCCGCCGCCGCCTGTCCCGCCACGGTGTTCGAGCTGGTGACATAGGGATAGGTGCCGTGATCCACGTCCAGGAAAGCGCCCTGCGCGCCTTCGAACAGCACGCGCTTGCCGTCCTTCTGCGCCTGATCCAGCACGCGCCAGGCGGGCTTCACATAGGGCAGGATCTTCGGCGCGATCTCCAGCAACTGCGCCAGCAGCGCCTCGGGATCGATCGGCTCCAGCCCCAGGCCGGCGCGTAAGGGATCGTGGTGCGAACGCAGGCGGTCGATCTTGACCTTCAGATCGTCTGTGTTGGCCAGGTCGCAGACGCGGATGGCGCGACGCCCCACCTTGTCCTCATAGGCCGGGCCGATGCCGCGTCCGGTCGTGCCGATCTTGGCGCCTGGCGCACTCGCCGCCGCCTCGCGCGCCACGTCCAGCGCGGGGTGGACAGGCAGGATCAGACAGGCGTTGTCGGCGATGGTCAGGATGTCGGGCGTGATCGCCACCCCTTGCGCCTGAATCTTCTCGATTTCGCCGACCAGATGCCAGGGGTCCACCACCACGCCATTGCCGATGATCGACGGCTTTCCCTGCACCACGCCCGAAGGCAGCAGCGCCAGCTTATAGACCTTGCCGTCCACGACCAGCGTATGGCCCGCGTTATGCCCGCCCTGGAACCGCACCACCATGTCGGCGCGGTTGGACAGCCAGTCCACGATCTTGCCCTTGCCCTCGTCGCCCCACTGAGCGCCGACCACCGCCACGTTCGCCAAAGCACTTCTCCGCCTTCGAATGCGGGCGCAGCCTATAGCGGGGGAATCGTCCGATGTCGTCCCGTCAGGCGGATTTATCCGACTTCGCTGACAGCCGTCTCGAACGCCCATTCCAGCCAAGGCGTCGCCGCGATCACATCGGCCGTCTCGACGGTGCAACCACACCACAGCCTCAGGCCCGGCGGCGCATTGCGGTGCGGCTCCATGTCGAACACCGCCGCCTCGTTTTCCAGCAGGGCCTTGAAGCGTGAGACGAAGGCTTTTTGCGCCTTGTCATCGAGGCGCGTCACGCGCGGATCGACGAACTTCAGGCACACCGAGGTCGTCGAACGGATTTCCGGCCGTTCGGGCAGGAAGTCGATCCAGTCGGTCTTGTCCACCCACGCCGCCAGCGCCGCATAGTTGGCGTCCGTCCGCCGGATCAGTTCGCTCAAACCCCCGATGTCACGCGCCCAGCCCAGGGCGTCGATCCAGTCTTCCAGCGTCAGAACCGAGAAGGTGTTGATCGCCACCCCGTCCGCCAGCGTCCGGTCGAACCGGCCCTTCCCGTCGGTCAGGCGAAGCAGCTTGGGAACGGGCCGATCCGGCCGATACGTGTCCAGCCGCTCCACCGCGCGCGGCGACAGCACCATCACCCCGATGCCCGCCTCGCCGCCCAGCGCCTTCTGGAAGCTGAACGTCACCACATCCAGCTTGTCATAGGGCAGCGGCATGGCGAAGGCGGCCGAGGTGGCGTCGCAGATGGCCAGCCCCTGGCGGTCGTCGGCGATCCAGTCGGCGTCCGGCACGCGCACGCCCGACGTCGTGCCGTTCCAGGGGAAGATCACATCCCTGGACCAGTCCGCCCGCAACAGGTCGGGCAGTTCGCCCCACGGCGCCGTCAGGGCCTCGGGCTCCAGCCCCAGATGGTCCTTCACGTCCGCCAGCCAAGTCAGGCCGAAGTTCTCATAGGCCACCACCTGCACGGGCCGCGCGCCCAGCATCCCCCACAGCGCCGCCTCGACCGCGCCCGTGTCGGACCCCGGCGTATAGAGCATCACATGGCTGTCGGGGACTTCCAGCACCTCGCGCGTCAGGCGCAGACCATGGGCGAACCGCTCGACCACCTCCGGCGCGCGGATGCCGCGCCCCAGCAGGTCGGACGGCAGGCCGCCCAGCGCATAGCCCGCGCGTTTCGCCGTCGGTCCGGCCGAGAACCACGGCCGCGCCGGCTTCACATCGGGCTTCACAGTCATGATCGTCTCCTCGACCGGCTTAACGCCCCGGCGTATAGGGCCGCTTGACGCGCCAGTCCTCGGCGAACTGCGTCAGCACGGCGTCCGGCTCGTCCGGCAGCGTGACCACCAGCCTGGCCAGCAGATCCCCGCGCCGCCCTTGGGCGAACGCGCCGCGCCCCTTCAGCCGCAGCACCTTGCCCGAGTTCGAGCCGGCCGGGACCGTCATCTGCACCGCCCCCTCCGGCGTCGGCACGCGCACCTTGGCGCCCAGCACCGCATCGGGGACCGAGATCGGCAGGTCCATCGTCAGGTCCGCGCCTTCGCGACGATAGATCGGGTGCGCCTCGATCTTCAGCGCGATCAGGGCGTCGCCATTCTCGGCCCCGCGCCCCGGCGCGCCCTGTCCGCGCAGACGGATGGTCTGGCCGTCCGACGCCCCCTTGGGAATGGTCACGTCCAGCGTGCGCCCGTCCGAGAACTGAATCCGGCGCGTCGCCCCGGCGATGGCGTCTTCCAGGCTGATGTCCAGCGTCGCCTTCACATCCTGGCCGCGCGCGGTGAAATCCCGCGCCCCGCGCTGACGCCCCCCGCCGCCGAACATGCCGAACAGGTCGTCCAGATCGACGCCTTCGAAGTTGGCCCGGCCGCCCGGCCCGCCGCCCTGGCCGAAGGGGCTGCCCCCCTGTCCGAACGGATTGCCGCCCGCACGACCACCGCCGCTCCCGCCAAAGCCGCGATACTGCTCGTTGCCGTCGCCGTCGATCTGGCCCGCGTCGTATTTGGCGCGTTTGTCCTTGTCGCCCAGGATGTCGAAGGCGGCGGTCACCCGCTTGAACTTGTCCTCGGTGATCTTGTCGCCGGGGTTCTTGTCGGGGTGCAGTTCCTTGGCGAGCTTGCGGTACGCCTTCTTGACCTCGTCCGCGCTCGCGCCCTTCGAAACGCCCAGTTCCTTATAGGGGTCGCCTGCCACGTCCGTTGTCGCTCCAACTGAAAACCGATGGGCCGTCAGTTAAGCCATGCCCCCGCCTCCGCAAAGGGCCGGGTCCGTCATATTTCGTCAGACCCGCCCGATTTCCAGCCCGACCGACGCCTCTACGCCCCAGCCGAAGCCTTCGCCCCATTGGGCCACGGCGATCCTGGCCTCATCCCCCGGCCCGCGCGGAAAGTCCGATGCGAACGCCGCCAGCGGATACAGCAGACTGCTCCCCTCCACCTCGAACGTCCTCACCACCACCTCGCCGTCCAGCACCCGGACACGGAACCGCAGCGGATCGACGGCCGCCGGCTCTCCGTCCCAACCGTCGCCATACAGGCGCACGCGCGGGGTCCAGCGCACGCTCCGCCCCGCCTGGGTCGTCTCGATCGTCAGGCCGCACGGCGACCACGGCCGCCCATGGACTCCCGCCGGGATGAAGCCGACCTCTCGAAACCCACCGCCGCCCGGCGCCGCGCCCGCCGGTCCCGCACGACAGACCAGCGGCAGCCCCCGCTCGCTGCGCCCGATCTCGGCCCGCGCCGGCCGACCGTCCAGAAACACCGCCGTCGCCCCTTGCGGCGCCCCCGCCCGCATCTCGACCTCGGTTCCCTGCTGCGCCCGCAGCAGGTGCGTCAGCGCCCATGTTCCCGACCCGACCAGGGCGGCGGACCGATACTGGATCACCTCCCACCCCGCCGCCGTCTCGACCGCCACGGCGTTGGCCCCGCCCAGCACCGCCGCCTCCAGCGCGCTTTCCGGCTCCCCGCCTTCGATCCGCACCACCACCCGGCGCAGGCCGCGGCCGTTTCTCGGGCGCCGTCCCCGCCGCCCTCGTCGTCATCCCGATTTCCCGCCATGCCCAAACCATAGCGCATCAGCGTCCTCAGGCCGGAAGAACGCCCACATAATTCGCCAATGGTTTGTTTTCGCAGCCTTTCGACCAGCGACATTGCGCTGGCTAGGGGGTGCTACCCTATCGCTCGCGCCCGCGTTCGACCGCCCATTCCGGCGCCTCGAAGTCCAGCGCATCCTCCGGCTCGGCCAGCGACAGCTCCGAAATCGTCTGCCCCCGCACCGACACGCCCGCCGTATGCACCGTCTCGCGACTGCCCGAGATCAGATGATGCCATTTCGCCAGCGTCCGCCCCTCGTGCAGCCGGCGATAGGCGCAGGACTTGGGCATCCACGCCAGCGCCTCGATATTGCCGGGCGTCAGCTTGATGCAGTCCGGCACCTGGGCCTTGCGGTTCGCATAGTCCGAGCAGGAACAGGCTTTCGAATCGAACAGCTTGCAATGCACCCGCGTCGGAACGACCTCGCCCGTATCCTCGTCCTCGAACCGGATCACGCAGCACAGCCCGCACCCGTCGCACAACGCCTCCCACTCGGAAGGCGACATCTCGTCCAGGGTCTTGGCTTCCCAGTAGGCTTGCATGGCGGGCCTCATACGCGCCCATTCGGGCGCTGTCGCGGCCTCAATGCCCCACGGTTCGCGAGAACAGGTTGATGACCGCCACCCCACCGACGATCATCGCCAGGCCCGCGATGGCCGGCGGGTCCAGCCGCTGGCGAAACACCACCGTCCCGACTGCCGAGATCAGCACCACCCCCAGCCCGCTCCAGATCGCATAGGCGACCCCCACCGGCATCTGCCTCAGGGCGATGGACAGCAGATAGAAGGCCAGGCCGTAGCAGACCGCCATCCCCGCCGTCGGCCAGGCCCGCGTGAACTGCGCCGAGGCCTGCAGCAGGCTGGTCCCCGCCACCTCCAGCCCGATGGCGCCCAGCAGCGCCATCCATGTCGTCGGGCTCATGCGTCGTTGGCCGTGATCGGATGACCAGGCGTCAGCAGCGACAGCAGCGCCTGTCTCTGCTCGGGCGAAACCCGGTGCGTCCCGAACTGGTCCGACATCCACAGCCCGTCCGCGATCAGCCTCAGCATCAGGGCGTCGTCGGCCCCCACCGGATCGCTGGGATCGTCGTTCTTCACCTGGTCGATCCAGCCGTTCCACCGTTGCGACAGGGCCGGATCGATGGCGCAGGCCGCCAGGATCACCCGTCCGATGCTGATGTTCTGCGGCGTCACCGGCTCGTTGACCGTCGCCCTCAGATAGGCCCGCGCATTGCGGCCATAGGGTTCGGGATCGCGCGCCGCCTCGGCCAGGATCATGTCCCGGTGCATCTTTCCCAGATGATCGATCATCCCCTCCAGCAGCGCGATCTTGCTGGGAAAATGGTGCAGCAGGGCGCCCTTGCTGACCGTCGTGCGCGCCGCCACCGCATCCAGGGTGAAGCCCGAAGCCCCCAGCTCCGCCGCCACCTCCAGCGCCTTTTCGATGATTTCGGCGCGGGTGTCGTCGGGCGCGCGGCGGCGTGTGATCGTATCCATCTCGGCTACATACCAACCGGACGGTAACTGTCAAATCTCAAAGGTCGTGGCGGTTCGGCCTGCCCTCCTCTATATGGCCGCCCATGGCAGCCAGACCCCCTCTCGTCGCACTCAAGGACGTCCGTCTTCAGGACGGCCAGCGCCCCCTGTTCGACGGCGTCGATCTGGCGGTCGAACCGCGCAGCCGCGCCGCCCTGGTGGGCCGCAACGGCGCGGGCAAATCCACCCTGATGAAGGTGGTCATGGGCCTGATCGAACCGGACAGCGGCGACCGTTCGGTTCAGTCCGCCACCCGTTTCGCCTATGTGCCGCAGGAGCCGGATCTCAGCCCGCCCTCAAGTAGCGCCAGCGATAGGGCGACAGAGGAGTGGACGCTGCTGGACTATGCCTCCTCCGGCGAGGCCGAGAGCTGGACGGCGGAATCCTGGCTGGCCACCTTCGGCCTGGACCCCGCCAAATCGACGCAAGGTTTGTCGGGCGGCGAAACCCGCCGCGCGGCCCTGGCCAAGGCCTTCGCCGAGGAGCCCGATCTGCTGCTGCTGGACGAGCCGACCAACCACCTCGACATCCTGGCCATCGAGCTGTTGGAAAACGAGCTGCTGTCGGCCCGGTTCGCGCTTCTGGTCGTCAGCCACGACCGCGCCTTCCTGAACCGCGTCACCAACACCGTCCACTGGCTGGAGGGGCGCCGCGTCCGCACCCTCAGCAAGGGCTTCGTCGAGTTCGACGAATGGTCGACCAAGGTTCTGGAGGAAGAGGCCGAATCCCTGCGGCGCCTGACCAAGACCATCGAGCGCGAGACCGCCACCTTCTACTCCTCCATCACCGCCCGACGCAGCCGCAACGAGGGCCGCGCCCGCTCGCTTCAGGCCCTGCGCGCCGAACGCGCCGAGAAGATGAAGGACGCGCCGCGCGAACTGTCGCTGGGCGTCGATTCCGGCGCCACGTCCGGAAAACTGGTCGCCGAAATCAAGGGCGTGTCCAAGGGCTACAACGGCCGCACCCTGTTCAAGGATCTGACCACCCGCATCATCCGCGGCGACCGCCTGGGCATCGTCGGTCCCAACGGCGCGGGCAAGACCACCCTGGTCAAGACCCTGCTGGGCGAACTGGCGCCCGACGAGGGCACGGTCCGCATGGGCGCCAATCTGGAGCCCGTCTATCTGGACCAGTCGCGCGAGGGGCTGAAGTCGGACATGACCCTGTGGGACGCCCTGACGCCGGGCGGCGGCGACAGCATTCTGGTGCGCGGCGTCTCCAAACACGTCGCCGCCTACGCCAAGGACTTCCTGTTCTCCGAGGCCCAGCTGCGCCAGCCGATCTCGACCCTGTCGGGGGGCGAGCGCAACCGCCTGCTGCTGGCCCGCGCCCTGGCCAAGCCCGCCAATCTGCTGATCCTCGACGAACCGACCAACGACCTGGACATGGACACGTTGGACAAGCTGGAGGAACTGCTGGAGGGCTATGACGGCACCCTGATCCTGGTGTCCCACGACCGCGACTTCATCGACCGCCTGTCCACCTCGACCCTGGCCCTGAACGGGCGCGGCGACATCGTCGAGACCCCCGGCGGTTGGACCGACTTCATCCGCCAGAACCCCGGCTTCCTCCAGCCCGGCGCCAACCCCCGCCCCCAGGACAAGGCCGCCGCCCAGCGCGCCGCCGACAACCCGGCCCCCGCCGTCGCCCCCAAGAAGACCGCCAAACTCTCCTTCAAGGACGCCCACCGCCTGAAGGAACTGGAAGCCCTGATCGATGCGCTGCCCGCGACCATCGCCAAACACGACGCGACCCTGGCCGACCCCACCCTCTACACCCGCGACCCCAAGGCCTTCGACACCGCCATGAAGGCCGCCGAGAAGGCCCGCGCCGAACTGGAATCCGCCGAACTGGAATGGCTGGAGCTGGAGGAGAAGAAGGCGGCCCTGGTGGGGTAAACCCGACCGACCTTTTCGTTATTCCGGGGCTGAGCGAAGCGAAGAACCCGGAACCCAGGAGGACAGAGATTTTGTCAGACGCATTCGGAGCGGGATGTGCGTCTCCTGGCTTCCGGGTTCGTCCTGCGGACGCCCCGGAATGACGGTGACGGTCTGACCCCTTGAAACCAAACGCGCCGCCGCACACTCAAGCTTCATGACCCTGCGCTCCCACGTCGTCGCGTTCGCCCCGCCTCAGCAGGCGGCCGTCAGGCGCATCAACGCCGCCCTGGCCCGCGCGCCGCGTCTGCGTACGGACGGCTGGCGGATCGATGCGGGTCAGCGGCTGTCGCTGTGGCTGGACGCGGCGGCGGGGCGCGTCACCACCCCTCGCCTGAAGAAGCGCGGCGTCACGGTCGAGATCGTCCAGACCGACGGCGAACACCCGGTCAATCTGCGTATCCTGCACCCGGCGGGCGCGCCCCGCGCCGTCATCCTGGACATTCACGGCGGCGGCTGGGTGCTGGGCAGCGCGGGGCTGAACGACCGGCTGAACGCCCATCTGGCGCATCACGGTTTCTGCGTCGTCTCGGTCGACTATCGCCTGCTGTCCGAGCGTCGTCGGGTCTATATCGACGCCGCCATCGCCGACTGTCTGGCCGCCGCCTATTGGACCGTGACCAATGTCGACCGGCTGGGCGCCGCGACCCTGTTCATCGCGGGGGAATCCGCCGGCGGCCATCTGGCGGCCCTGACCGCCGTGGCCCTGCGCGACCAGGGGCTGATCGACCTGGTGAAGGGCTGCGTCTTCACCTACGGCGTGTTCGACCTGTCTGCGACCGAAAGCGTGCGCTCGGCCGGGCCCGAGACCCTGTTGTTCAACGGCCCGACGATGCAGGCCGATCTGGCCCGACTGGCCCCCGACCGCGACGAGGCGGGCCTGCGCCGGCCCGACGTCTCGCCGCTGTATGCCGATCTGACCGGCCTGCCGCCCGCCCTGTTCCTGGCCGGGGAGTCTGATCCGCTGTTCGAGGACAGCCTGCTGATGGCCACCCGCTGGGGCGAGGCGTCCGACGCCGACCTGATCCGCGCGCCCGAAGTCCCGCACGGCTTCCTGCACTTCGGCGGCCCCGCCGCGCGGGGCGCGCGCAGAGCCATCCGCACTTGGCTGGACGCGAAACTCTGAGGAGATCGGGTTGGAAAGGAATTCGTCGCAACGGGCGCGACGAGTCACGGAAAACACGACGGGACCGAACGCGCGTCGGCTTCCGGCTTCCTTGTGCACGGCATTGCTCACTCTGCGGCTTCGCCGCCGCAGACGTCAAAACCTTCCGATCCCGCACAATCCCGTCGTGCTCGCTGTGACCGCGTCGTGCCCGTTGTGATGAACCCCTTGCAGTCCTTGCTTTTCTCAACCCCGCCCGGCTCTTAGCTTTCGATCAGCTCGCGGATGCGCGTGCCCAGGGCCTCCATGGCGAAGGGCTTGGTCATGACGTGCATTCCGGGGTCCAGCTGGCCGTTTCCGACCACGGCGTTCTCGGCGTAGCCGGTGATGAACAGCACCTTCAGGTCCGGCCGGTCGATCCGGGCTGCGTCCGCCATCTGGCGCCCGTTCATCCCGCCCGGCAGGCCCACGTCCGTCACCAGAAGGTCGATCCGCGCATCGGATTGCAGCAGTTTCAGCCCCGCCGCCCCGTCCGCCGCCTCGATGCACTGATAGCCCAGTTCGTGCAGGATTTCGGCGACCAGCATCCGCACCGTGGGTTCGTCGTCCACCACCATCACCGTCTCGCCGGCATGGGCGCGCGGGGCGTCGGCGATCTCGGGCGTCGGTTCACCGTCTTCGACCACGCCCAGATGGCGCGGCAGATACAGGCACACCATCGTCCCTTCGCCCGGCTCGGAATAGATCCGCACCTGTCCGCCCGACTGGCGCACGAAGCCATAGATCATCGACAGGCCCAGGCCCGTGCCTTCCCCCATCGGCTTGGTGGTGAAGAAGGGTTCGAACGCGCGGGCCGCCACATCCGGCGCCATGCCGCCGCCGGTGTCGCTGACGCAGATGGAGACATACTGACCCGGCTCCAGGTCTTGGACGCGGGCCACGCGCGGATCGATCCAGCGATTGCCGGTCTCGATGGTCAGCCGGCCGCCGTCGGGCATGGCGTCGCGGGCGTTGATGCACAGGTTCAGCACCGCGTTCTCCAGCTGGTTCGCATCGATCAGAACGGGCCACAGTCCGGTGCTGGCCACCACCTCCAGCGACACGCCCGGCCCGGTCGTGCGCCGGATGAGATCCTCCATCCCCCGGATCAGGCGGTTGGGATCGGTCGGCTTGGGGTCCAGGGTCTGGCGCCGCGAGAAGGCCAGCAGCCGGTGCGTCAGGGCCGCCGCCCGCTTGGCCGCCCCTTGCGCCGCCGCCGAGAACCGTTCGACGTCGTTGAACCGTCCCTGGGCGATGCGCGAGCCGATGATCTCCAGGCTGCCGGTGATCCCGGCCAGCAGATTGTTGAAGTCGTGGGCGATGCCGCCGGTCAGCTGCCCGACCGCCTCCATCTTCTGGCTCTGGCGTAGGGCCTCCTCGGCCTGCATCAGGGCGCTGGTGCGTTCGGCGACCTGTTCTTCCAGCGTCTCGTTGAACCGGGCCAATTCCGCCGACTGGCTGCGCAACTCCTCGATGTCGGTGTTGGAGCCGACCCAGCGCACGATCCGCCCCTCCTCGTCGTGTACGGGCTCGGCCCGCACCATGAAGGTGCGGTAAACGCCGTCGTGCCGCCGCACGCGGAACTCGGTCTCATAGACCTGGCCGCTCGCTACGGCGCGCGCCCAGGTTTCGGCGGCGCGCTCGGCGTCCTCGGGATGCAGGTTCGCCAGCCAACTTTCGGCGCCGTCCAACTCGCCCTGCGTCTGGCCGGTGTAGGCATAGACCTGCGGGTTGAACCAATACAGCGCCCCATCCGCCCAGCTGGCCCAGATTTGGATCGGCGTGGCCTGGGCGAAGACGCGGAACTGGGCCTCGCTGTCGCGCAGGGCCGCCTCGCTTCGGGCGCGCTCGGTCGCCATCCGCACCCGTTCGGCCACATCGCGCATAAGCCGCAGGTCGCCCTCGCTGTAATGGCGCGGGGTCGCATGGTTGACGAAGACCATGGCCACCACCCGGCCCTGCTCCATCAGCGGCATGTTGACGAACGACCCGGCGCTGATCCGCTTCAGCACATCCGCCGTCGCCGAGGTACGGGGGTCCAGGGCCACATCGGCTATGGCCACCGTCTCGCCGCGCTTGATGTCCTCGATGTAGGAGCCATGCTCGCGGAAGGCCAGGGTGCCGGCGATGCTGGTCACGCCCGGCTGGTTGAAATCCCGCGCGATGGTGATGGTCTCGGCGACCGTGTCCACCGTGCCGTAACCCGCGCGGCTGACGCCCATCGACTGGGCCAGGACCCGCGCCGACGCCTGGGCGATCTCGGTGGCGTCGGTCAGGTCGCGGATGGCGTCGTTCAGCTCCAGCAGGGCCGCCTGACGCGCCTCGCTCTGCTTGCGCTCGGTGATGTTGTTGAACAGGATGGCGACCTGATAGGCGCCCGGCTGGCCGATCCGCAGGGCCTGCACGTCGTACCAGCGCCCGAAGATGTCGGCCGGGTTCTCGAACCGCACCGGCTCGCCGGTGCGCGCCACTCCGCCGTAAAGCTCGAACCAGTGCCGCTCCAGGCCCGGCGCAATCTCGCTGACCCATTTGCCGTAGGGGTCTGCCAGGCCCGTCATTTCCTCGAAGGCCTCGTTTCCCTCCACGATCTTGTAATCGACCGGCCGATCCGCCGCGTCGAACTTCATCTCGATGACGCAGAAGCCCGTCGCCATGGCCGAGAACAGGGCGGCGTAGCGCGCTTCGCTCAGCGCCAGGGCCTGGTCGGCCCGCATCCGTTCGGTGACGTCGGCGCCCTGGACGAAAACGCCCCAGACCCGACCGTCCTCCGTCTTCATCGGCTGGAAGACGAAATCCAGATAGCGTTCCCTGACCGGCCCGCCCGGCGTCGCCTGCATGGCGTAAAGCGCGCTCTCGGCATGGTGGGCCCGGCCGGTGCGATAGACCGTGTCCAGCAGCGCCAGATAGCCCTGGTCCACCGCATCCTTCAGCACGTCGGCGAGGGCGCAGCCCGTCACCGACCGGTGGCCGATCAGCGTCTGATAGTTGGTATTGGTCAGTTCGAAGCGGTGCTCCGGCCCGACCAGCAGCGCCATGAAGCCCGGCGCATGGGCGAACATCTGCACCAGTTGGGCGCGATTAAAGGCGATTGTCGCGCCTTCGGAGACCGTGATGGACAAGCCTTTTCCTCAAAGTCTGACGTCTGCGACCACAGAACCCCCAGCCGGTGAAGTTGTTGCAGTCGAACCTGTGTTCGTCACCGGACATAAGCGTTTTTCGCCGTCTTGTTGTGGAAAACGCAAGAGGCTGATCCGCAATCGCAATTTGATCCGTCCACCGATGTTCACAGGCTTGTCCACCGCCGCCGGGCCAATCGTGCACATCGGGGCGAAATCGGGCGCTTGCCTCATAGCCGGTTTCGTCGGAACGTCAACAGGCCAGAGGGACACGGCGGCGCGGAAAACCAGGGAGACCTGGCGATCAAGCGGACCGGCCCGGCTCTCCGACCCGGCGTTTCGGGCGGTCTTCGGATCGTAACGTGCGCCAGGCGGGATCAAGGCTCCGATGCTCGACGGTCCTTGGATCGACGACGAACGGGGAACCGGATCGGGATCGAGGGACGATGCGGTCGCAATGCCGCAGAACGCCCGAGACCAGGAGCGCGACGAGGTACAGCCGACCGCCCTTTCGGGTTCGCCCGAAACGACGCTGACGCCAAGGCCCCGACCCGAACGGCCAAGTCCAACCCGGACTTGGCGAGGGGACGAAGCACACGGGTCCGCCCGCACGCTTCGTCCCCTCGCTCAATTGGGGCCGCCCCATAAACCCTGTCACACGATCACGCTAGACAGACCGCGCCCGACCTGCACCCATGAGATGCAGACGGAGACACCCATGCGCGCAACCCTGATCGCCCTCGGCCTGACCTTGACCGCATCCCCCGCCCTGGCGACCGTCTCGGGCCAGGCGATGGAGCCGTTGCAGGTGTCGCCCGTTCGGGACGGACGTCTGGCCACGACCGAGCAGTGGGTTCAGGTCCCGACCACCGACTTCACCTGCGACGGCCAGACGATCCAGCCCCTCTACGCCGACGATCTGGCCGTCGACATCACCCGCATCGCCGGTCGCGACAGGCCCGCCGTCATCCTGGCCTTTTCGGTGGACGTACAGGGCCGCACCCGCGACATCCGGCCGGTCCGGGACACCCCTTCGACACCGTCAGACCCGATCGTCATTTCGCCGCCCCGCCCCGCCCAGGACGAGCAGGCCGCCCTGGCCGCCTGGCGCTTCCCCGCAGGGCCGCGCACCGACTGCCGGGCGACGATCCGCTATTCGACCAAGCCGCTGGAGGCGGCGACCACCGACGACCTGCTGCGCTATTTCGCCGTAACCCGCACGCGCGGCGCGCTGCGCGAGATCGTCGCCACACGCCTGGGC
>NZ_DALZQC010000011.1:0-50118 GCF_032017145.1 Brevundimonas sp.
CTTCCAGATCCGCGACGGCCGCCGCGTTCGTCGCCGAAATCTGTTCGACGCTGACCAGCCGGTCCGTGATCTCGGTGACAGCGATCCGCACCGGGCTTTCCGGCGACAGGTCGCCAGCGATCAGGTTCGGAGCAGTGAACGGTCCAAAAACCTCGCGCTCGGAGTAGTTCTGGTTCCGCTGATACTGGATCGCGATGAAGTAGGTCGCGCCGGGTTGCAGCCCGTCGATCGGGATGTTCGTGACCGTCGGCGGTCCCTGATAGGCCTGTGTCCACGGCCCATCGGCGCTGGGACCGGTTTCGACGATAATGGCGGTCGCGGTCGCGTTGGAGACAAAACCTGTAAGGTCGAAGCCGGGCTGCTGCGCGCCGCCCGAGGTCGGAGGTCGCGGCGTGATGGTCCAGTCGCCAGCTTCCGGCGGCGTGACGTGGCGAGGATCCACGGGCGTCAGAACCTGGGGCGACGGCGGGGTGGGATTTTGGCCCAGAGCGAAGGGATATTTGCCGTCCGTTTCGCTGACGAACGACACACGAACCACGCCTGTGGCGGCATCGTAATCGGTATTCAGGCACAGGCACTTCAGCCCATCCAGCACGAAGCCCGGCTCGGTGATGGTGAAGGCGTCGCCGGGTCGGATGCGCTGCAGGTGCGGCTTCAGCGGAACGACGCCGGCGATGCCCTCGCGGGTGTTAGCGATCTGCAGCGCGGCCAGCTGCCCGGTCTGGCGAGCGTCGGATACGAAAGGAAAATCGATGCCGCGCGAGCGGGTCCGTCCGCCATCCTCGTCGCGGTAGGCCTGGGCGGTGACCTCGCCGGTCATCGCGGTCATCTGCCAACGATGCGCCGGACTCCAGAACCGGGGGCGCAGCGTGTTGATGCGGTCGATCCGGCTGGCGGCCGTGTCGATCTCCAGCGGCCCCGCCGTGTCGCGAGCCGAGATCGTGACCAGGCTGGCGCGCGGCGCGGCCCGGCTGATGCAACTGATCTTGCCTGCCCGCTGGGCGTAGGTCGCACCGCCGGATTGCAGGAAGGTTTCCAGCACCTGGTGCTTGTCGTCGTCCGTGTTCGGATAGGCCGAAACGGTCCAGCCGTTCGCCTTGGCGATGTTGGAGGCCGACACGAACGCCGGCACGTCCACCCCCGACAGGCGCACGCCGATACCGCCGACCTGATGATCCGTCAGACTGTCGTGCGCCGGCGCGCCTTTGAGCGACGGCCCTTCCCAAAGGCCGAGCGCCCACTTCAGGCCCCAGAGGATCGGACACGTCAGGGTCACCCACGTCGACGCGTCATTGAGCCGGCACGGGCCGTCTCCGCCGGGATAGGTGCTGTCCAGCGTCGGATCCCAGCCTTTCAGGCCGAGAAGCTGGATCAGCGGCTTGATCTCGCCGGTCGGGAAGGCCGAGCCCTTGGAGTTCTCGGCCATGACGATGAGGCCGGCCGCCTTGCCCGACAGCTTGTGCGCCCCCGTCCAGCCCGGAAGCGTGGCGCCCTTTTTCAGACCGCCCGGCGTCGACAGGGCGACCGGCGCAGGCTGGAAGCCCAGCACCGAGCGGAAAAACAGCTCCTGACGATAGGGTTCGGTGACAGCGCCGCCGTTGGCGTCGAACGCCATCGGGTAGTCGTCCGCCATGAAGGACTCGATGGCGGTGATCGGCCCCGCGCCGGACAGGACGAACGGGATCCCGTAATACATCAGGTCCGGGCCGAAGGTGTCCCGGTGAACGACGGAACCTGAGACGCCGACGCGGCCGGCGGCGAACGGAATCGGGCCATCGGGATCGATGACGAACTCGACCTGGCGCGCAGAGGCGCCGACCGTCGGGGAAAACACCGACAAGGCCGAGCTGATCGCGAGGCTGGTCAGGGCGTTGAAGGCGACGGACTTCAGCGTGCCCATGACGGTGGCCTTGGCGGCCGTCGCTGCAGCAGCAGGCGCGGCCTGCGCAATGGCGCTGGCGGCGGCGGGCAGAAGGTGAGGCACTCAGACCCTCCAGGCGCAGACGAACAGATGGGGGATCATGGGCTCGATTTGATCGGACGCCGGATTGAGGCCGAGGACACGCCCGTTATCCAAGGCGACGGTCAGCGAGCAGCCGAACCCGTTGGCCTCGTCCGTCGGCATGGCGATGATGTCGCCCGGCAGCGCCGCCGCCGGCGGAATGCGCTGCAGCCCCATCGCATCGACCAGGTCCACCAGCGAGGCGAACTTGTTGCGCTTCAGGTAGGCGAGCGCCCCACGCCAGGTCTTGTGGCGCGAGGCGTTCAGCAGCTTCGCCGATCGACCCTGTTTGTGCAGCGCATGGGCCGTCAGCTTGCCGCAATCGCGCACGCCGGGCTCGATCGACCTGTAGGCGAAACGGTCCATGCAGGCCTGCGTCGCCGCAGCCCGTTTCAGCATCGTATTCATGTCGGATGACCTCAGTCGGGCAGCAGAGGGACCAGCGACTTCAGAAGCCGCTTGAACACGCCGGGGTTTTCGGGGCGGCTGCGCCACTCCTTCTTCCGGGTGACGCCGTCGACGTAGGACAGCCCGAGCTCGCCGGGCCAGATGAGCTGATGGAAGGCGTTGTTCAGCCGCCAATCGGCGTTCGGCTCCAACTGACGCTCCGCCTGGGTTCCGCATTCCAGCGTTAGGTTCCAGCTGTCGCTGACCTGGAAGCGCGCCTTATCGATCTCGCCGTCGAACTTCAGTTCCGGGATGCCAATGAGAAGACCGGTGTCCAGATCGATCGCGCCTTCCCACCACTGGACCCGCGTGCCCTGAGTAGTCGGCGACGCGAGGGCGGCCGCGGCCGCATCGGACGCCGGCAGGAGGGACAGATCGATGCGAGTGGTCTGCGCTTCAGCGCCGTCCTTGATCGCCGGGACGGTGTCCAGGGCGCCGTAAACGGGGTGGTTCGACACATAGGGTTCCGGCCCATCGCCTTCGCCAGCGTCAAAGACGACAAACCCGCCATCCGTCAGGCCGACAGCGCCGCCCGCCATGCCCAACCGCACCAGCGTCGCCTTGATGAAGGCATGACGCTGAAAGGCCGCGATCAGATTGGCGTCCATCAGCGCTCTCTCACCGTGAAGGACACCGTGACATTGTGGTTGGCGATGATCCGCAGGCCCGAGACATCACGCGCCCAACCCTCGATCATCGGCTGCTCCAGCTCGACGACGTCGTTATCGCCAGGCGGAAAACGCAGCATGGTTTGCAGCGGGACAAGGACCGCCCCGGCGTTAGCGACGACCGTCGTGCGCGCGCGGTAGAGGAAGCGGCGGCCCTGTGTGATGACCGATAGGAACTGTCCTTTTCGAACGGTATAGCCGTTGACCAGGCCGTCGATCGCCAGGCCCCGTCCAGATTGCCCTCCGCCATTGACGCGCGGTGCGCCGGGCGCGCCCGTGACGAGGCCGGGCTGGTAGACTGCCATGACGACCGTGTCGCCTTCGGTCGTCAGGTCGGTCCAGTCCAGGGCGTCGACATAATCCATCTCGCCCATGTCGAACTGGATTTCGTAACGCGTCCCTTTGCGCAGCAGCTCCTGCTCGCCGTCGCCGAACGCGGGGATGAGCATGTTCTTGGCGGAAACCAGATTCACCTCCTGCTCGGCGGGCGGTGTGATCGGCAGCATCATCGGCATCAGCGGCGCCGATTCAGTGTGTAACGCTGGCGGCGCGCCATGTCGGTCGGGACGGTTTCGCGCGACGCCGCGACGCTGGCCGTCGCGGATGAGGCTGACATTTCCTCCATGTTCTGCAGTAGGTCGGATGTCATGACGGCCCCCCGGTTGTCGAACTTCAGCGTCTGGTGAACGATCGGCGGCCCAGAGACGCGCGAGGATCCACCACTCGTCTCGGCCATGGTTTCGCGCAACATCCGCGCCGTCTCGACGGCGCTGGTGACGTGTCCGGATCCACCGATCATGAACAGCTCGGGGCGACCGTGCTCCACCGTGTGGTAGAAGCGGCCGGCCTCGGCCCCGCCGCCGGCCGCCCGGCCGCCGCCGAAAAACGACTTGGCGACGTTGAATGCCGATGACAGCCAGCTCCCAGCGCCGCCGCCCGCCGCGCCGCCAGCGCCAGACTTCATGCCGTTGAACAGGTTGAAGAGCTGGTCCAGGGCGCCGTCCAGCAACCGTTGCTTCAGCTGGTCGCCGATATATTCGCCAATCCGACCCTCGCGGATGGCCTCGGTGACTTCGCGGCCGTAGGACTTGAACTGCGCCCGCAGGCGCTCCGTCTCCTGATGGTCGAACAGTTCGACCCGGCGGGACGCGCCGCGATTGAAAATCGCCATCTGCTGACCGCGCTGCTGGTCATCCAGCTCCGGGTCGTTCTCCAGCTCGAAGGCCTTGCGTTTGCGGGCGATCTCGATCGTCGCGAGCAGGATCTCGCGCTCGATGCGATGACGTTCGGCTTGAGTGCGAACCATCTGCGCATCGATGTCCAGAAGTTCGGTCGCGGACCGGGCGGCGTCCTCGTCGTCCTTCATCCTGCGCGCTGCTAGCTCTCGCCGACGGTTCCAATCAATTATGTCTTTCTTCTTAAGATGAAGCTCTTCCTGACTGACCCGCAGTTGCTCGGCTTCCGCTTCGGTCAGGCCACGCAGCCCTTTCGAGCGAATATACTCCTGCTCTGATCTGGCGATCTCACGCAGCCGAGCCGCACGTTCGAGCTCAAGATCGGCGATCTCGTTGGAAGCTTTATCGTTGATCGACAAGTTCCCCAGACTTACGGAGCGCGCTAGGTCGTCATTCAGTCGCTCTTGCTGCTGCTGCGCTCGCTCCGCTCGCTCACGCCGTTGTTCGGCTTCCCTCGCAGCCTTGTTCGCCGCCGACGATGAGCTTTTCCCGCTATGGCCCTTCGGGTCGAAGCCCCCGCCTTCATTCCAAACCTCGCCAGGCCTCGTCCGAAACATGGCAAGCCGATCAAGGATGTCCGAGCCCAAGGGATGCCAGCGGGCCTCACTTTCAGCGGCGTTCCGTCCCGCCGCCAGATCGCGAACGCGCCTGTTGACCCACATTCCGGCCCGCGTGGCCGGGTTGTCGTCAATGCGATAGTTGTCCATCGCGCTATCGAGCCGGCTCAACCACTGGATCGCGTCGGCGATGTTCTCGACCAGCCCGGCGAAATCATCCGCGAGATCGACCACGGCGACCTTCAAGGCCATTTCGATACGCTGCTGCGCACGCTCCATCGCGCGGTCCGCCTCGTCGAACTTGGCGCGCACATCGTCGCTCATGACCAGGCCGAGATCCCGCGCCTCATTGGAGAGTTCGCGAATACGCTCCGACCCCAGGCGGATGATGGGGAGCGCTTCTTCGACGCCAAGCGTCCTCGCGAATTTCACCTGAGTGGCGCGGTCCTTCACCTGACCCAGGGTATCGGCCAGCAGTATCAGCATGTCGTCTGCCGTGCTGACGTTTTGAAGCTGGGCCTTCGTGATGCCCAGCTCCTCAAAAACGGGCTTGAGCTTGGCATCCCCGATGCCCGCCTTGAACGCTCCGACGACGCCGTTGAGTTTCTCCATATTCCCTTGAAGGCTCTCAACAGAGACGCCCGCTTCGTCGGCGACGTAGCGCCACTCTTGAAGAGACTCCGCGCCGATACCGATGCGGTCGGAGACATCCGTCAACTCCGCCGCGAACGCCATGCCGTCTCGGACCTTCACCAGCGCGACGGCCAATCCGCCCAGCGTCGCGGCGACCGCCAGACCCGCAAACCCGAATGCGCTGAGAGCCGTGCCGGCCGGCCCGACACGTGCGGCGAGGCCTTCGAAGCCCTGTTTCGCTTCGCCAGCGCCAAGCGAAAGCGCGCGAACCGCCGGGTTCGCAGCCCGTTCGCCCAGGGCGATCTCGGCCCACATCTTCTTTCCGCTGTCGCCGACCTGGTCGAAGGTGCGCTTCACCACCTCGCCGCCGGCGACATACAGGCGGATCCCGACGCCGCTGCGTCCGGCCGTGGCGTCAGTCATCGTCGTTATCCTTCTGGTCGGGCGCACGCCGTGCGCGTCGTTCAGTCTTTTCGCGCTTCTTCTCGGCCACGCTCGCGGCGCGCAGGGCGGCGGGCTCGAAGGCGTCCAGCAGCGTCTCCACGATCCACGCCGGCGCATGGCCCATCCGGGCGCGAACGCCATGGCGATCAATGCGGCGCGGCGTCATGCCCCCGCCCGTCCAGGCGCCGGAGCGCTGAACGGCGTCCCACACCTCCGCCCCTTCGACCGTGCGGCAGGCGTGTTCGAAACGCGGGCATCGACGCCCTTTGATCGCGACGCCCTGGCTGCAGGGCGCGGCGACCTTTTGGCAGTTGAAACAGTGGTCGGGGCCTACGCCGTCGTCCCTGGCGCCGAAGAACCAGTCGGCGAGGCCCCGAAGGGCTCCCCCTCGACGATCAACAGCAGAGCCGCCTCCGTCAGGACCGCCATCACCTGGTCGCTTAACGCCTCGTCGAGAAACAGGGCCTGAAGCACTTCGCGTGTGATCGGCGCGGGAACGCCGTCATCGGTCGCAAAGCCTTCCCAACCGGAAACGCCGACCAACGCACATTCGACAGCGGTCAACCATCCAGACACGCCGCTGATGAAGCTGGCATAGCTGGAAGGATCGTCGTCACGCATCCGCTTCCAGGCGCGCACGCCGCCCTCCGGCAAGAGGTCATGCTCGACCAAGAGCGGCAGAAGCTCAGCATCATTCTGCAGGATCGCCTGGGCAGCCGACCGTGCGCGGGTCCATTCCGGCGTGCGCAGCCGCCGGACTGTGATGGTGGCGCCGCGATATTGACCGACCAGAGCCTTTGTGACCGGATCCTTCTTTAAGGCGACGCGGATCATGCGTAGGCCGCCACGTCATTGGTGACGATGATCTGCGCCGCCGCCGCCGCCGCCGTCTGATAAGGCGACCAGTTGATGGTGCGCTCGATCTGACCGGGACCGGTGATCGGGGTCGCACTGGGCGCCAACAGCGCCTGGGGGTGGCGCAGCTTGATCAGGTGACCGCTCTCGACGCCCAGCATGCGGAAGCTGGCGGCGAAGGTGTCCTCTTCCTCTTCCATCTGGTCGAACACGGCGCCGATCGCGCGGAACGAGGCCGAGCCGGAGTGCTGCGCGCCGTTCGGCCGCAGGCTGGACACCGAAGGGGTGGCGCTGAGGAAGATGCCCTCCTGCAGCTGACGGCTGAAGCTGAACGAGCCCGACAACATGTTGCCGGCGGCGACGTCGTCGACCTCGAACAGGGCGCGCAGGATGGGCGCCTCGGTCGGAACGGCGGTGACATCGCCGTCGGGGAAGGCGGTCAGCGTCTTCCGGCGCAGGCCCGCGAGGCTGACGTTCAGGTTGAAGTCCTGGGTGTTCTCGCCCGTGAACTGGGTCGAGAGCTGCGACAGGGTCAGGCCTTCATACACCCGCACGTCGTTCTCGCCGACGCGGACGGCCAGATCGAAATACTGTTCCGTCTTGGATCCGCTTTCGAACAGGTGGTCGAACAGCGGACCGTTGGCGACAGGCGCCGCCGGCGGGCCCATGGCGGCCCGCAGCAGCAACGGCAGCTGGCGCGTGTCGGCGTCGACGACCAGCTCTCCCGTCAGACGGAAGAAGCCCTTACGCGGCCGCGTTGGATCCAAGACATTCTTGCGGATGCCGGGATTGCCCAGCTTGTTCCGCTCGCGCCATTCCTGCGCCGGCGTGATGGTCAGGGACAGGAACTCGAAGTTCTGCCAGACGGTCGGCGCCGTCTGCAGGTTCGCGCGGCGGCCGATGCGGGTTTCGCAGTCGCCGCCATACCAGACATCAGCGGGCATGGATCAGTCCTCCTGGGCGTCGATGACGCCGGCGATGGCCAGGTCGCGCTCGGTCGCGCGGCGGCCCTTGTCGTTGGAAATCGCGCCGTCGACGGCGCTGGCGTTGACCTGATGCAGGCCGGCCTCTGGGGTGACGATCCAGACCAGCCTGGGCTTGGGGCCGGGCTTGTTCGGGGCGTCGGGTTGGGTGTCGTTTTCCGTGGTCATGTCAGGCTCCGGTCAGGGGGTGCGGCCCAGCGCGTCGCCCGAGCGGACGCGGATGGTGAAGGTGATCAGGAAGCTGACGCCGTTCGGCGGCAGCTCGTCATCGGTCTGCTCGCCAAGGACCAGGCGCTCGGCCTTCCCCGACAGGGTCGGGTCATCGTCCTGAAGAAGAGCGAGGGCGAACAGGGCGTCCGCCACCTTGCTCTCGCGGCGGAGTCGCTCCGGGCCCCAGATCGCCAGTTCCAGCTGGCATTGCCGTTCGACGACGTAACGGACCCTCGGGCCGCCCAGCAGTTGCCGAACGGGGGCGGTTCGAACCTTCACCAAGGCCGCCGCCTGGACGAGCGATCGTTCGTCGCCGGTCGGGGTGAAGGGCGCCGGCGGGTCGATCTTCAGGTCGCCGACGGCGACGATGAAGCCGGCCGAGATCAGGGCGTCTGCGATGCTGGCGGCCAGCTGCTGATAGGCGGGTTCAATCATTGCTCGGTCCCGTCAGAAGGCCCTGGCTGGCGGGCTGTTCGAAGTAGCGAATGAACAGCCTGTCGACGGCGGCGGCGGCGTTGCGCTGGGCGCGCTCGCGGATGACGTTGCCGCGCAGCATCCGAGGCAGGCGGGCTTCCTTG
This sequence comes from Brevundimonas sp., assembly GCF_032017145.1. GTDB lineage: Bacteria > Pseudomonadota > Alphaproteobacteria > Caulobacterales > Caulobacteraceae > Brevundimonas. Next base: position 8,613 of record NZ_DALZQC010000011.1, read on the forward strand.
ACCAGGTAGAAGACGACGATGGTGGTCAGGCCGTTGCCGGTGCGAAGGGCGGTCGCGCTGGCTTTGCGAAACGAGCCCGGGCGGGACGCGCTGGACCGCGCTTCGGCGACCAGCAGCGAGGCCTGGCCTTGGCGATAGATCAGACGCAGCGGTCCAAAGCGCGCTTCGGCGATGGCCAGGGTGTTGTTGCGCTGACCGCTGCGTCCCCCCGGCCGCACGACGCGGCCGGCCGGCCAGACGTCTGGGTTGGGGATGAGAAGGAAATGTCCGTTGGGTGACCGCACGGTCGTCGCCTGCTCGAAGGCGCGCTGCAGGATCGGGAAGGTGGAATAGACCTGGGCGGCGGGGTTCAGCCCCCGGTTCTTGTATTTGCGCAGCCGGATCGTTTTCGTCATCCGACCGGCGTTTCGAAGGCCGGACTGGGCGACGTCCTGTCGCCACTTCGTCTGGGTGTCGCCGGCGTAATCGAACAGGGCGGACTGGATGGCGCCCTCGACGTGTTGAAGCGCGGCGCCTGTTTCCTTGTCGAAGTCTCCGACCAGCGCCGCCTTCAGCTGAGCGAAGGTGGTCACCCCGGCATAACCTCGACGACCCACCAGCGACCATCGCCGGGCGCGGTCGGGGCCTCGGCCACTTGCCAGATGTCGCCCAGGACGCCGCCGGCCAGAACCATCTGGAAGCGGTGATCTTCGCGCAGGCCAGGCACAGCTGCCTTGAGGATGGTGATCACGGGACGAGAGCGGACGAAGCCCATGACCTGAAGTCGGTCGGCGCTGTCGGGCTGGTCCAGCTGCAGTCGCACCGGAAGCGGAGCGACGCCCTCCACCAGATAGAGGGCGTCGTCGCAAAGATGGTCCTCGATCGCGAGATCGAGGCCGGCCAGGTGGTCGCTGAAGTTCATGACGATCTCCTGGCCGGTCAGCCGATCAGGGCTCTTCGCCGTAGCGAAGCTCGGTCAGCAGGGCGGGCTTCTTCCAGATCGGCAGGGCGTTCATCTGGTATTTCCATTCCAGACCCGCGCCGTGCTTCATGACCTCTTCCGAGAAGTGGACCAGGTCATCGACGCCGGCGACCGAACCGTTCAGTTCGCGCACGTCCAGCGGCGGGGCCGCATAGGTGGTGTGCGCGTCGATCGTGCCGGTCGGATAGGCGACGCCCTGCGTGTCCGACAGCAGCTGCGTCGTTCCTTCGTCGCCCCACAGCTTCACCTTCGCGCGATACTCGCGGAAGACGACGCCATTGAGCTCGATCTTGCGACGGAAGCCCTCGGCCGACCGTTCGCGCTGCTGGTTCAGCAGCAGCTGCAGCATGGCCGGCGTGTTGGCGAAGAACTTCTCGACCGAGGGGTGCGAGATGATCTTGCTGTAGAACTTGGCCGAGATGCGCGATTCCAGGCCGTCCATGGTGTCGTTGACCAGGCCGTCCTCGGTGCCGGCGATAATCTCCTCGATGGCGCCGGGGACGTCGAAGTTCGGGTCATCCAGGTCGAAATAGACCACCCGCTTCTCGACGCCGAAAACGTCATACAGGTCATAGAGCAGGGTATTGGCGCCATCGCGGATCTGGCCCTTCAGCGCCGACATCTTCATCACTTCGCGGGTGATGTCGAACTTCAGCCGATTGCGCTTGTGACGCGTCTCGACCCGGTTCGTGATCGCCTCGTCCGGCACGTTCGTCCGGGCCGCATAGGCCTGCCAGTCGCGCAGATCGTTGGCCAGGACGCTGTCTTCGTGGCTGACGTTGGGGATCTGGAAAATCACCGCGCGGCCGCCGTCGTGGCGCGCGATCGTCGAGGGGCGGCCACCCTCGGTGACCGGCAGGGCCGTGATGACGCCGTCATGGATATCCACCCGCACGAAGGGCGTGGACAGCCCCTCCGCAGGGAACATTCCATCAGCGTTGAGCTGGCCGAAGGTGTCGGGGATGGAGTTTATGAGGCCGGCATGTTCGGCGGCGGTGATCGGCAGCATTGCGCCGCTGTTCAGCAGTTCTTCGGGATCCATGGGGAGCCCTCCTTTTCAAGGTGTGTGAAGGAAAGGCCCCCCGAGAGCGGCCGTCAGTCGTCCGTCAGCCGGACACGCGGCACTGGATGCCCAGGGCCGCCAGCCGCGCGTAAGCGGCGGTCTTCTGCAGGTCGGTCGTGCCGGCCGGCCAGGCGATGGCCTCACGGCGGGCGACGACGGGGCCGCGCGCCAGCACGGTGATCTCGACGTCCGTCCCGATCGGAGCCTCGGCTGCGAACAGGTTGACGCCGCTGATCACCTGCGATCCGTCGGTAGCGGTCGGCGACCAGGCCACGTCCTTCGTCGATCCCGGCGCATAGGCGACGGTGATCTCCCGTCGGTCGCCGGCGACGAAGTCGGTGGCGCCGTCGGCCTGGGTGAAGTTGATCGTGCCGTTGTAGGCGACACCCACGTTGCCGGTGCCGTCGATCGATCCATCCGGGCGGATCACCTGGAAGGTGCCCGCATTGGCGGCAGGCTCGATGAACAGGACTTGATAGACGCCGGCCGGTGCGCCGGCGTCGGCGGTCAAGGCGTTGACGGCGCCGTTGCCGGTGCCGACAACCGCGCCGGCCGTGACCGTCGCAGCGCCGGTCGGAATGCTGGCGACCAGAGCGAACCGGGCCAGGGCTCGGACCGTTCCGACGCCGGCCGCAAGCGTGCGCTTGTCGGTCGTGAACGTCGGATCATATTCCGAATGGATGAAGTCGCTGAGGCCGGAAAGCCCGGTCTCGAAAGAATAGGCCTTCATGACGGCCTCCTATGTCAGGGGTCAGGGAATGACCGGATCGAGACCAGCTCCGGCCGGCTGGACGGGTCAGGCCGAGGCCTTGGCCCCGCGATTCTTCTCGATGCGGGCCGCGATCGAGGCGCTCATGCCGCTCGCGGACTTCGTGGCGTCAGGCTTGAGACGCCGGGCGTTCGCCATGGCGGCGTCGAGACGCCCGGTGCGGCCGTTGGCCATGGCGCCGACGCTGGCCTTGAACTGGGCGAGGGTCTGACCCGATGCGATCGCAGCGGTGGCCATGGCGGGATGCGCCTTGGCCTCGGCCGAGCTGGCGATGGCGACGGCGTCGGAAGGCTTGTCTTCCTTGTCGTCTTCATCGCTCTCGCTTTCGGGATCGTCCTGCTCGTCGTCCGCCTCATCGGTGTCGGACTTGGCCGGGTCTGCGGCGTCGGCGTCCTCATCCTCGTCGTTGGTGACATCAGCGGCGGCGTTCGCCTTGGCCTTGGCGAGATTGGCCTTGGCGAGTGAGAACGCCTTCTGGGCTTGGGCGACCTGGGCGGCCGCAGCGGGCTTGCGGGTGGGCTGGGCCATGACGGCCTCCTTGGCTGCAGTTGCCGCGCGCGCCCCTGACGCGGCGGCGGGTTTTGTCTCGTCCGCAGGGGCGGAAACGTGGGCGACCAGCTGGGCGAAGGCCTCCTCCTCGGTCGCGATGGCGTCGACCAGGCCGAGCGCCAGGCCGGAGCGCTCCGGGTCGGCGTGCTGCGCCATGAAGGCGTCCGCGCGCAGGGCCATCAGCTTCTCGTTGGTCAGTTGAGGGCGGCCGGCCTCGAGGTCGGCGAAGAAGGTCTGGCCCAGCTCATTGATGTCGGCCTGCCAGGCGGCGCGGCCGGCGTCGCTGAGCGCCTTCCAGCGGCCGCCCTCGGTCTTCAGCGCCCCTTCGGGGAACTCGATAGTGGTGATCTCGATGCCGGCCTTGTTCAGAGCCGCGCTGTGGTTTTCGTGGCCGACGACGGCGCCGCACGATCCGACGTAGGCGAACTGGCCCGCGATCGCGTGGTCGCCTGACGCCAAGATCCAATAGCCGGCCGAGCAGGCCATGCGGGCATAGACCCAGATCGGCTTGCCGCCGGCGGCCTCGCGCGCGCTGCGCATGTAGGCCGCTAGTTCCGGCAGGCCGCTGCCGGCGACGCCGCCGGGCGTGTCCAGGACCAGGAAGATCCCGCGAACCCGAGCGTCGGCCATGGCCTCGCGCATGGCCAGCAACAGGGTGTCATAGCCGTGCCAGACCTGGCCGCAGAACTCGTCGCCGCGTTCGACCAGGACGGTATCGCAGCAGATCAGCGCCACGCCGTCCTTCAACGACCAGCAGAAGCCGGTGTCCTCGACATCGCCCAGCCAACGCGGCGAGTAGGCCAGCTGCTCTTCCATGGGGATGGTCGGCTCGACGTCGTCATCGTGCATGGCGAACGGCGTGCGCCTCTCCAGGCCGACATCGGCCTTGCCGCCATTGGACAGGCCGACGCGGCGCAGCAGGGCGCTGATCCGACCGGGACGTTCGAAGGCGCGGGCGTCGATCGTGCGGATGCGGTGCGCCAGCTGCTCGGCCGCCTCAGCGGTCATCAGCAAGGGCCGGCCCGCGTAACGCGAGGCCAGGAGAGCGATGTCGGTCATGTCTGTCTTTCGATCAGGCCGCGCGAGCGTCCAGCGCGGCGTCATGGGCGGGGTCACGTGAGCGATCGGCGACCTTGACCAGCGCCGCGCCGCCATGCGCCGTCAGTCCCAGTTCTTCAGCCTTGGCCAGCTCGCGAGCGCGCTGCTCCATGACTTCTTCCCAGTCGCGGCCCTGGTCGTTGCACTCGTCTTCCAGGGTCGATTGGCCGGCCTCGACGCGCGCGGCGGCCGCGTCGATTTCCTTCGTCGGATCGATGTAGCCCCGGCCGGGGCCGATGCAGTGGATCTGGCAGTAGGCGTCGATCGCGTCATAGAAATCAGGCGCGCCCTCGGGCACCTGGACATAGCCACGGTCAAAGGCCTCTTCCGCCCAGGCGACGACGAAGGGGCGGACGAGCTGATCTTCCAGCAGGCCCATCATGGCCACGGTGTCGGACCAGGCGTGGACCATGGCGGCGCGGGCCGACGAATAGTTCACCTGCGAGAAGTCCATCGTGACTTCCTCATAGGTCTGGCCCAGCGCGGCCGAGATCAGGCGCAGGATCGATCGGGTGAAGGCGTCGAAGCTGCCGACGTCCTTCGCGGCCGTCTGCAGCTGCAGTTCGTCGCCGTAGGGCAGGACCGGCACGGTGGCGCCGCTGGCGAGGCTGATCGGGTTCTTTTCGTAATACTCTTGGCGCCAAGCCTCGAGGTTCTTCATCTCCTTCGTTTCGAAGCTTTCGCTCACGGCCTCGGGGCCGGAGTTGGACTTCATGAAGGCGACGATCAGGGCGTTGATCGTGGCGCTCTGCAGGGTGGCGTCCGTGAACTTCGACAGGGCGCGGAAACTCTTCAGCACCGAGGCGAACCGGCTGACGCCGCGCGTCTGACCGGCGCGCTGCGGTTCGAAGACGTGGAAGACCTGGGGGCGGCCCCACTCGGTCCAGCGTTCAAAGCCGGTCCAATTGAACTGGCCGGGACCGGCGAAGTCGGTCGGGTGACGCTCGCGGATCCAATACCGCATCGGCACGCCGGCGAAGTTCGTCTCGATGCCGGCGCGCAGATTGTCCTTGTCCGGACGGCCGTTCGGATTGGTCAGGCGGTCGGGATCGACCAGGCGAAGCCGGGTGCGATAGCGGGTCTGCTCATCGTCAGCCCACTCCGCCAGACCGAGCGCTTCGCCGTCTGCGCCCGCCAGGTGCCAGACCGCCAGGCGCAGCTGCTGGCCGAACGACAGCTTGCGTTCGGCGTCGGACTGAAAGGCGTGTCCGTAGGCGTAAAGTTTGAACTCGTTCGTTAGGTCCGCGCCGAGCTGGCGCGCCGCTTCCAGCGTGATGCCGAGTGCGCGCGCGTTGGGGCGGAATTTGACCTGCCAACCCTTGCCGACAACGGCGTTCACGCGTCGCGGAACGGAGGAGGCGGCGACCGGGTCGTTGCGGATCCGCTCGCGGATGCGGGCGGTGAGTGCGCCGCGCGCTGGCAGGAGGTCGCGGTCTGCCGAGCGGAGGTGCGCCGGCCATTCCGAGAAATACGTCCCGCCACTTCCGGCGCCTTCATAGGCGAGCGGATAGCCCCCGGCCATGGCCGGAGCCGTGGTCGCCACGCTGGCGCTTGCGCGAGCGCGAGCGACTTCGAAGCGAGAGATTGATCGCCCGTCAGGGGCGACCAATCCGGTGGGGGCCAGGGGCGCGCGCATGGGGCGGCTTAGGCCTTCTTGTCAGCTGGCGCGGCGGCGGCTTCGATCGCCGAAACGCGCTCCGTGAGAGCATCCAGATTGTCGAGGCGCTCGCTGATCTTATCAACGGCGCCGGACAGTGCGGTCAGCGTGTCGGTGGCGGCTCGCAGGCCCTCATCCACGCCCGTGAAGCGATCCTTCAAGGCGGCGTTGAAAGCTTCGAACTGTTCGCGGATCCAGGCATCGTCATAGCCGCCAGTCTGTTCCTGGCTGAGATCGACCAAGCCTGCCAGCGGTGCGAAGGCCGGACCGTCCAATGCAGCGGCGAACTCCTGCTGCGCTGCCGACAGGCGATCCGTCAGCGCCACGGGCATGGGCGAACTCGGGAAGCGAGCGACCGCCAGCATGGCCGTGACCAACGCCAGAAGCGCGCCGACAGCAGGCAAATCCTTTAGGGCGGTCAGGGCGATATCGCCATGCGCTTCGGCGGGCGGCGCCGTTTCCGGCGAGGGTGTGCGTGTCGTGCGGCTCATGATGGCCTCCGTTGATGATGATGTCCGGGTGTGACGGCCTTCACCGGTCTACGACGCGCCTTTCGACGCCCGCGCCCCCGGTGTTGACGATTGCTCGCAGGACCGCCGATCCGACCTCAAACCCGGGGCGGGTCGGTAAGGAATAGGGCGCGGGTGTGGGGCTATAGGCTGAAGCGGAGGGCGCCCCGCCGGCGCACGGTCTGGCCGGCGGGCAGGAGCGACTTGGCCTCGAGGTCGGCGATGGCCTGTTCCAGCTTGGGCAGATCCGCCTTCGTATATTCGACGTTGCGGCCGGCGCTGCTGACCTTGGCGACCTGCTTGCCCGTGATCAGGTCAGCCCAGGCGGCCCGGAACTTCGTCAACATCGCTTGCTCTTCGACCGACAGCGCCATCAGAAGTCCCACTTGCTCTTCGCCGAAGGTGGCGCTTCAGGCGCGCCGGCGGCGGGTTTCGATGTCGGCCGTTCCCACAACTCTTCCAGTCCGGCCTGGCCGGTCTGGCGGCGCCGGGCAAGATCCAGCCAGTCGGGTTCCGCGCCGGGGACGCCAATGCCGATCGAGGCGGCGAGGGCGCGGTTATAGACCCAGAGGTCCATCTCTTCGTTGCGACGCCGAACCCGAACCCAGGCCTCGTCCTTGACCACGCCGGTCTTGCTGTCCTGGACGGTGACCAGGGCCTCGCCGGTCAGCTCCTCAAAGAAATCTCGCTCCAGCCAACCCGGCCAGTGCGGACGGCCGGGAGCACGCAGGCCTTTGTCACCTTCCAGGCTCAGCGGGATCGCTTCGTTGAGCAGCGCCCGCTTCAGATCCCAGGTGCCGACCCGCCAGGTGCGACAGGAAACGATCGTCCCGTCATCGCCCTGGAGCTTCTGGCGCTGCTGCGCCTTTCGCAATGGCATCCGGCCCCACCCGTCGGCGCCATCCAGCGCCTTCGATTTCGCATGCGCGGAGCAGTAGGCGTAGACGTGATAGGTGCCGTAACCGGAATCGACGCCGACGACCTCGGTGGCGACCGATCCGCCATCTTCATGCGGCCAGATCCTGCGCTCCAGCGCCGCGATCTCGGTCCAGATGTTGGCGTCGGGCGGGCTGCCATCGATGCGCCCCTTGTCGAAGGGAACATGCTCAGCCCCCGGCCCCCAGGCATAGGCGGTCCACTGCGCCCAGTCGCCGTTGAGGTCGACGGCGATGGTGACGATCTCATATCCCGAGGGAACGACGCCCTTCGTGAACTTCGTATCCCGGCGATCCAACAGCTTGTCGACGTCCGCCTGCTGGATCGTGACTTCATAGGCCTCGCCGAAAATCTGCTGATGCAGCGCGATCTTGTCCTTCTCGTCGCCGTCTTCCGCGTCGCGGATCTGCTGCGCAATGAACGCCCAGTCGACGGCGCCCGAAACGACCTGCCAAGCGTGATAGCTGGGCTGGCGACCTTCGACTGGGCGGGCGCGCCACTGGTCGAACTCGTCGGCCCGGATGAAGGCGCCGGGGGCGGGGTTGTCGACCAGCTCGGACGGGAAGGTCGGGATCCAGCCGCCGCGCACGGCGTGCGCGTTTCGATAGGGATGGCAGGCCGCGACCATCTCGGCCTTATGACGGTGCTCGATGTCCGCGCCACATCCGGGACAGGTGAAGTGCGGCGTCTCGCCCTTTGCGATGCCCATCATCGCGTCGCGATCGAGCCGGAGAAGGACGCCGCCGGGCAGATGCGCGCAGTGCGGGCAGGGCAGATAGAGCCGGCGCTGGTCCCCGGCCAGGAAATCCATCGTCACCGGGCAACCGGTCAGCTGGCCGCCGTTCTCTTCGTCGCGGCGCACCAGGCCGGGCGTCGAGTTGTGAAACGTCTTGGCACCCGCGAGCTCCCACTGCAGCTGGCGCATGGCGATCTGTTTGTGCGGGTCGCCACGGTCGCCGACCGACAGCTTCCAGTTCGGCGTCTCCTCCTTCACCACTAGGCAGAAGGTCAGCATCTGAAGCGCCTTGGCCGTCTCGGTTCCGAAGAACTGGCCGTAGCCGCCGGCGAAACGCTTGTAGGTGCTGGTCGAACCCTGCTCGTCGCGCGATGTGACCGCGCGGATCTTCCGCTTCAGCTCCGGCGTGGAGTCGACCAGCGGCTGCCACTTCGTCCGGTTATACTTCAGGGCCTCTTCAGCGCTGGGAAGGGCTACGCACCACGGCCGCGATATGGCCGTCGAGTAATAAAGGGTGGCGATGACGCCGATCGTCGTCTTGGCGATCTGCGCGGATCCGACAAAGGTCACCGTGCGCGCCGGATCGTCGGGGTGGAGGCGATCCAGCGGCTCGATCAAAGGCTCGAAGCCGTCCCAGGACAGCAGCCCTTCGCGCGTCGTGCCGGTCTCGCCGGGAATGTTCACCCGGCCGTTCGCCCAGGCGCTGATCTGCTCGTCGGCCGCAGGCGTGATCGCCGTGGCCAAACCGAGCAGGAGCGCAGCCGCCTGGGCGGCGATGTCCCTGCTAGTGAACAGCGCCATTAGGCCGCTGCCTGCTCCGGTTCGACGATGTCACCGGCCAGCTTCTGCAGCTTGCCGACCAGGTCGTTCAGCAACGCCGTGTCGGCGGCCTTCAGCGCGAGCTCCATCGGGCGCTGTTCACTGATGCCGACGAGCTGCGTCGCCAAGGTGCGGCGCCGGCGCTCGAGGCCCTGCAGGAACGCGACGCCGATGGCATCGATCGCCATGCTGGTCGCAGCGCGCGATAACAGCTCGCCTTTCCGCTCGGCCAGATCGAGCTCGAGCTTTTCGACTTCCAGATCGCGCTTGCGCGAGCCGACGACGGGAGCGGCGGGCGTCGGCGCGGGGGCGGCATTAAAGGCCGGGCGACTATCCTGGACGGACAGCGACTGGGCGCGGGCGACGGCCAGCGCCTCATAGTCGACCTCCGTCACACGATTGCGGGCGTCACGTCGCACCGGGACGTCGGGGTTACGATCGATGAACCGCGAGATCGACGATTTGTTGACGGCGCGGCCCGCCTCGCCCTCTAGCCGGGCGGCCTCGCTGACGCTGACCCAGCGGCTCGCGCTCGGTGCTTCGAGGAGGAAGGCGTTGCTCATGCCGTTGCGCTCCCTGTTGCGCCCGCAACGCCTGTTGCACCGCCTGCAACATCGCTCACTAGGGAACGAACATGCCCCAGCTGCCCGTATACGGTTTGGGTCGGGGGGAAGGACCCGTGAAGCCGTTGGCGCGGTGCAAGTGGTTGATCTCCATTGAAAAACCCGCCTTCGCGTCGCGCTGGCGGGTCGTTCAGGATGGAGGTGGGCTGGATGGCTACCGCACTGCGCGTCAGGTCCCTGACGGCAGCGGAATGATCTGGCGCGAATCACGCCCTAGCAACTTGAATAGGACCGCAGCCCGGTTTCCGTCAACCATCTCTTCGAAGATCATCTCATAGTCGGCAGTCGGTCCAGTGTAGCGCAGCTTGTCGCCCCGGCGATACTTGCTGGGCAGCGAAGCGGCCAGGGCGGCCTCGGCCTGACGGTCGCCGTGCTTCAGCACGACAAGGCCGTTCACCTCGCGTGACTGGATCTCTTCGATGAACTTCGACGGGATCGGGTTCGGCCGGGCGGCCTCGCCGGTGCCGCGCATGATCACCTCGGTCACGCCCATGGTCGAGAACAGAGCGCGCCAACGCTCCTGGTCCAGGTCGATCGACACGAACAGGTAGCGCGGGATCATCGGGCGATTGGCAGGGGCGATGCCGTTCCGGACCCGAGCGCCAGGGGGAGGCGGGACCATCGGCAGGTAAACCTCGAAGCCCTGTTGCTTCAGCTGGTATTGCGCCATCCGCTCCTGGTTGACGTGGGTGACCACGACATACCAGCGCTTGCCTTGAGGGGCGGATTGTTCGGCGGACGCGGTCACTGGGTAGGCCCTTTCTTTGACTGGATGGGCGTCCCACGGTGTCCCGCAAGGCTGTCCCACTTAACTAATTGGAAGACTGCATAAAAAGAAACATGGGACGGCGCGGGACGCATGGGACGCACCTGTGGCGTCGTATGTGTCCGCACGCTCGCATGCCTACGGGGAGGCTCGCTTGTCCCAGGCGTCCCACTGTCCCGCCGCGCCCTCAAAGCCCCGCTATTCATAGGTTTCCCCATGGGACGGCGCGTGGGACGAATCATGGGACACCGGCGCGTCCCGGTGCCAGTTCGGCGCTTCAAAGGCCGTCACCGCATTGCGGTCCGCCCCGATTGCGACGGGCCTTTCCAACCAGGGGGCGAGGGGGATCGCCATGGCCCGGCTTTGGTGCATGCCGAAGCGCACGGGGCCGGACGGGTGCTGGGGCGCATAGGTCGGCCCAAGGTCGGCCAGATGCTCCAGCACGCCGCGCCAGTTGGCGAAGGATGTCCCGGCCAAGGCCCTGGCCAGGGTCGGATGGTTGTTGGAGATGATCAGCCACGGCCCCACCCGATCGGCGCCCACGTGCCCATTCTCCACCTTCAGCCCCCATGCCTTCAGCACCTTCTCCCGCGCACCAGGCGCTTCCAGCTCCTCGGTGATCAGCTCGCCCAAGGACAGATGGCGGTCGTGGGAATGCTGGCCCGAGTTGATGGCCCAGACCTTCGACAGGCACGCCTGGCCCGGGTTCTGCGCCGATGACGATTCCTCTCGCCCTCTGGCCAGCGCTGACCACAAGGCGACCTCGGCCCTGGCTGTCTCGGCCGTCAGGGCCTCATCGAACAGCAACAGCCGCCGCCCGGCCGCCAGGGACGCGATCAGGTCGGCCGCGCGCGGCGCCTGACCGCCCTCGCCCAGCGCGCTCTTCAGCATCGAGACATCGGACCGGAACCGCGCCGCCTCCCTCAACGCCCGGGCCAGCAGGGAGGGCGACAGGTCCCGCGCCTTGACGATGGCCTCCTCCAAGTCCTCGTCGGCCCCGCCCTTGGCCTTGCCCAGCGGCCGCAGACGCACCTCGACCATCCGCGACGACATCGCGTCCCCCAGGGCGATGGGATAGATGCTGGCCAGATAGGCGCTGCCCACGGCCGAGGTCGCCGCCACCCCGCCGTTGATCGATCCCTTGCGGCCGGCGCTGCCCTCGCCCGTGGACATGCGGCGCAGCACCTCCATCGCCTTCTCGACCGGGCCCGGCTGGCCATCGGTGCTGGGCTCGGCCTCGTCCAGGTAGAGGCCGCGCGCCTCGCCTGACAGACTGTTGCGGATCCCCGCGTCGGTGAAACTGTCCAGCAACTCGCCGGCGTTGGCGCTCGCCGCCGCCTGCATCAGCCGCGACAGGGTGGTCTTACCGGTCCCAGCGCCGCCACTGACGTTGATGTGCGGCCGAAACCGGGGCCATGCGCCCAACAGGACGACGCCCAGATGGCCGAACACGACGTCCGCCTCGCTCAATCCGCCCTCGCTCGCCTTCGGATCCAGCGGTGCGAAATTCCATCGGTCCAGCGCCTGGCGCATTGCGCCGGCTTCAGCGACCGACGCTGCCTTCTTCGGCCGGGGGGTCGGGGGGCGCAGCAGCCAGATCGGCCCTGACACATCCTCGCGCAGCATGTCCGACACCTGACGCCAGGCGTCGTCCTTGAAGGGCCACCGCCCCACGGCGTTGCCCACATGCACGACCGGCCCATCGGCCGTGGGCCAGACGCCATAGCCGCGCTGCGGCCGATCGCCGTCATAGATGCCGCGATCCCGACACTTGCGCACCAGCCAGCGCGCAGCCGGCTGCAGCTGGATCTTGCCGTCGTCCGGCGACTTCCAGTTGGTCAGGAAGGCCGTCCCCGCGATGCTGGCGTAGACGTCGGTGGCCAGCATGGCCGAGATGCGCGCCGACGGTTCGCGCCGGATCTCGCCCTCGGGCAGGGCGAACACGATGTCCCGGCCGACGAACCCCAAGGGGATGACGGGACAGTCCTTCACATCCGGATCGACATAGCCCGTGGTCGTATCGTTAGGCTCGACCACATAGGCGTCGTTCGTATCAGTCACTCACGCATCCCCGACGGCTTCGGCCGCTCTCATCAAATCGTTGAAGTCCAAGCCCTCGGGCGGCCGGCTGGCGCGCACGCGGGTTTTGCTGTCTGGGCCCAGGCGCGCGCACCAGGCGGCGACCGCCAGTCGGCCGCAGATCCGCGCCCGCTCATGGGCGTCGCGGCGGATGTCGATCACGCGGCTCTTGCCGACCCGGTTCTGGCCGCTGCGCCCCTGGACCGTCACCGGGCTCATGTCGCTGTCGCAGGCGATGTCGACCACGCCCCAGGGGGCGCAGGGATCCTCGGGCCAGGTGAAGGGCGGGCGCATCGGATCGCCCAGGCCGCCCCAGGCGTCGACTAGCGCGTTGTCCTCGTCATGCAGCTCGAAGCCCTGCAGGCTGTCCAGCGATCCGGCCGCCACGGCGCGAACCGGCAGGCTCAGGTCCCCGGCCAGCATCATCGCGCGCGACGCCGCGTTCTCCTGGCCTTCGGCGACAGCCAACGGACCAGGTGCGTCCGGGCGGCTTAGCCAGTAACCGCCCCGCATCACATAGCCCTCGGGACGATGACCGCGCTCGGGGCGCGCCGGCGGCCCATAGCCGCCGTCCTTGCGCGCCAGCAGGAAAAGGCCCTGCGGCCCCCACATCTTCTTCGCGCCTTTGCGGTGCGTCTTCCCCTTGCCGTTGGGGGCCAAGTAGGTGACGTGAAAGCCGCCGGTCGGTCCCAGCGGGGTCATGCAGATATTGATCATGGCCGGCAGGCGCACGCCCGCCTCGGGATCGCCGCTATGGTAGGCGGCCGGGTGGAAGCGAACGATCTGCAGGGCGCGCGCCAGCACCGGTCCGCGAATGGCGCGATGTTCGAAATAGGTCTGGACCAGGGTGCCGGCGGCGGGCTGGCCTTCGCGCCATAAACGGGCGCCCAGCGCGGCCTTCCACGCCACGTCTTCCATGGCCGCCCGCTCGCGCGCCTCGGCCGCCTGCGCACGCCGTTCGCGCGCCTCGTCGCTTTCCTCCTGGACGATGCCGCCGACCAGGCGCAGCGCTGCGTCCCGCACCGTCTCATCGACCTTGCCGAACAACCGATGCTCCAGATCGATCACGTCGCCGCCGCGCGGATCACAGCTCCAGCACTTCCAGCGCCGGCCGTCGCCGAAGATCGAGAAGGGCGACTGTTTGCTGTTCGACCCGCAGTCCTTGAACGGACAGACGCCGCGCCAGCCGCCCTTGGCCTTCAGCAGCTTCACGCGCCGATCGGCGACGTCCTCGCAGCGGACGGCGTCGCGGGCCTGGTCAAAGAGGCGGTCGTCGCTCACGCGCGACCTCCCTTGATCCCGTAAAGCTGGAAGCCGCGCTGGGGCGGGGTCATCGGCACCTGGCTGGTGAACACGTCGGCAAGCCACGGCTTGGGTGTCGCACGCTCATAGTCGTCGCAGGAATCTACGCCCTTGCGACGTTCGAACTTGCGATTGGAGACGCGACCAAGGTCGAAGTCGTCCTGGTCGAAGTTCCAGTATTCCTCCGCCCGCGCCCAGGAACGCTCGCACCCCCACAGGGATGGGCAAGACCAGTCGTCGCAATAGGTCTTGGGTTTGCGCCGCGTCATCCGCGTGCCCCCAGCTTCTGGATGACAACGCGGCCCTCGGCCGTCACGCGATAGCGTCGGCCGCCCAGGACGTCGTTCGCCGGGGTGGCGGCAGGTTCGACCAGGCCGAACTGGCTCAGGGCGCCCAAGGTGCCGCCCGGCGTCAGGGGACCGGCGCACAGGCCCGCTTCGCCGGCGTCGGCCACATGGCGCAGCACCTTGGCCTTGAACGGCGTCAGGTCGCATCCCGGCGCGATCTTCATGGGCCACTTCGGCATCAGGCGGCCTCCGCCTGGCCGACGGCCTGGGCGATCCGCGCGCAGGCGATGTCGAAATAGGCCGGGTCCTTCTCGATCCCGACGAACCGCAGCCCCCGCTTGATCGCCGCCACGCCGGTCGATCCGCTGCCCATGAAGGGATCGCAGATCGAGGCGGCGTTGATCGTCGCCAGCACCTTGTCCATCACCGGATCGGGCTTGACGGTCGGATGATCGATGCCGCTGAACCGGCCGCTTTCGCTCAGGATCCAGCGCGCCTTGTCGGCCAGCGTCCCGACCGGATGCGCGCCCTCCAGCCAGGCGTGGATCCAGAACTCCGTGTCCGGCCGATAATGTTTGTTCGCCACCGGCAGCGGATTGCTCTTGTGCCAGCTGCAGACGACCGCGCGGTGATAGCGGGCAGTCATTCGCGGCAGCAGCTCGGCCAGCTGGTCGTTGTGGCAGAAGACCGCGACCGATCGGAACCGCGCGGGACTGACGATGCTGTCGTCGAACCCCTGGTCCAGGCCCTTGGCCGCGATCTGGTCCATCGACGGCCGCGCCTTGCGGAACCGGCCGCCGCCCGAGGTCGCAAACCGATAGGGCGGATCGAACACGCCCGCGTCCTGCTCGCCCAGCGTCGGCAGGATCTCATAGCTGTCGCCCAGGTGCAGCGTCGCCGGGCCGATGACCTCGACCCGGTTCATGCGGCCACGCCCAGGCCGGCCGACGCCGCGATCTGCTGACGCGCCGCCGCCTTCGAGGCGGCCGACATCGAATAGCCGACGCCCCAGCGCGTATCGATCACGATGCCGAACGGCTTCAGTTTCTTGCGCGCCTTGCAGATGAAGACGTCGACGATCTTCAGCTCGGGTTCGCGCTCGCCCCGATCGCGATAGAGGGCGGCCATGGCCGTGTCTTTGGTCACCAGCTCGCGCTCGAGCAGCACGCCGAGCAGACGGCTCTCGTTCTTCGTCAGGCCCCATTCCAGCGGCGGCAGGATCAAGACCCCCAAGGCCTCTTCCAACTCCTGGACGCGATCCTGCAGCCGACGGTTCGCCGCCATCAGCGCCAGTTCGCGGTCGGTCGCTTCAGGCCCGTCGTGCACGCCGCTTGCCCTTTCGGAACAGGACGATGGCCAGGGCGCGGAAGATCGGCACCTTGTGCGTTGCGGCGAACACCGCCGCCTCCTGGTCGGCAATGAAGCCGAGCTTCAGCATCGCATTGACGATGCCGTCCGCATCGATGTCCTCGCGATACTCGTCGTCATGCAGCAGGCATTCGACCGCGCGGATCTGGACGGTGCTGATCGGCGTGGCCTGGCCCTTGATCAGGACTTCCAGGACCTCGCGCGCCCGGACGACGCCGCGTCGGTTGATCAGCGCGCCGATGGCCTTGACGGCGACCGTCTCGCCGGGCTTCCAGGCGCCATTGCCCGGCGTCGATTTCAGCAGCTTCACCCCGGCGCGCTCGCAGACGCGATCGATGTCCTGGGCATCCTCGTCGCCGGCGGCGGCGGCGGCGAAATGCATCTGCATGGGCGTGATGTTCAGGCGGTCGCGATTGTGACCGATGAAGCTCTGCGCCCGATCGCTGCGCGACGCGGCGACCACCACCATCACCGGGATCTCGGTGACGCCCGGATGGCTACAGGCGGCGATGGCGGTGTGCTGGCCATCGATCACTTCCAGGCCTCGGTCGGTCCGGGCGCAGACGGGCGGCTTGAACCGGCGCCAGTCCCAGCTCCCGCAGATCTTGCGGACCAGCTTTACGGACCGTTCCGACAGGTTGCGCTGATAGCCGTCGTCGACCAGCAGCACGCCGGGATCTACCCATTCGAATTCAGGCTTGGCCGCCTCCGCAGAGGCGACGTCGACGCCCATAAGGTTGATCGGTCGCACGCCGCGCAGGACGTGGGTTTCGGGGGCCTCGAGAACGTCGCTCATCCGTCGATATCCTTGCGGCGACGCGGTTGCCCGGCCTCGATGGCCGCTTCAGCTGCCTCGGCCGCCGTCGCCAGCTCGGCCTGCAGATCTCTGCGTCCGGCCGCTGTCTCTGCGCAGTATCGACGCGCCAGACGCACCAGGATCACGCACGGGTTTTCGCGGGTCACGACGCCAGGCGCGCAGGCGTTCTTGGCCGCATTGGTCACGCGCTGCAGCTCGGGCACGGCGGCCGTCGCCAGCCCGCGCGCCGCCTTGCCGGACGCCGCGATCAGGTCGCGCCAGCACGCGGCGTCTTCCGGCGTGAACCGATTGTCGGGAGCCTTCGCCAGGCGGCCGTAGCGGCTCATGCCTTGGCCCGCCGCTTTGTCGTCGGCGGCGGATTCGCCTCCGCCGACGACTCGGCCTCTTCTCCGCAGCGCAACACATAGGAGAGAAGACGATGATACGTTCTGAGGACTATATTGGGTTTAGCGAAGACGACGTCGTCGCAGTCAAATCCCTGATCGTCGACCTTCTGGCGCGTCTGCCGGCGGCCGATCTGCAGCAGCTGCAGGCGGAGGCCGCAGAGGCGATCAGAGGCGCAGACCCGGAACAGAAGGCTCAGCCCGGGACCACGCGCGCCTGGGTGTCGCGCTCCCGCTTTCTTCAGCAGGCGATTGATCGTCAGGCGACCTGACCAGCCGCCTCGGTCAACTGAGCGGCAAGCGCACGGGCCTGATCCGGCGATAGCAGGATGCTCGCGCCGCTCAGTGGGAAAGGATCGCTTTCCGGCGGCCTGATCGACACGCGAACCGCTTCCCCCACGACGCCGGCCTTGATCTCCTGCGTCAGTCGGACGGTGCGCGTGGTTTCGGTCGTGACCGAAATCGGGGCGGGTGGGGCTTTGGGCGCGGTCATGGCTTTCTCCGGTAAGGGGGGACAGGCGGCTTGCGCGAGCAACGACGCCGCGCATGCACCGGCGGAACGTCGGGCTCTTCATCAGAGCGGGCTGGACCTTGCTCATCGCCCCGCCTCCGCCACGGCGTTGACGGCGTCGATCACGTCACGCAGCTGCTCGATCGCGGCCTCGGCCTGGGCGATGATGGCCTTGGCCTCGCGCGGGCTGATCCGCCCGTCGCTGCGCGCCTCACGCACATGACGCTGCAGCAGGGCGACGACCTCGGTCGCCTCGCTGGCCTCGTCCATCAGGTCGCCGACCGCCGACCGCTCTGACGGCCGTTGCTCGGCCATGGCCGCGCTGACGATGTTCTGGCCGCAGTATTCTTCCAGCGCCATGACGATATCGATCGGCGCGAAGTCCGGCGTGTTGGGCGTGCAGCAGCGCGAGAGCTGCGGAACCGAGTAACGGCGCACCAGATCCTCGCAGGCCTGGCTCGCCTCTTTCAGCCCGCCGCACTCGTCGATCAGCTTGCCGAACTTCATCTTCAGCTGCAGCGGCCTCATGCGCGGCGCTCCGAGGCTTCGTCGCCAGCGGGGGATTCGACCCCGCCGACGACTCGCTCTTCCATGGCAGTGCAAACCAACCCACGGAGAGATCCATGCCGACCCTCAGTCCCAGCCAGAAACTGGAGGCGGCCGAGCGCACGATCGCGGCTCTGATCGAGGCCGGCGAAACCAACGGATGCCCCGACATTCGCGACTGGGCGATAGCCGCCGACGACGACCGATACGGGCTGGACGCACTGGGCGGCGCCGTCATGGGCTATCTGTCCCACCCGCCCGAAGACGGGGACGACGCCTGAACTGATGGCGTTCAAGCCGGCGCGCATCTGAGGGATCGGCATCCGCGCACGCCGGGCGCGCTTGATGAAGCGGAAGGCGTCGTGCTGAACGACGTTACGATTGGCCGCGTGCCATGGCGTGGTGACCAGTTGCGGTCCACTGAAGGCGAGGGTCATGCGCAGCGCTCCGTTCCCGAGACGTTCACGTCGGAATTCTCGGCGCCAGCCGGGAGAGGCGGCGCCAGTTTCTGGCCATGACCTCTGCCCTTTCCGCCGCCGCTCATCCGCTCCAGCCTCAGCAAGGCGGGCAGGTCGACGTCCGGATAGGCGCTCATGATTTCGGGCCAGGCCGCGCGCGGAACGCGGTTCCGGTGCTTCCACACCCCGACGGCGCTTTCGCTGTAACCCGTGTCGCGGGCGACAACGGCGTTGCCGCCTCTCGAATCGATCAAATCAGCTGCGGTGGCGAACATCGTCCGGCCTTACCGCGAGTAAGATTTAACGGCAAGATCGATCTTGCTCGCAGTAAGATTACTCTCGGTAAGATATCCGACATGGATACCGAGTGGTCACAGCTTTCAGAGGATTGGGAGCGCGTTCGCTGGGCGCGCCTTCAGGCTGGTTTTCCGACGGCGCGATCGGCGTCGGAAACGCTATCCATGAAGGAGGACACCTATTCCGCCTATGAACGACCGCCCGAGGCCTCGAAGAGCACGCGCCTGAAGGACCAGCGCGCCATTCAATTCGGGCGTAAGTTCAAAGTTAGTTGGAAATGGCTGCTGCTCGGAGAAGGCACGCCGTTCGACGATGTCCGCTCACCAGCTCAGGATCGCGTAATGGCGGCGATGGCGACGGTTGATGAGAAACAGCAGGAGCGCGTCGCTGCAGCCGTTGAAGCCCTTCTGAAAGCCGGCTGAAAAGCGGACCGACATGCGACTCTTCAAAGGCCTCGACCGAAACCAGGGGGTTGCTCTCGCAGTCATCAGCGCAGGATTGCTGGCAGTCGTCCTCATATTCGGACGCACATCTGAGGATGACGCCGCCAAACTGGGTGGTACCGGACGCTCCTCGACCGACGTGGCGTGCGGATCTCCCACTGACAACACAATGCTGGTGGGCCGAAGCTCGAGATCCGGATTGGTTGTCGACTCCAAGCTGGATGGGCCTAATCTTGTTCTCGTCGTTGATCGCGCGCGCCTTGCGTTGTTGGACTACGCAACAGTCAAAGGCGTCGCTAGGGCGCACTACTGTGCGCTTACGGCTCAGGACGTCTGGCTTCGCGGCGTCGAGTTCAGGTCGAGCCCGTCCGGCGATGCCATAAGTCGCTTCTCGTCGTCGGATCTTCGATAGGCCGTCACAGCGGTCGAGGCGGGCAGTCGCCATAGGTCTCGATGATCTCTGGCTCCATCCAATAGTCGCCGCTTCCGGCCACTGCGAAGACCATAACGCCGGCGCGTTCTGAAATCATGCCGCGCGCCGCGAAGCTGGCTACGCGACGCTCGGTGTAGTGCTGCAGCCGGCTCCGCACATGCCCGCTGCCTGCGCGCCGGTAGGTGGCCACTCCGAATATCCTGTTCATGCGGCCTCCAATCCTTAACGACTGATTCCCGTCCGCCGCGCAGGAGTCCAGCCTGACCGTAGGTGCCTACGACCGATATCGACGTAGCACATCTTACTGGCGGTAAGATTTCGCTTGCGCGGCAAATCTTACTCGCGGTAAGGCTGCGTTGTCCCGCACCGGCGGGGCGGCCCGCCGCGTTGCGTTTAGACGGACTACCAACCCGCCGGTGCGGGCGCCCTTTCAACGAGGAGCGCCCACCATGATCATCACCCCGACGCCCATCGGCGACGCCGAGCACGCCGTGCGCAAACCCTTCGCATTCCCCGCGCCGCTCGACGCCTGGGACCAGTCCGCCGACGAGATCATCGCGGCCCTGGTCGCCGGCGGCATGCACGACTTCGACATCGGAACGGCCGCCGTCATCACCGGGCGCACGGTCGAGGGCCGGGTTCTCGTCCGCATGGATGGCCGGAACTGGAGCCTGCCGACGCTGGAGACCGCGCTGCTGGCCCTGCGCGTCCGGCTGGAGCCCAACCTGCACGGCGCGGATCTGTTCGCCGACGCCTTCGCCCTCGCCAGCCAGGACGCCGAAGGCAAGGTCGCCGCGGTTCATGACTGGTCCGCCGGCATCCGTCCGACCGAGGACCTCGAGTGAGCCCCGCCCGCGCCCTGCAGCCGGCGCGTGAGCGCATCCTGACGCTGGCCGAGCAACTGGACGGGCCATGCGTGCTGATCGACTTCGCCCCCGACGCCTCGGCCCTGCAGCGCACCGAGGTGCTGGACGGCGAAACCGGACCGCGCGCCAGCACCATCGTCCGCAAGATCGCCAGAACCTGCAACGTCAGGGCGGCGACCCTGGACGCCGAGCCCGACGAAACGACGGCCGACACCCACGTCTTCTACGTCCTGCACCGCAACCGCCGCATCGCCCGCGTCTACGGCGTCACCCTGGACGCCTTCATCGACGCGGTGATCAGCGTCGCCATCCTGGACCGGCCCGATCGCCGCGCCGCCAAGATCCGCCGCCTGATCAAGGACGGCCTCTATGAGGCGCCGGACGCCCGGGACGGCCGACTGTGAGCAGCGGCCTGACCCCCGATCCCCGACGCGACTTCGGTCGCCGACGCCGGCCGGCGGCCTCGGACATGCGCCGCACCTTCACGCCGCGCGGCGTCGCCGCCCTGATCGCCGCCGCCCTTCTGGCCCTGGTCTGCGCCCAGCTGTTCGGCGCGGCCTCCCCCTTCTGACCTTCGGAGATCCGCGATGACCGCGCCTCATGTTTCCCCACGCGAGCTTTCACGCCCCGACTTCCCCGCCGTGGTCCACACCTACACCGACGTCCTGCGCGTCCTGGCCGCCGCGACTGACCACACCTCGCAGCCGGACCAGCTGGCCTCGGCGACGCAACGGGTCCTGTCCAATGTCCGCCGCGATGCGCAGAAGCTGCGGGCCGCCGGCGTCATCACCATCGCCGCAACCGGCGCCTGGGTTCTGACGGACAAGGGCGCGCGCTGGGTCCAAGGCCAGGACGTCGCCGCCGGCGCGGTCGCCGCCGGCAGCGAGGCGCCGACCCGCTGGCCCGTCGACAAGATCCGGCCGAACCCGGCCAACCGCGCCGTCGATCCGGCCGAGGTGGAAGACCTCGCCGACGCCATCATCGGCGCGGGCGACATCCTGCAGCCCTTGCTGTTGACCCCGCCTGACGCGAACGGCGTGCGCATGCTCCTGGCCGGCGAACGCCGCTGGCGTGCGGTCCAGTTCATCCAGAACCGCGACACCGAGCAGCACAATGAGAACGTGCTGGATGGCAGCCCGGTGTTCTTCAACCCCGACCTTCCCGAGCCGCTGGAGGCGGGCGTTCCCTTCGTCGAACGCGAGGCGACGGAGGGCGAAGCGGCCCTGATTGCCGTCATTGAGAACACCGCCCGCAAGGACCTCTCGCCCTGGGAAGACGCCAAGCTGCTGAAGGCGGCGGCCGACGGCCTGGGCATCACCAACGCCAGCGAGCTTGCCCGCCGCATCGGCCGGGCGAGGGAAGGGGACCGGGGCGGCCTGCGCGACGTCCAGACGAAGCTGCGCGTGGCGCGCGAAGCGACGCCCCAAGCCATCGCGGCCTATGAGCAGAACGGCAGCTGGGACCAGCTGCGCGACAGCGTCACGACGCCGAAGGCACCGACGATCGGGCAACAGGTCGCTCAGCACGGCGCAGCCGTGTTGAGCCAAACAGGTCCGTCCGATCTGGGGCCGGAAGGGGCGCTCCCAGATGAGCCGCTGACACCCGCTGCAGAACTGGCATTGGTCGAGATCGTATGGGCGATGCTCTGGGCGCCCTTCGACCCGCCGGGGCATGGCGTCGCCGTTCTGACCGACGGCTACTATTACACGTCGGCGGGCATGGGCCTGTTGGTCCGCAATGGCTTTATTGACTACCTCGGCTGGGATCTGGACACGGGCCGCGCCTGTGTCGTCCGGCCGACCGCCAAGGGCATGGCCTGGGCGGCGGAACACTTTGACAGGGGCGCCCCGAACCTGTCCCAGCTTATCGCCTGGCGCGAGAAGGTTGGCATGCCGGCTGGTCGGCGGGAACCGGCGCACGGTGATGACGAAGGGTTCTACACTTCGACCCTGAACACTGCTGCGAAACGCAAGCATCTCCTCACGCCGAAGCCAGCGCCGACTGGCCCTCACGTCGTCAATGGCGTCGATTACGGCAACGCCACCCGCGCCAACGACGCTCGCCGTGCGCTTGGACTTCTGCCGCCCCTGCCGACGCCGAACTATGGCTCAGTCCCGCGTCCCGAAGGGCGGCCCGCGCCGATCGAACCCGCCGTTGAAGCGGGGGACGACGACGAAACGGCCGAACTCTTTCCGGCGTCAGAGGCTTCCACGACCGTCCCCGCCGCACCTGTTCCGCCCGCCGCCGTCATGCGCGACCACCTGGCGTCGCTGGCCCAGGCGCGTGAGCATCCGACCAATGCCGCCCTGCGTCTGATCGCGAACGAACGTCGCCGGCAGGTCGAGGACGAACGCTTCACGCCCGACCAGGACGACGAGCAGAACGAGGATGGCGAGATGGCCTATGCCGCCGCCGCCTATGCAGCCGCTGCAGCGGGCGACCCCGACGCCGCCATGTTCTGGCCGGGCGGTTGGGATCCGCACATGTTCAAGCCCACTGGCGAAACGCGGGACCTGGTCCGCGCGGGCGCCTTGATCGTCGCCGAACTGGAGCGCCGGGCGCGGATGCTGGCCGACACGGCGGGCACGGCATGAAAGGCCCGCTCAACGATCTGGAGTGCGACGCCGAACACGCCGTCGTCCGACAGGAGCCGGCGCCCGGCACCTACGCCCCCGGCGGCCGATGGGAGCGGGTCCTGCGCGCCCTGAAGACGCTCGGACCGCTGAAGGCGTCCGAAGTCTATGCGGCGGTCCGCCGGAATGGCGCGACCACCCACTCCGGCAAGGTCGAACGCGCCAAGGTCTGGCGCGCCCTGGCCGGCCTCGAGGGGCTCGGCTTCGTCGAGATCGAACAGGCCCGCTTCTCCATCACCTGGCGCGGCGAACACGCCCTGCGCGACGGCGACGCCGTCTGACGTGGGCCAGGCCCTCTTCATCCTCCACCGCCTGCTTCTCAGGCTCATCCGCAAGGACAGATTGCTATGACCAAGTCCAACGCCGCCGCCGTGAACGACCCCGTCGACATCGCCATCGGCGCCCGGATCCGCGTCCGCCGCGAGGCGCGCCGCATCACCCAGGCGCAGCTGGCCAGCGCCGCCGGCGTCACCTTCCAGCAGATCCAGAAATACGAGCGCGGCGTGAACCGCGTCGCCGCCGCCCGCCTGCTGCAGATCGCCCACGCGCTGCGGACCACGGGCGCGGATCTGCTGGGGGAGCTGGAAGCCGGAGACCTGGACGCCCTGGCGCTGGCCCGGCCAGGCGCGTCGGAGGTGCTGGAGGCCTTCAACCGCATCGGCGACGTCGACGCCCGCGACGCCGCCCTGACCGTGCTGCGCGCCATGGCGTCGTCGCAGCCGACCCTCCGCGCCGCCTGGGCGACGGACCAATCCGCACGGGCGGAGGCGCACTGACCATGGCGCGGCTGACGGAACAGCAGATCATCGAAATGGCCGAGCGGCGCGAAAAGGGCTGGTCCTATGGCCGTCTCGCCCGGACCTACGGCGTGACGCCCGGCGCGGTCCACTACCAGTGCCTTCGCCAGGGCGCCCGCTCGCCGAACGAGACGGGCCTGCAGGCCCAGGCCAATCCCCGCGTCATCCACCTGGCCAATGGTCGGGTGCAGCGCCGCTTCAGCGCGACCGAGGACCAGAAGATGCAGAGCCTGGCCCTCGCGGGTCAGGGCCCCTCCGCCATCGCGCGTTCGCTCGACAGGCCCCTGACCTCGGTGCGCATGCGCCTGATGGCGCTGGCCCTTCGCCAGGGAGAGGCCTGACATGCGGCGTCCCTGGATCGAGGGGGCGGTGCTGCTCGCTGCCCATGACCTCCCCCTACCGCCGCCCAAGGGCGACGGCCGCGACCGGCGCGGCCGGGCCGCCCTCGCCGGCGACATCGACTACGCCTTGGTCGGCGCCAACCCGCACGACAAGCCGATGGCTTTTCGGGATCTCGACCACCTGGCCCGTCACGTCCAGCGCGAGCGCGGGGAACAGGGCCTGGAGATGACCGACATCGCGGACCTGGAGTGCAAGGGCGATCTGGTCGCCCGCCCCGGCGTCAGCATCTTCGCCACCGACGTCGACGGCCGTCGCGACCGACTGATCGGCCACGCCTGGATGAAGGGCCGGGGGCTCGAACATCTGAAGGCCGCGCTGCGTCGCAACCGCCTGGTCATCCTGGACGACGCCGCATGACCCGGCTCCGTGACCGCCGCGATCGCCGGATCCTGCTCGAGGCCGCCCGCCGTCCCGTCTCGGCCGTCGAGGCCGAACGCATCGTGACAAAGGGTCTGTTCGGATCCTGCGACCCGGCCATCCACGGCCTGCGCACCCGGGCCGCCCTGACGCGTCTCGATCGCCAGGGCCTGCTCGCCCGCACGCCGGACGGCTGGACCGCCACGAACCAGGGCCGCGCCCTTCTCGCCATCCCGGCCGCCGAGGCCGCTCGCCACACCGCATTCTAGAGGCCGCTGATGTCCCACGCCTTTGACCCGATTCCCGACCGCCACCCGCGCCTCGTCGCCTGGGCGGCCGCCATGCGCCGCGCCGGCTGGCCCCTGCGCGAAATCGCCCACCTGTTCAGCATCGATCGCGGCGAGCTGATCGAAGCCGGAGTTGAGCCATGACCGACGTCTACGGAACCGCCCTGACGACCATCCGCGCTGGCGCGCCCGGCCTGTCCGACGCGACGTGCGAGGTCATCGCGCGGACGATCGCCCGCAAGCTGAAGGCGTCCGAAACCTCGCCAGTCCTGCAGGCCGGGGTCCCGGCGCGCGGATCGGGTCACTGCGAGGATGACGCGGCCTGGGCGGAGTTCGCCCGGCAGTATGGCGGGCGGCCGCGCTCACGGCCCGATCTGACTGACTTCGCCCTCGCCAATGGCATCTTCCTGGCCAACCGGAACGACCTGGACCTCATCGTTTGGCAGACGGCCGCAAAGGAGCGGATCCGCTGGCTCAGCCTCGCCCTGGCGCAGGCGGCCTCTGAAGTTCGAAGCGAGAGCGACGCCCGTTCAGGACTGGTGCCTACCCCGAATCCGATTTCGACCGCGCCGTGCGACGGCAAGATGCTGCGCCTTTGGGTCCGCTACCCCGAAGGCGGAAGCTGGACGCCGCTGGACGATGCCCGCGAGAGTTGGAGCATCGGTTTTAACAATCGCGACAACACCGAAGATGATCGTTGGCAGGTCGTCGGTTGGTGCTGGTCGCATGATCATCTGGTCGAGGCAGCCGACGACGTTGAGGTTCTTGGCTGGCTGCCTTTCCATAGCGACGTCGCCGCCGCCCTTCTTCCCTCGGAGGTCGAAGCATGACTGATGAAGAGTTTTACGACTCCGAGATCGCGCCTCTTCTGCTGAAGGCCTCTGAACTATCTCAGGCGCGCGGCTTCGGCTTCGTTGCTACTGTTGAGTACGCCCCGGACAGTTTCGGCACTACAGCGACGCTTCCCGCCAATCATTCCCACGCGATGGCTATCAACCTGATGGCCGCCCGATCGATGGGAAACTTCGATGCTGTCGCCTTCGGACTATCGAAAAGGATAACGCAGAGCGGGTGCGGTCACTCATCCATGGTGCTCAAGTTGATGGGCTTGCCGACCGAGGCCGCAAATGGCTGACCTGTCCCCACGCGACCAAGCCTTCGCCAAGGTCGATCTCATGACGGCCGAGCTGGAGATGACCGCCTCGATCTATGACGGCTTCTCGACGGCGATCGTCGTGAAAGACCAGCCTCGCACGATCGGCCTGTTCCGCGAGTTCGACGACGCCGTCCAGGTCATGGCGCTGATCGAGCGGTCGCGCGGCCTCGCCGCTAGTGCCCCACAGGCTAGCGACAAGGCAACAGAACACCGCCAAGGGAATGGCCTGCGCGCCTCGGGTGGTGATCAACCAGCGCAGGCACATTCGGAGCCAGAGCCCAATGGAAGACCAAGTGCAAAAACTGATCACGAAGGCGGCGGAAGCCAAAGCCCCGGACGACGCAGTGCAATTCTCTCAGGCGGCGCTCAACGTGGCGAACGCACTATTGGCGCTGGCCGACTCGAAGAACTAAGCGGAGGGGCGGCTGAGCAGTCAGCCGCCCTAACCTTTGACGGAACCCTTCCGCCTGCCCTGAACGGCTACAAGCCTGGAGACGAAGTGCGCGTGCTGGAGTCCTGCAAAGGCGGGGTCTACCCGGACAACGACAGCGAGGAAGAGCAGCGCACCAGCCAGCCCGGCGCACGCGGGCGCATCGACAGCATCGCCTTCTACGGTCCTCGCCAGGGGTGGGCCGTTACGGTCGCCATTTTGGATGGTCCGGGCGAAGGCGTGGTCAACGTCTTTGACGAACTGGACCCATCTTTCCCATTCGAACCGTGGGCATCAGGCGCGCAGCTGGCCGACGACGAGGATGAGCTTCTAACCCAGCGCGCGCTTCAGCGAGACAGAGAAACCTATGACGGGGAGGGCGACTGATGATTGTTGTTCGCGTCGAACTTTGGAGCGCCATCGACGGTCGCAAGACCGAGCTCGCCCGCATGCACATCGCCAACGACGGTCAGGCGACGATCGCCAACCCCCGCTTGGGTGACTACCAGGGCGAAACCTTCGTCGGCCGCGACGCCGCCGCCCTGGACAAGGGACGGGTGTCTAAGCGCGGTTCGGTGCGCGGCTGGCGTCGTCACGACTTCCACATCTGGAACCTGGTCGCGGCGATGCTGGCCGACATGGGCTATCGGCAGGGGCGTCGAGATGGCTGACGGATCCGCGCACGCCGTGCGCCGGCGCCTCGATGGCGTGAAGGCGATCGGCGACTACATCGGCAAGCCGGAGCGCTGGGTCTACCAGGCCCGCGAACGCGGCTGGTCCGTGCCGATCCGCAAGCGTGACGGCCTGGGCTATTACGCCTTCCCCGACGAGCTGGACGCCTGGCTCAATGATCCCGAGACCCTTCCGCATCGCCCGTCCTGACCGATCCCGGCGCGGAAGGTGACGCCGCGCGCCTGACGTGTATCTATGCGGCCCGAACAGGAGCCGCCGCGTGGCCAACATCCGCAAGATCTCACACCGTCCGCGCAAGGACGGCAGCGTCAAAACGAGCTGGCGCGCGACCTGGTCCGGTCCGGACGGTGCGCGCCAGTCCAAGAACTTCGAACGGAAGGGCGAGGCCCAGGCCTGGCTGAACGAAGTCGGCGCCGGCCGCATCGGCGGATCCTCGATCATGACGCTGGCCGAGCTGGCCGAGCAGCACATCCGCCACTTCGACGGCCTGGTGAAGATCGGCCAGCGCCAGGCCATCACGCGCGACGGCTATCAGTCGGTCCTGGACGTCCACCTCGCGCCTCACGCCCTGGGCCGCACCCGCCTGTCGAACCTGCGCGCGCCCCAGGTTCAGGGCCTGCTCGATGACGTGCTGGCCAGCTCCGGATCCGTCAACCTCGCCCGGCGCGTCCGCCGCAGTCTGGTGACCTGGTGCCGGTTCGGCATTCGCAAGGGCTGGCTGCTGACCAACCCGGCCGAGGCCTGCAAGGTAGAGGGCGGCAAGCGCGTCGAACGCGATCAGGACGAGGAGTTCGTCATCCCGGAGAAGGCCGTCCTCGGTCGACTGCTCGCCGCCGCCGGCGAAGGCGACGCACCCCTGCGCGACGCCGCCATCGTGCGCCTGCTGATGTTCGGCGGCCTGCGGATCTCCGAGGTTCTCGGCCTCGCCGACGACGCCGCCCAGGTGAAGCCTAAGGGCGGCAAGGTCCGGATCCGCGAGCGTCTCGATCGGCACTATCGCACCCTGGATCCGCCCAAGTCGAAGAAAGGCACGCGCGAGGTGCCGATCGGCGAGGCGACGTCTCTGGCGATCCGGGCCTGGCGTCTTTCGCGCGGACCGGTCAGCCCCTTCGACCACGTCGACGGCCGCCGGCAGAAGGTCCGCGCCGCCGGCCGACTGTTTCCGCATCCGGAATCCGGACAGGGCGTCTGGAGCTACAACGAGTTCTTCCGCGAGTGCTGGCTGCCCATGATGCGCCGCGCCGGCCTGGTCGACATGCTGCCGGACAGCAAGGGCAAGAACCGGCCGGTGCCGGCGTTCGGCCCGCACACCCTGCGCCACGTCGCCGCCAGCCTCTGGATCGAGCAGGACGTGAAGCCGAAGAAGCTGCAGGAGCTGCTCGGCCACGCCACCCTGCAGCTGACCATGGATCTCTATGGCCACCTCTGGACCGACCCTGCCGGCGACGACGCCATCGCCCAGGCCAGCGAACGCATGATCAGCGGAGCGTGAACTTGGAGCCTGGATTGACGCCCTTGTCTGGCCTCACCGTGACGGCTCGGGAGTTTTTAGATGAGGTAGCATCCCCGGCTGTCGCGGCTGCCTGTCATGAGCCATCGTCGAAATCGCGCGCTGTCGCTGCCTGCATTGTTCTATTCCATGTGTTGGATTGGGCGGTGCTTGAAGAGCAAGTGACGGAAGAAGACTTTTTGTCTGGATGCCCCTTCGGAGCCGTTCTTCGCGAGTTCGCCCTGGCCGGAAAGCATCGGTCGGTGACGAACTCCGCAGTTCGCAAAGCTAGCGCTACAAGGGGGGCCACTCGACGCGGCTACGGGCAAGGCAGCTACGGAACAGGCCCCTACGGGGCCCCAATAATATTGGCGCAAGCCAGGCGCTTTCCGGATGAGCAGATCCGGTCATGGCAAATGACAGAAGTGCTGAGCGAGGCCCTCACGTGGTGGCAGGCAGCAGTGAAAGCCTAGAAAAGGGGCAGCTTGAGAGTGTCACCGTCGTAATTTTCGAACAGCGGGTCCTGAAGCCCCACGCCCTGATAGATCTCCCGGAATAGAGCTTGGCTTATAACTGCACCCGCCATAGCCCGATCAGCGAGCTCGGTTAGCCAATCCATATCGACGCGCAAGTAGAGGGGCCGATTGGGCTTGGCGGGATCCCACTTTCGGAACTGCAGATGATACTTAGGTAAGACCCCGGCTGGGGCTGACCTCACTTCAAGCCAGCCGTGCGTCAGGAAATTCCGAAACGGCTCTATCGCTTTTAAAGTTGAGCAGATGCCTTCGATTCCTGTGCGGTATGGCCCAAACGGTCCCGCAGCCGCAGCGATCTCCAGCGCCATGGCAATCCGGCTATCAACCGGACGCCTGAACCCTGCGAAATCAGAATACTCCGGAAGAGTTGCCGCCTGATGTCCCAGATCGCCCAGCATGTATTCCATCTGCGCGAAGCTCTGGACGATAGATCCCCGGAGGAAGGTGGCCCTATCTATAAAAATCTTGGCGTCCTGCGGCACGTCGTTCATTCAAACACCATAAGTTTCGAGAACGAATAAGCAACGTTGCGGCGCTGTCGCGGCGCTCGGAGAATGGCGGAAGGTTGCGAAACCGGGAGAAAGTTGAATGAATTCAACGGAAGCCCCAGAACGCAAAAAGCCCCGCGTTTCGGCGGGGCCTTCTAGCTAAGTCATTGACTTAAAAGGTGGTGCGGGCGGCCGGGGTCGAACCGGCACTCCTTTCGGAACTGGATTTTGAGTCCAGCGCGTCTACCAATTCCACCACGCCCGCAGCGGAAGGACCGCCTCATGCCACAAGGGGCGAGGCCGCGTCCAGCGCAACCTCACGCCACGACCTCCACATGCTCATCCAGGCGGCCGGCTTGGACGCGGCGGGCGCGGATGTACATTTCGACGCGCTGCATGACGATCAGGCCCATGGCGAAGACCAGGAAGGCGTCGGTGACGGCCAAGGCGTTCAGATGCCACTGGGCCGCGTGGCTTTCGATCAGGTCGCGCAGCAGGGACCGGCCGGCGAACAGCACGACCAGCAGGATCAGGCCCAGCGGCGAGGCCTGGGCCATCAGGACGCCGTTCGGTTCGCGCTCTATGGTGACGGTCTTGCCGCGATACCAGCCGACAATCCCGCCCAGCAAGCCGCCGACGGCCAGCACGGCCCAGGCGTCGGGGCCGAAGGGGGCGTGCGCCATGTGGGGGTTCTGAGCCGAGCCCCAAATGCCCAGCCCGATCAGGGGCACGACGATGGCCGGCATGATCCACAGCAGCTGGGGCTTCAGCACGCGTTTGCGCCGGTTCTTCAACAGAACGAGCACCAGCATGATCGGAATGATCGCCAGCGGGATCAGTTTTTCAGGCGCCACGTCGTCTCTCTCCCCAAAGACCTCTTGCGACCTTACCCCCCGGCCGCCGCGATCACCCTAGCGCCGTCATCCGATGCTGGGAAGCGGGGCCACGGTCTGTTCGATGGCGCCGAACAGGGTGTGGTGGCGGTCGTCCAGCATCTCGATCCGCACCGTATCGCCATGCTTGAGGAAGGGGGTCTCGGCCTTGCCGCGCAGTATGGTCTCGACCGTGCGGATCTCGGCGATGCAGCTATAGCCCAGGCCGCCTTCGGACACCGGCTTGCCGGGGCCGCCGTCTGCGTCCTTGTTGGACACGGTGCCCGACCCGATGATGGTCCCGGCGCCCAGCGACCGGGTCTTGGCCAGGTGGGCGATCAGGGTTCCGAAGTCGAAGGTCATGTCCACCCCGGCGTCTGCGCGGCCGAAATCCTTACCGTTCAGCTGGACCGACAGGGTTCCGTGCAGCTTGCCGTCCTTCCATCGGTCGCCCAGGGCGTCGGGCGTGACCAGGACGGGCGACAGGGCGCTGGCGGGCTTGGACTGGACGAAGCCGAAGCCCTTGGCCAGCTCGGCCGGGATCAGGTTCCTGAGCGAGACGTCGTTGACCAGGCCGACCAGGCGGATGGCGGCCAGAGCCTGTTCGCGCGTCGACCCTTGCGGCACGTCGCCGACGACCACGACGATCTCGGCCTCCAGGTCGCAGCCCCAGCTTTCGTCCGCCAAGGGAATGGGATCGCGGGGCGATAGGAAGCCGTCCGAGCCGCCCTGATACATCAGGGGGTCGGTCCAGAAGCTGTCGGGCATCTCCGCGCCGCGCGCCTTACGCACCAGCTCCACATGGTTCACATAGGCCGAGCCGTCGGCCCACTGATAGGCGCGGGGCAGGGGCGAGGCGGCGTCGCGTTCGTGGAAACGGCCGCGCGGCACGCCCTCGTGCTCCAGGCTTTCGGCCAGGGCCTGAAGGCGGGGGCCGCAGTTCTCCCAATCGTCCAGCGCCGCCTGCAGCGTCGGGGCGATCAGGAAGGCGTCGGTGAACCAGTTCAGGTCCTGGGAGACGACCACGAGGCGGCCGTCGCGGCCGTGCTTGAGCGAGGCGAGTTTCATGAGTTCGGCCTAGACGGATTTCATGCGGTTGGAAACTGAGCGGCGATCACCCGCCGCTCAGCGCGTCGGCGTCAGCAGGGCGCGGGCCTCGGCGCCGGTGCGGGCGGCCCGGTCGCGCACCTCGACTTCGACGATGACGCCGCCTTCAGGCTCGACCGCCCAGAGGTAGCGGCGCTCGATCTCGACCGTGCGGCCGGACGGGGCGAAACCTTCGTAGCTGTCGCCCCAGGGGGTGATCTTCCTGACCTCGACGAAGGGCATGGCGCAGGCGGCGTCCAGTTCCTCCTGGGCCATTACGGTCAGTTCGTCGTCGGATGCGGGCATGGGGTCAGTCTGGAAAAAAGAGAGTCTATTTCGTCTGAATCGTCTGAAATCGGCGGCGCCGGGTCAGTCCTCGTGGGCATAGATGGCGACGCGGGCCGGGGTGTCGGATGCGGCGGCGGCCCGGTACATGCCGGATGTGGACATGGCGAAGACGGGCGCGCCTGTCGCGGTCATGACGATGACGCCGCCCAGGCCGCCCAGCGTTCTGACCTCGTCGATCTCGGCCTGCGCCGCTGCGTCGGGCGGGGTCGCCGAGCCGATCCGGGCGCAGATGTCGCGGGCGACGGTGGCGCGGATGAAATATTCGCCGTCGCCGGTGGCCGACACGGCGCAGCCGTCGGCGTTGGAGGCATAGGTGCCCGCCCCGATCACCGGCACGTCCCCGACCCGGCCCCAGCGTTTGGCGGTCGTGCCGCCGGTCGAGGTGCCCGCCGCCAGACGGCCTTGCGCGTCCAGAGCCACGGCTCCGACCGTGCCGAACTTCTTCTCGTTCAGCGGCGGGGCGGGCAGGGCGGCCTGAGCGCCAGGAATTGCAGCGCCGACGGGACGGGGCGGCACGGGCTGGCCGGCCTCGGTCAGGGCCTTGACCAGACCCTGCCAGCGCCGCTCGGTGAAGAAATAGGACGGATCGACCTGCTCCAGCCCGGCCTGGGCGGCGAAGGCGTCGGCGCCGGCCCCGATCAGCATGACGTGGGGCGAGCGCTCCATCACCGCGCGGGCGGCGGCGATGGGATGGCGGGTGGTGGTCAGGCCCGCGACCGCGCCGGCGGTCAGGTCCGACCCGTTCATGACGGCGGCGTCCAACTCGTTCCTGCCCACCGCCGTGAAGACCGCGCCGCGCCCGGCGTTGAACAGCGGATCGTCCTCCATGACCTGAATGGCGGCCTGCACCGCATCCATCGCCTGGCCGCCCTGGGCCAGCACGGCCGAGCCGGCGTCCAGGGCGCGCTGAAGCGACGCGCGATAGGCGGCGTCCTGCTCCGGCGTCAGGCTGGCGCGCTCAATCACGCCCGCCCCGCCGTGGATGGCCAGCGACCAGCGCGGGGCGTCCTGCGCGTGCGCGGCGACCGCACCGCCCGAAATAAACAGTGCAATGAGTGCACTTCGTACAGATCGCATCATGGCCTGTCCCTCCATCGGCGGATTGTAACCCCGCGCCGAACACTGTCAGGTCGATTGGTCGGAAAATCTAAGAAGTCGAGAGTTTTCCGAGGTGAAGCTTTATGCGGTTGTATGGCTGATCCCGTTCTGGCGTCATCCTCGGGCTTGACCCGAGGACCGGAGGGGCCGCCGCTGGTGCGAGGATATCGACGACGATCTCGAATATAGCCCGATCCTCGGGTCAAGCCCGTGGATGACAAACGGGGAGGGGCGGCGCGGAAGACGGGCGAGGGATCAGGATCGGTGATGCAGCCGCTTCCACACCTGATAGCCCACGATGGGGGCGAAGCCGCAGGTCAGGGCGGTGAACAGCACCACCCAGAACCCGCCGCCCAGCCAGTATTCGCCCGCCAGGGCCCCGGCGCCGGCCGCGAGGACCGGGCCGAGCCAGGGCAGCCACGTCGGCGGCCGCATCTTCATTCAGGCGTCGACCTTGATGACGCCGCGACGGATCTGGTCCAGCTCGATGGAATCGAACAGGGCCTGGAAGTTGCCATTGCCGAAGCCTTCGTTGCCCTTGCGCTGGATGATCTCGAAGAAGATCGGGCCGAAGGCGTCCTGGGTGAAGATCTGCAGCAGCAGGCCCTCTTCGTCCGAACCGTCGATCAGGATGCGGTTCTTTCGCATCCGCTCCACGTCCTCCCCGTGGCCCGGCAGGCGTTTGTCGATCAGTTCGAAATAGGTCTCGATCGTGTCCTGGAAGTCCACGCCGCGCTCGCGCATGGCCTCCACCGTCTCGAAGATGTTCTCGGTCGTCAGGGCGATGTGCTGGATGCCCTCGCCGTTGTAGCGGCGGATGAATTCCTCGATCTGGGAGTTCTCGTCCTGGCTTTCGTTCAGCGGGATGCGGATGGCGCGGTCGGGCGCGATCATGGCCTGGGAGAACAGGCCGGTCGCCTTGCCCTTGATGTCGAAATACTTCTGCTCCTCGAAGTTGAACACCGAGCCGTAGAAGCCCGACCAGGTCCGCATCTGGCCGCGACGAACGTTGTGGGTCAGGTGGTCCAGCACCTCCAGGCCGACGCTGTTCTTGCGCTCGGCCTCTTCCCAGCCCTCGATCTCGTCCCAGGCGTCGTACAGGGAGCCGGCGTCGCCATACTGGTCGATGACATAGAGCAGGCTGCCGCCGATGCCCTCCAGAATGTAGGGATAGTCGTCGCCCAGCGCCCCGCCATTGACGCCCTCGGCCGGCTTGGCGCCGCGTTCGACCGCGCCCTCGTAGGCGGCCTTGGCGTCGGTGGTGCGGAAGGCCATGCCGTTGGCCGAGGGGCCGTGATCGCGGGCGAAGTCGGCGGCGTGGGCGGCCGGCGAACGATGCACCAAGAAGCTGATGTCGCCCTGTTTCAACCGAACGACGTCGGTCCTGGGGTTCACATGGGTCTGGGTGAAGCCCATCGTCTCCAGGCGCGCGATCATCGCCTTGGGCTCGGGCCCGGTGAATTCGACGAATTCGAAACCGTCGACGCCGAGGGGGTTCTCCAGATCCAGCTTCTCGACTTGGGCCTTGGTCATGTCGTTCATGGCGCGTCTCCCGCACAGATTTTGAGGCGGTCTTACCCGGAAGGGGCCGCCGATTGGCGCGGAACCTAGTCATGGAAGGCGACGGAGCCAAGACGAAGCCACGGGGACGTGATGATCGGGCCTGGCGCCAGCGACGGTTTGCGTCAGGCGCCGCGCGTCTTCAAGGACGGGGCCGCCGTAACGACCCAGGCCTTGGGCGTGGCAAGGGGGGCCTTGCAGACGGCCTCGACCGATCGGCCGTCCTGGAACCGATAGCGCACCGGCAATTCGGCTGCGCAGCGGGCCTGGACGGCGAAGAACATGCCCTGGGCGTCGGCGTAGGGGTCGTGATCCTCTATGGCGGCGATAATCGGCGACGCGGCCAGGACGCCGCATTTCTCGGTGGTGTCGAGCTTGATGCCTTCTGGAACCTGATAGAAGCCTGCCG
This sequence comes from Brevundimonas sp., assembly GCF_032017145.1. GTDB lineage: Bacteria > Pseudomonadota > Alphaproteobacteria > Caulobacterales > Caulobacteraceae > Brevundimonas. Next base: position 43,530 of record NZ_DALZQC010000011.1, read on the forward strand.
AGCCCCCGGTGCAATTCTGGGCGTTCAGATGGAACAGGGCCGCGCGACGATAGTCGCCTCGGCCGGGTTCGTCCTTCAGGGCGACGCCTAGGTCCGTCAGCCGCGCCTCGATTCCCGTCCATCGGTCCGCGCCGGGACCGTCCAGCAGAATGTTCACGCCGCTGTCGGCGGGCAGCAGGGCCCGAAAATCCGCCACGCCATAGCCGTCGCCGGCGCGCCCGGCGTCCAGCATCGTCTTCCACACATCAAGGATGTCACGCCGGCCTTGGGAAGCCTGGCGGGCCTCCAGATCGGCGATCCACTGGATCACAACGCCGCAGTCATAGATGCCCGAGCCGGATTGAAGCCGCCGGGGATTGTAGTCGCGATCTTTGAGCGCCGAACGGCAACCGTTCAGTCGCTCGGCCAGCGACGATCTGGCCTGGGCGTCGTCGATGACGCCCGTTGAGGCGGCGGCGACCATGGCGCCGTATTCGGCCCCGCCCTCGTGCAACCAAGGCGCCGTATCGCCGTCCTTCACCGTAAGGCCGTGGCCGTTCCACAGGTGGAAGGTCTCATGCCAGACGAAGGTGGACAGGGGGTCCGCCACATCCTCGGCCGGCGGATCCCAGGACGCGCCGAAGAAACGGGTGGAGATGACGCCCGTGTCGGTGACGTCGCCGCGAAAGGTCGAGGGGCCGGGGCTGTCGGTGGTGACGATCAGGACGGGCCGATAGGGCAAATCGCGGCCAAGCCGTGCGCCATAGAAGGTCTGCGCCGCCAGGAAGCCGTCGCTCATCAGCCTGGACAGCGATGCGGGGACAGAGGCGCCGGACACCACAGCCCCCCCGTCCCGGCGCGTGACCGCCGCCTCTGGGCCGAGATAGGCGTAGCCCTTGATCGCGTGGGCCTGTGGCAGGGTGGTTTCGCGCGCGACCGGCTGCGCGGTCAGTTCGGCGTCCATCCCTCTGAGCGCCAGGCCGGGGCCGTAAAGGACATGGCCCGCGCCGACGCGCGTCAGGCCCATATAGACGCGGTCGACCTCGGCCGCGTCGGGCGCGATCAGGATTTCGAAGGTGTCGAAGGGTCGGTCGGATTTCACCACCCCGTCCGCCAGGCTCAAGCCGGGCGTGGTTACGGTCCAAAGGGTGCGGATGATACTGGGGTCCAGGTAAGCGACCTCGGTGGCCGGCTGGGCCAGTCGCCAGGTTACGGCGACGCCGCCCGGCGCGGTGCGCGCCTGGATGGTCGCCGCCTGCTGAGCCTGGGCTGGGGCGGCCAAGGCCGGGGTCATGCCCAAGGTCAGGCCAAGGCCCAGGGTCAGGGCGACGGCCAGCGCTTCGATCCGCTTCGTCTTCATCTGGTTCGGAACTCCTGGAGTGTAAGCGTCAGCATACTGGCGTTTTTCGATTCAGGCGACTTCGCGGTGACATTGGACGTGGAAGCGCTTTTGGCGCCAGCGACGGTTTGCGTCAGGCGCGGGCGGATGACGCGACGGCGCGCGGCGTGTTATCCGCATCGTCAAAGGGCGTCGGTTCGACGCCGAGGATCCCCATGCTTCGCAAACTGTATGACCGCGTGTTCGAACTGGCCCGCAGCCGGCACGCGACCAAGGCCCTGGCCGTGGTTTCCTTCGCCGAGAGTTCGTTCTTTCCGATTCCGCCCGACGTGATGCTGGCGCCGATGATCCTGGCGCGGCCGCAGAAGGCGTATTTCTATGCTGCGGTCTGCACCGTCGCCTCGGTGCTGGGCGGCGTGCTGGGCTACGCCATCGGCTATTTCCTGACCGATCTGGGCCTGGCCATCATGCGGGTGCTGGGCCATTCGGACGGGCTGGAGCAGTTTCGTCAGTGGTTCGATCAGTGGGGGCTGTGGGTCATTCTGGTCAAGGGACTGACGCCCATTCCCTACAAGCTGGTGACCATCGCCTCGGGCCTGGCGGCGTTCAGTTTCCCGGTCTTCATCGCCGCTTCGGTGGTGACGCGGGGCGGGCGGTTCTTTCTGGAGGCATGGATCCTGAAACGCTGGGGTCCGGCCATGCTGGCCCAGGTGGAGAAGCGGCTGGCGCTGTGGACCGGGGTGGGTCTGGTCGCCCTGGTCGGGCTGATCGTCGTGCTGAAGGTTCTGTAAGTCGACGGATGCGGGCGGGCGCGGTAAGAGCGAAGCACGATGACAGACGCCTATCGCCTTCTGACCCGTTGGTGGACCGCCTTCGCCCTGGCCGCGTCGCTGGCCATGCTGGGCGCCGCCCATGCGTTCGAGCGGTTCGGCGGGCTGGCGCCGTGCAATCTGTGCCTGAAGCAGCGCGAGGTCTATTGGGCCGCCGTCGTGGTGGGGGCGGTGGCCACGGCCTGGACCCTGTTCAGCGGCGGACGACGCGGCACGCCGCGCATCGCCGCCTTCCTGCTGGCGGCCGTCTTCGCCACGGGGGCGATCACGGCCGTCTTCCACATGGGCGGCGAGTATAGATGGTGGGCCCTGCCGGCGACCTGTTCGCCCGGCGGCGGCGCCATCGACATGGACAGTCTGGCGGCCCTGGCGCTGGGCACGGGGCCGGTCGTCAAGGTGATCGGCTGCGGCGATGTGGCCTGGAGCTGGCTGGGTCTGTCGATGGCCGGGTGGAATGCGATCATCAGCGCCGCATTGGCCGTGTTCAGCCTGCTGGCCGCCAAACGGCCCAAGGACGCCCGCGCGCCCCGGATCGAGAAGGCCCTGACATAGATTATGAGCGGCTCCATTCCTCTCCCCCGCCCCGGACAGGGCGCCGACAAGGCCCGGATGGACGAGATCCTGCGCGTCGATCACGCCGGGGAATATGCGGCGGTCCTGATCTATCGGGCGCAGAAGGCGGTGTTCGAGAGGCGCAAGGCCCATGGCGACATGGTGCGCGACCTGTCGGAAATGCAGGATCAGGAGGCGGTGCATCTGGACCGTTTCAACCGCCTGCTGAACGAACGCCGGGTGCGGCCTACGGTCATGACGCCCCTGTGGCGGATCGCGGCCTCGGCCCTGGGCGCCGGCACGGCCCTGATGGGCGAAAAGGCCGCCCACGCCTGCACCGAGGCGGTCGAGAGCGTGATCGAGAAACACTATGCCGATCAGATCGCCGAGATCGGCGATCGCGACCCGGCCCTGGCCGCCGAGCTGACACAGTTCCGCGAAGAGGAACTGGCCCACCACGACCACGCCGTCGAACACGGCAGCCGCGAGGCGCCGGCCTATCGGCTGCTGTCGGGCGTGATCAAGGCGGGATGCCGGGCGGCGATCAAGATCAGCGAGAAGGTCTGATTTTTTACAGCCGTCACCCTCGGGCTTGACCCGAGGGCCGGATGGTCCGCCGCATTGCCAAAAGAGCGACGCAGAGCCCGATCTGCGTCCGATCCTCGGGTCAAGCCCGAGGATGACGGCGTTGGATGGGTGTCTCAGAAGATCTCGAACAGCCCGGCCGCGCCCATGCCGCCGCCGATGCACATGGTGACGACGCCGTATTTGGCGCCGCGACGCTTGCCCTCGATCAGGACGTGGCCGGTCATGCGGGCGCCCGACATGCCGTAGGGGTGGCCGATGGAGATGGCGCCGCCCGAGACGTTCAGACGCTCGTCGGGAATGCCCAGCTGGTCCTGGCAATACAGGACCTGGGCGGCGAAGGCCTCGTTCAGCTCCCAGATGCCGATGTCGTCCACCGTCAGGCCGTGGCGCTTCAGCAGCTTCGGCACGGCATAGACCGGGCCGATGCCCATTTCGTCCGGCTCGCAGCCCGCGACGGCCATGCCGCGATAGGCGCCGAGCGGCTGCAGATTGCGCTTCACCGCCTCGCCGGCCTCCATCACCACGACGGCAGAGGCGCCGTCCGACAGTTGAGAGGCGTTGCCGGCGGTGACGAACTCGCCCGTCTGGATCTCCTCGCCGCCGCCGAAGACGGGCTTGAGCGCCTGAAGCCCTTCCAGGGTGGTGTCGGGGCGGTTGCCCTCGTCCTTGGACAGGGTCACCTCCTTCGACGAAGTCTGGCCGGTCGCCTTGTCCATGACCAGCATGGCCGTGGTCATCGGCACGATCTCGGCGTCGAACCGGCCGGCGGCCTGGGCGGCGGCGGTGCGTTGCTGGGATTGAAGGGCGTAGGCGTCCTGACGCTCGCGCGACACGCCATAGCGGCGCGACACCACCTCGGCCGTCTCCAGCATGGACATATAGATGTGGGGCGACAGCTTCAGCAGCGCCTCGTCCTTCATCCGGTACAGGTTCATGTGCTGGTTCTGGACCAGGGAGATGCTTTCAAGGCCGCCGCCGACCGCCATCTTCTGTTGGTCGAAGACGACCTGTTTCGCCGCCGTGGCGATGCCCATCAGGCCCGAGGCGCATTGGCGATCCAGGCTCATGCCGGGGACGGAAGAGGGCAGGCCGGCGGCCAGGGCGATCTGGCGGGCCACATTGGTTCCGGTCGAACCCTGCTGCAGGGCCGCGCCCATGACGACATCCTCGATCTCGGCCGGATCGACGCCGGCGCGCTGGACGGCGTGTCGGACCGCATGGGCGCCGAGGCTCTGAGCCTGGGTGTCGTTGAAGGCGCCGCGATAGGCGCGGCCGATGGGGGTGCGGGCGGTGGAGACGATGACGGCTTCGCGCATGGATGCTCTCTGTCCTGGGCCTATCGCGCGTTCGCGCTGATTGAGGCCATTTCTGTTTGGCCTATCGCGCGTTCGCGCGACTTGAGGCCGGTTTCCTCTGTGACGACGATAGGCGCCTCCCGTCGCGTCAACGCAAGGCGCCTTCGTATTCAGCCGCCGTGCGCCTTCTGGGCCTTGGTCAATTCGATCATGCCTTGGGCGGCGCCCATGTCCGGCACGATCTCGCCGGCGCGGTCCGAGATGGCGTCGAAGCGGGCGGCGACCTGTTCGGGCGCATCGTCGCCGGCGATGAAGTCGCCTTGGGTCAGGGTGACATAGGCGCGCTCGAACCCGCCGGCGCCGGCGGCCAGGATGGCGCGGGTCGGGGCGTCGCGGCTGACCAGATACAGAAGGCCCGGCGTCACCAGGGCCGGGGCCAGGGCCTCCAGCGGCAGGGCGGCGCCCAGGTCCTCGGTCATGCGGGTGTGGGCGGTCGGCGCCAGGCAGTTGACGCGGATGTCGTTCTTGGCGCCCTCGATGGCCAGGGTCTGCATCAGCCCGACCAGCGCCATCTTGGCCGCGCCATAGTTCGACTGGCCGAAGTTGCCGTAAAGGCCCGAGGACGAGGTCGTCATCACGATCCGGCCATAGTTCTGACCCCGCATGATCTCCCACACCGCCTTGGTGCAGTTGACCGCCCCCATCAGGTGAACGTCGACGACGAAGCGGAAATCCTCCAGCTCCATCTTGGCGAAGGACTTGTCGCGCAGGACGCCGGCGTTGTTCACCAGAATGTCGATCCGGCCCCACTTGGCCATGACCTGATCGACCATGGCCTGGACGGCGGCGGCGTCGGTGACGGAGGCGGCGTTGGCCATGGCCTCGCCGCCCGCCGCCTCGATCTCGGCGACCACGGCCTCGGCCGCCGTCGCAGACCCGCCGGAGCCGTCGCGCGCCCCGCCCAGATCATTGATCACCACCTTTGCCCCGCGCGCCGCCAGCGCCAGGGCGTGCTCGCGCCCCAGACCGCCGCCGGCCCCCGTCACGATCGCCACCTGTCCGTCGAACCGCATCGTCATAATCGCTCCCTTTCGCGGGCGGCCAATGTGTTGAAATGGCGCCACAGTGGACACAATCATAATCCGGGAGCGGAACCGGGCGCCAGCCACGCCGTTTGGATCGCGAATGCTGTGCTAGTGCGCAGCTTCGCGCATTCACACAGTGAGGAAGCTATGAAGCTCAAACTTCTCGCCTCCGTCGCCGCGGTCGGGCTGTTCGCAGCCGGCGCCGCATCGGCGGAACCCAATGGTTGGTACGGCGCCATCGACGCCGGCTATCACACCATGGACGATATCAACGCCGAGTCGTCCACCACCGGCGCAAGCTGGAAGTATGAAGTGAACAACGGCTGGGCCGCCTTTGCGCGCCTGGGCTATCGCTTCAACCCCAATTGGCGTGTCGAGCTCGAAGGCGGTTACCGCTCGGGCGACATCGGCAAGATCCGCGCCGTTTCCGGCACGCAAGGTCTGTGCAACCTGACTCCGGCGACGGGCGGCTGCTTCTCGCCGGAAGGCGACATCGAATCCGCCACCCTGATGGCCAACGTCATCTATGACTTCGGCTACGAAGCCTGGGGCGTCCGTCCGTTCGTGGGTCTGGGCGCCGGTGTGAACCGCGTCAACGTCGACACGATCGGCTCTCTGCGCGCCAACCGTCTGGCCGGCTTCGCCATCGACGACACCTCGACCAAGTTCGCCGCTCAGGCGATCGCCGGTCTGGCCTGGGCGATCGGCGACCGCGCCAACATCGACCTGACCTACCGCTATCTGACGGGCGACGCCTCGTGGGATTCGACCACGGCCGGCACGGGCGTGGGCGCCACGCAGTTCGGCACCTGGGACGGCGACTACGATCAGTCGCACACGGTGACCCTGGGTCTGCGCTACAGCTTCGGTGCGGAAGACGCGCCGCCGCCGCCGCCTCCCCCGCCCCCGCCCCCGCCGCCG
>NZ_DALZQC010000012.1:0-47131 GCF_032017145.1 Brevundimonas sp.
CGGCCGGCTGGGCCAGGGCGGGCGCGGCCGCCAGGACCGCCAGGCCGCAGACGGCGATGAGCAGGGCGCGGCGCATCAGAAGGTGTAGTTCACGCCGATCCAGCCGCGACGCCCGTCGCCCTGGAAGTCGTAGTCGGCGACATTGATCGCCTCGTCGCCCAGATTATAGACACCCGCCTTAAGGCTGACGGCTGGGGTCACGCGCCAGTTCGCCCCGACGTCGATAGTGGTGTAGCTGGGATAGCGCCGCCCGACCTGGGTCGAGCCGTTCAGGATCGGCTGGCCGTTCGCCCCCACGCGCAGGCCGGCGTTCAGCTCGGCTCCGTGATAGTTGACCGCGCCCCACAGGTTCAGCCGCTCGCTGACGTCATAGTCGGCGCGCAGGTTGGCCATATGCTCGGGCGTGCGCGACAGCGGCAGACCCTTGTAGGTCCCCGACTTCTGCTCGGATTCGGTATAGGTGTAGCCCGCCTTCAGACCCAGGCGGTCGATGGGCCGCCAGCGCCCCGAAAGCTCCACGCCCTGCAGATCGGCGTCCTGAAGATTGTACCAGTAGTAGAGGCGATAGTTCGGGTTCTCGCTCCAGCGGGCGATGGTCCCGTTGGCGTTATAGACCAGGGCGCTGTCGATCTTGTCCTTGAAGGCGGTGCGGAACACCGTCGCGCTGGCCGACAGGGTGGTGGACGGGTTCCACAGCACGCTGATCTCATAGTTGGTGCTGGTCTCGGGTTCGATGTTCGGATCGCCCAGGATGACGCCGCAGGTCCCGTTCGGTCCGACCGAGCAGTTGGCGCCGCCGGTGGTGTAGGCATAGCCGGTCGCCACCTGACGCAGTTCGGGCGCCCGGAAGCCGGTGGAGACGCCGCCCTTGATCGTCCAGGCCTCGGCCGGGGTCCAGACCGCATAAAGACGCGGGCTCCAGTGCGAGCCATAGCGTTCGTGGTCGTCGAAACGCAGGCCGGCGGTCAGGGCCAGGCGGTCGTTCAACCGCCATTCGTCCTCGACGAACAGAGCGCGCTGCCATACGGTGAAGGTTCCCGGCTGGGTCGCGCTGACGCCGGGGTTCAGATCGACCAGCTTGTTCTCGATATACTGACCGCCGACCACCAGCTGGTGATCGCCCAGGCGCGACCCTTCCAGCGGGATGTTGAACAGGGCGTCATAGACGGTGTTGGTCAGTTCGGGCGCGCGCGCGTCCTGAGTGAACGAACCGCTGCGCTGGGTGAAGGTCTTTCGCTGGGTCTGTTCACGCAGCACCGACAGGGCGCTAGTCCCCCAGTCCCAACGGCCGTTCCAGCCCAGGGAGGCGGCCGTCCGCTCATTGGTGTTGTAGTTGGACGCGGCCGTGGCGGCCAGGGTCGCGCCGGCGGTGTTCTCGCGCCGGACATCGGTGCGGTCGACCTGCAGCAGCACCTCGTGATCCGTATTCGGCGTCCAGGCCAGGCGGCCGGTCAGGTTCCAGTCCTCGCCGCCGTTGACGCCGCCCAGGATGCGATCCTCGTCGCGCTTGTAGGTGCGGCCCCAGATCTGCGCGCCCAGCACGCCGTCCGCCAGCGGCCCGGCCAGATAGCCCTGCGCCTGGCGCCAATCGCCCGAAGCGTTCTTCTCCTGGGCCACATAGTCGCCGCCGATGGAGCCGCCCCAGCGCTCGGGCACCTTCTTGGTGATGATGTTGATGACCCCGCCGATGGCGTCCGATCCATACAGCGACGACATCGGCCCGCGCACCACCTCGATCCGCTCGATGGCGCCGGACGGCGGGGTGAAACTCTGTTCGAAGCCGGCGTTGCCGTTGACCCGGCTGTCGCGCGTGGACTGGCGCTTACCGTCCACCAGCACCAAGGTGTAGCTGCCGGGCAGGCCCCGAATGAAGACGTCCTGATTGTTCGACCCGCCGCTGATCGACACGCCCTCCACGTCCCGCAGCGCATCGGTCAGGTCCGCGTTTGGTCGATTGGCCAGGGTCTCTGCCGTCACCACTGAAATCGAGGCCGGCGCCTCCACCACCCGCTGCGCGCGCGTCGAAGCCGTGACCACCACATCCTCGAGCGCCGCGGGCTGCTGCGCCTGGGCGAGCGCCGAAACGGGCGCAACGGCGAAAACGGTGGCGAGCAACAGGTGACGGCGCATGACGAATCCTCAAATCCGCCTCGCTGTTAATGAGAATAGTTATCAAATGCAAGAATGAGGGATGATGTTGCTCAGTTCAACGCATCGGCGCTGGCGTCGCCCAGGTCGTTGCCGCCGTCGACGTTGAGGATGGCTCCCGTGACGTAACCGGCCGCTTCGCTGGCCAGATAGAGGGCCGCCTGGGCGATGTCCTGGCGGGTTCCGTAATCCCGCAGGGCCAACCGTCCCTTCAAGGCGGCCTCGGACACCGGATCGGCGGTCAGACGGGCCATGCCTTCTGTATCCTTGATGGGTCCGGGCGAGATGGCGTTGACCCGCACGCCGGCCGGTCCCCATTCCAGCGCCAGGCATTTGACCACCATGTTGACGCCGGCCTTGGCGGCGCAGGCGTGCACCTGGAAGGGCATGGGATTGACGGCCTGACCCGCCGTGATGGCGATCAGGGCCGCGCCGGGCTTTCGCAGATAGGCGAAGGCCGCGTGGAAGACGTTGAAGGTGCCCAGAAGGTCGATGTCGACCACCGTCTTGAACCCATTGGCCGACAGCTTGGCCGCCGGCGCCAGGAAATTCCCGGCGGCGCCGGACACCAGGACATTGATGGGGCCATGGGTTTCGGCGACCTCGGCGAAGATCGCTTCCAGCTGGTCATGGTCTCGGACATCCCCGGCATAGGCCGTCGCATCGAGGCCAAGCGCGCGCAAACCCTCGGCCGCAGGCTCGATCCGTTCGGGATTGCGACTGAGGATGACCACCCGCGCCCCGGCCCGGCCATAGGCCTCCGCGATGGCAAGGTTGATCCCCCCGGAGGCGCCGGCGATGAAGGCGACCTTGTTCTCGAACGACGGTTTCATGTCGCGTCTCCTGGCGCTGGGCCGCGCATCATGGCGGCGATGTCTGGATGCTCCCTGATCCTGGCGGTCATTCTTTCGAGAAACAGCAGGGCGACCTTGGGCGGCCGAGAAAAGATTTCGAAGACCGAGATCAGGCCTTCATCGTTCAGGAGCACCCAGTCGACGCCGGACAGGGCCTGCCCCTCCACCTCGGCTTCGAAGCGCAGGATCAGGATGTCGCCATCCGCCACGACATCGGTGTAGCTCAGGCGATCGAACGACGCGGCCGCGAACCCGAGAAGCGGGGCCACAAGCCCCCGGCCCCTCCAGGATTTTCCATAGGTCGGGGGACGCAACTCCACATCCTCGGCCAACAGACTGTCCAGCGCACCCGGAGCCTTGTCCTGGAACGCCGCGATGATGCGGGCGCTGACTGCGTCTGTCGGCATGGTTCAAGGCCTCGTGCTTCGCGCCTCGTGGACGGGGCGTCGGACGCCTATTTGGCGCCCATGCGGATGGCGCCGTCCAGGCGGATCACTTCGCCGTTCAGCATGGGGTTGGCCACGATCGACGACACCAGATGGGCGAACTCTTCCGGCTGTCCCAGACGGCTGGGGAACGGCACCTGCTTGCCCAGCGAATCCTGCGCCTCCTTGGGCAGGCTTTCCAGCAGGGGCGTCCAGAAGATGCCGGGGGCGATGGTCATCACGCGAATGCCGTAGCGGGCGAACTCGCGTGCGACCGGTAGGGCCATGCCGACGATGCCCGCCTTGGAGGCCGCATAGGCCGCCTGGCCGATCTGACCGTCGAAGGCGGCGACGCTGGCGGTGTTGATGACCACGCCGCGCTCCTCGCCCACCGGATCGGCGTCGTGCAGACGGGCGGCGAACTTGGACATCACATTGAAGGTGCCGATCAGATTGATGGCGATGATCTTGTGGAACAGCTCCAGGGCCAGGGGCTGGCCATCCTTGCCGATCACCTTGTTGGGCGGGCCGATGCCGGCGCAGTTGACCAGGATGCGGGCCTTGCCATGCAGACCCACGGCCTCTTCCAGGGCGCCGGCGACCGCCTCGGCGTCGGTGACGTTCACCTGAAGAAAGGCACCGCCGATGCTGTCGGCCAGGGCCCGGCCGGCTTCGGCGTTCAGATCGAAGATCGTCACCTTGGCCCCGCCCTTGGCGAGGGTTCGCGCCGTCGCGGCGCCCAGGCCGGATGCGCCGCCGGTGACGATGGCCGGGATGGCTTCGGTGATCATGGTGTTCTCCAACTGGAATGCGAACGGGGACGACGCCCGATGGCGGGCGTCGAAGGGAAATCTTGGGACGCGGCGCGGCCGCCTTGTTCGGGCGCGACTAGACCGGGGCGGGCGCCGCCTCGCGTTCGGCGGCCTCGATCAGGACGCCGCGCACGACCTTGCCGGTCGGGGTGCGCGGCAACTGGTCCAGGATCATCAGCTGGCGCGGATGCTTGTATCGGGCGATCCGGCTTTCCAGGAAGGTGCGGACGGTCGCCAGGTCCACGGTCGCGGGGTTCACCCCGGGACGCAGAACGGCCGCCGCCGCGATCCGGCTGCCCCAGCGGGCGTCGGGCACGCCAAACACCGCCGTCTCCTGAATGTCCGGGTGCTCCAGAAGCGCCGCCTCGACCTCTGACGGATAGACGTTCTCGCCGCCGCTGATCATCATGTCGCGGGTGCGGTCGACCACGGTCACCAGGCCCGTCTCGTCCACGAAGCCGGCGTCGCCGGTCATGTACCAGCCGTCGCGGAGAACCTTGGCCGTCTCGGCGGGGCGACGCCAATAGCCGCCCATGATGGAGGCGCCCCGCAGGGCGATTTCGCCGACCTCGCCCGTGGCGGCTTCCTCAACACGCTCGTTGACCACCTTCAGCTCCAGGCCCTTCTGCACGCGCCCGGCGGCCCGCAGGGGCGGGTTCTCGCCCAGATGGTCGTCGGGCGACAGGCTGACGGCGGCCGCCGTGGTTTCGGTCGCCGCATAGACCTGGGTGAACTGGCAGCCGAACACCGTCATGCCGCGCTGAAGCGTGGGCAGGGAGATGCCCGATCCGCCATAGATGATCGACTGCAGGCGTGCGTGGTTCAACGCCTGCACGCGCTCGTCGCGGCTCAGCATGTCGATCAGGGTCGGCACCAGCGGCATGCGCGTCACCCCGCCCTGGTCCAACGCCTTGAGCGCGCTGTCCGGCGAGAACTCGCGCAGCAGATAGACGGCCCCGCCCTGCAGCAGGGTGAACAGGGTGAAGTTCGCGCCGATGGCGTGGAAGACCGGAAGAGCGATCAGACAGACGTCGCCCGGCGCCCATCGGCCGATGCCGCTGTCGGCCCAGGCGCGATAGGCCGCCATATGGTTCAGGTGCGTCTGGGGCACGCCCTTGGGCACACCGGTCGTACCGCTGGTGTAGAGTTGCAGGAAGGGGGCGGCGGCGTCGCCGACCGGGGCGATGTCGGCGGCCTCTTGAGCGGCCGAGCGCAGGGACGGCAGCACGCCATCCGCGCCCGCGCCCGCGACCCAACCCTTGCGACCGCCTTCGGCCAGGGGACCGGCGAACTCTTCCGACACGATGACCAGGCGCGGCTCGCTGTCGTCGAGAATGGCCTCGACCTCGCGAATGGCCAGTCGCCAGTCGCCCTGAGGGCGTGGACCAGGGTCGCGGTCAGCTTGGCGCCCGAGGCGCCCAGCGGGTGGCCCAGGGCGATGGCGCCGCCGTTGACGTTCATCCGCTCCGGGTCCGCGCCAAGGGTGTTCGCCCAGGCCACCGGCACGCTGGCGAAGGCTTCGTTCACTTCGTAAAGGTCGATGTCGTCCAGCGACAGTCCGGTGCGCTCCAGCGCCCGGCGCGTGGCGAAGATCGGCTCTTCCAGCATGATCAGCGGATCGCCCGCCGTGACCGTCATGTTGTGGATGCGCGCGATGGGCGTCAGGCCGTGGGTCTGGAGCGCGCGTTCGCTGACCACCAGGACGGCGGCGGCGCCGTCGCAGATCTGGCTGGCGTTGGCGGCCGAGATCACGCCGCCGTCGTGCAGCAGCTTGACCGATCCGATCGATTCCAGGGTGGCGTCGTAGCGGATGCCTTCGTCCCGGCGGTGGACCTGCGGCCCTTCGGGCGTGTCCACGGTCAGCTCGACGATCTCCTTGTCGAAGGCGCCCGCCTCGGTGGCCTCGATGGCGCGGCGGTGGCTTTCCAGGGCGAAGCGATCCAGGGTGTCGCGGTCCAGTCCGTGCTTCTTGGCCAGCATTTCCGCGCCCAGGAACTGGCTGAAGTTCTGGACGCCCCATTCGGCCTTCAGCTTGGCGCTCAACGGCCCTTCGCCGATCCCGGCCTTTTCGTGCAGGGTGAAGTTGGAGAACATCGGCACGCGCGTCATGCTTTCGGAGCCGGCGGCGATGACCACGTCCTGGACGCCCGACATCACCGCCTGGGCCGCGAAGGACACCGCCTGCTGCGACGAGCCGCACTGACGGTCGATGGTCACCGCCGGCGTCGAATTGGCCAGACGCGAGGACAGGACGGCGTTGCGGCCGAAGGCGAAGGCCTGTTCGCCGGCCTGCATCACACAGCCCATGATGACGTCGTCGACCCCTGCCGGGTCCAGCCCGCTGCGCTCGACGACCGCGTTCAGCACCTCTGCGCCCAGATCGACGGGGTGCCAGCCCGCCAGCCGTCCCGCGCGCTTGCCGCCTGCGGTGCGAACCGCCTCAACGATATAGGCCTCAGCCATGATCCGATCCTTCCGGTGTTGCGAGGGTCAGCCCGGACGCCTCTCTGACTCAGAGGCCTAGGGCCGCCCGACGCACCGCGCCCCCGACGAAAGTATGGCGGGCGCCGACCGGAATCGGCCGGGGACCGGGCGGCGTCAGATCAGGTGTAGGTCGCGCGCCAGCCGCACCGCGCTGGCCCGATTGCGGACCTCGATCTTGGAGAACAGATTATGCAGATGCCATTTGACGGTCGGCACCGCGATGCCCAGACGCACGCCGATCTCCTGATTGCTCAGGCCGCCGTCCAGGAACTCCAGCATCTCACGCTCGCGCTCGGTGATCTGGAACCCGGCGTCGTGCGCCTCGGCCGTCTGCACCAGGCGCGCCTCGGCCCGGACCTCCAGCCCCAGCAGGTCGCAGAACCGCCGCCACGCGCGGGGATTATTGCCCAGAGGCGTGCGCTCTCCGGCCTCGGCCAGTTGTTTGAACATCGGCTCGATGAAGCGGCGTTCGCGCAGGAACGGCCGGTACAGCCCGTCGCGAACCGCCGTCTCGGCGCATTGGATCACCAGCCTGAGCGCGGTGGCCTGTTTGCCCATCCGGTACAGGGCCGAGGCGCGCAGCAGGGTCAGTTGCATGTCCGCCAACCCCCTGCCCTTGCGCTGGGCGTCGGTGATACCCGGCACCAGCAGGTTCAGCGCCTGCTCCAGATTGCCTCGGCGGATCTGAAGGCGGGCCTGGATGCCTATGTTCAGATCTCGCAGCTGCCAGCCATGCGCCAGGAAGTGCGGGTCCGCGCTCTTGGCCGCGTCCATGCGCGCATCGAACACCGCCACCGCGTCCTCCAGCACCGCCAGGTCCACGTCCTTCTGGGTCACCGCCTCCAGCCTGTAGGCCTCGCGGATCAGATTGATCGCCGGCGACCGCAGATGGTTCTCAAGCCGACGCTCTTTCCAGTTCAGGCTTAGGGCGCGCGCCACGGACGCCGCGCAGACGACGATCAGGGGCAGGCCGTGCTCGTCGTCGGACTGTTCCGCCTTCTCAAGGTCCGAAATCGCGCCCTCGTCGTCGCAGGCGTACCATTCGACGGAGGCCGCGACCAGGCGGGCGACGCGTGCGATGGGGGCGTGCGGCCCCATCAGGGCCTCGACGGTTCGGATCGCCTCCCTGGCCTTCAGCCCGCCCTCGTTGACCTTGCCCTTCAGCAGACTGGTGAAGGCCGTCAGGGCCAGGACCCAGACGCGGCCATAGGAGAAGTCGGTCTTGTCGATGGCGAAGCGGGCGCGGTGCATCGACTGCTGCGCGCTGTCGAACGACCCCTGGGCCAGTTCGGCGACGGCGGCGGCGCAGTACATGACGCATTGGTTGAAGGCCGAACCGGGCGCGCCATCGGCCAGCCAGCGGTCCACCGTCCGCCGCAGGGTCGGCTGATCGTCGCTGAAGGCCGACAGGGTGGCGGCGATCACCGGATGGGCCGCATCGTCCAATCGGTTCTGCACCGCCAGGGCGTCGCGCCAGCGCCCGCTGAACACCAGGCTCCACAGCCACCAGTGCTTGACCCCGTCACTGAGGTCGGTTCCGCGCTCGACCAGGGTGTCGATCCACTGGGTGAACAGAAACACCTTGCCGTCCAGCGCCAGACGGCTGTCGCCGTAATCCTCGATCATGGCCAGGACATCGTCGCCCCCGGCCTTCAGGGCGTAGCCGATGGCCTGTTCGTGTTCGCCCCGTTTCAGATGCCAGGCGCTGGCCCGCGCATAGACGTCGCGGGCCGCATCGTCGGCGCCCGCCTGTCGCTGCGACAACAGGAAGTCGCGGAACAGCGAGTGAAAACGGTAGCGCCCCGAACCTTCGACCGTCTCGGTGATGAAATAGTCGTCCTTGGGCAGGTTCTGGAACCGCTGCTGCGTCTCCTGGCGCCCGAACACCTCGTCGATCATCTCCGCCGTCATCTCCTCCAGCAGGGCGATGTCGCGAAGAAACGCCTGACGGGGCGCGGGCAGATGGTTGAAGAAGGCCTTGCTGAGATAGCGCGCCACATCGGATTTCGGCCCCGACAGGTCCATGCCGCGCGCGGCGGCGCCGTCCGTCTGATCCAGCGCCAGGCGCAGAAGCTGCACCGCCGCCGGCCAGCCCTCGGTCATCTCGACCAGGCCGAACAGGGACAGGGACAGGTCGCGCCCCCCGTCCGGCGCCAGAATCTGGGCCGCCTCGTCATTGGTGAAGGCCAGGTCCCGCGCGCCCAGTCCGGTGAAGGCGCCCGCCATGCGCCAGGTCTCGAACATGAACTCCGGCACGCCGCGCGACGAGACGACGAAGTTGACCAGGTCATCCGTCTCGATCAGCAACTGATCGAAGAAACGGTTGGTCGAGGGCGCCTCGATGAAGTTCCAGTTGTCGATCAGGACCACGACCGGCGCAGCGGCGGGACCGCCCTGCGGCCCCATGCCGACGGTGGCGCGATAGGCCAGGGAGGCGAAATCCTCACCCGGCAGGGCCTCCAGCGAGAACAGGCGCGCCAACTGGGCGGTCAGCATCCGCGACAGCCAGGCCGCATCGCGATCGGCCTCTGTCACGCTCAACCAGAGGCAGGCCGCGCCCGCGTCGCCCAGCGCGCGGAACGCCTCGCTCATCAGCGTCGTCTTGCCATAACCCGATGGGGCGCAGATCAGGGTCAGGCGCTTGGTCAGGGCCGCCGTCCGCACCCGCTCGGTCAAGGCCGGGCGGGCGATCTGATTGGGATGGGCGCGAGGCGGACGGACATGGGCGGGCAAGGCGGCGCGGACATCAAGCGGATCCTGAGGCCCGTTCAACTCGTCCGTCATGCAGCGCTCCCCCGCCTGATCTTCGTCCGCGTTTGGTGCGGGCGTTCGATCCCGTTTTTCCGGGATCGCCATTGCGGGTCATGCCAGCATCCGCCTCTCGTCAGGTCAAGAGACGCGGGCGCCTTCGGGCCGCTTGAGGGAGACGCGGTTCGCGCGCCTCCCGCTGTGGTCATGCGTCAGAAACGATATCGGGCGTTCAGGCCGTAGGTCCTCCGCTCGCCGCGCACCAGGAAGTCCACGCCGATCGAGTTGCGAAGGTCCAGACCGTAGGAGAAATACTCCTCCTCGAAGATGTTCTTCACATAGGCGCCGATCGACAGCGGTCCGCGCTCATAGCTGGCCTGAAGATTGGCGACCCAATAGCCGTCCTGCTGAAGATTGGCGTTGCCGTTCTTGTCGTTGAAGGGCGAAAGCCAGGTATGGCCGGTGTAGACCACGTTCGGCCGCACGATGAAGGCGCTTTCGCCGTCGTCGAACAGACGGATTTCCGCATCGGCGTTCAGCGTCATCTCGGGCGCGTTCGAGAAGACGTTGCCGCTCAGATCCACGCCCGCCAGCTCCAGCGTCTTGTACTCGCTGTCCAGATAGCCGAAGCCCAGGTTGAAGGTCAGGGCGTTGGTCGCGGCGAAGGTGGCGTCGAAATCCACGCCCAGCACCTGGCCTTCCGGCGCGTTGCGAAGGAAGGGAACGATGCCGACGATCTCCTGCAACTGCTGATTCTTGTAGTCGTAGAAGAAGACCGCCCCGTTCATGCGCAGGCGCCGATCCAGGAAGCGGCTCTTCAGGCCGATCTCATAGGCGGTGACCTCTTCCGGCTCGACGAAGGTCAGCTGCGTCGGCGATGCATAGGCGGTGCCGTTGATCGCGCCGGAGCGATAGCCGCGGCTGTAGCTGACATAGGCCAGCACGTCTTCGGCCACGTCGTAGTTGAGGATCAGTCGGCCCGTCACGCTGCTGGAGTCGGTCTCAAGCGACGGGCAGCCCGGCGTATCGGGGCATTTGGAGCCGGGCGGCGCCAGGAAGGGAATGAAGTTGAACTGCGGCACGCCGGCGTAGTTGCGGGCGGTCGAGCTGACATCGGTCAGTTCCAGATCGTCGCGCGTATAACGCAGGCCCGCCGTCAGGGTCAGCCGGTCGGTGATGTCCCAGTTGCCGTCGCCATAAATGGCCGCCGACTTGCGCGTCTGGGTGAAGCGGTGATCCACGTTGAACCCGCTGAAGACGCCCGGCACGCCGCCGAACAGGCCCGGATAGGGCGGAGGGGCGAAGATGTTGGGCGGATCGAACGCCGGCAGGCCCGGCACCCCTTCCAGGAAGCCGAAGAAGTCGTAGGTGTTGAAGGTCTTGTTCTGATCCCAGCCGTAATAGGCGCCGATGATGCCGCGCACCGGGCGGCTGGGATCGGACGCGATACGAATGTCCTGGCTGAACTGTTCGTAGTCCGAATACCAGTTGATGTTGAACTCATCGACAGGACCGCCGTCGGCGTCCTGATCGACGCGCAGTTCACCCTTGTCGTAGGCGGTGATGGAGATCAGGTCCCAGGCGCCGAGCGCCAGCTTTCCGGTCACCGAAATCCCGCTGGCCTGGGCGCGGTTATGACCGACATAGTTGGTCGCGGTCTCGTAGAAGCCCATGTCCTTGGGCCGCGAATAGCCGGTGATGGGGTTCACGCCGCCGGGACCCGAACCGATCACGAACGGCGGCTCGCCGGTCGGATTGCTCTCGCCGGTATAGGCCCGCACCAGGAAGGACAGATCGTCCGTCGGCTTCCACAGCAGCGAACCGCGAATGGCGTAGTTGTCGATCGAGCGTTCGTCGGGATTGCCGGGGAAGAGGTTCTTCAACTGGCCGTCGCCCTTCTCGACCGTTCCCGCGATGCGGAAGGCCAGCCGGTCCTCGACCAGGGTCCCGCCCGCCGCGCCCGTCAGGGACCAACGGTTGAAGTTACCGTATCCACCCTCGACGAAGCCGTTCAGAGGCGCGAACTCGGCCTTGCGGGTGATGATGTTGATGGCGCCGCCGACGGTGTTGCGGCCGTAAAGCGTGCCCTGCGGCCCCTTGACCACCTCGACCCGCTCCAGATCGAACAGGTTCATGCCCTGGGCGAAGCGGGCGCTGAGATACACCTCGTCCAGATAGACGCCGTTGGGCGAGGCCTGGTTGGCGTTGAACTCATTGGCGACCGAAACGCCCCGCAGGCTGAAGTTCGGCTGGGTCTTGCCGTACGGCGAACTCACCTGAAGGTTCGGCACGATGGCCGAAAGCGAGGCGGTGTCGACGATCCCCTTGTTCTCCAGGGCCTCGCCGCCGATGGCGTTGATCGCCATGGGCACGTCCTGAAGGTTCTGGCTGCGGCGGTTCGCCGTCACCACGATATCGTCGACCGTGGCCGCCTGCGGCTCGGCCGGCGGGATCGGCGACGCCGTCTGGGCCATGGCCCCTCCGGCGCCGAAGCCGCCCGCCAGGGCGACGCTCAACGCCAGAATCGAAGTCTTCGTCTTGGGCTTCATGGTTTCCCTCCATCGTCGCAATTATCGCGATCTTGAGAGGGTGGTACGCGGCCCGCCGAGGCCTGGCCCCATACTTAAGGTTTGGCCTCGGCGATATCTTTGAGCCGCGCCTGGGTTCCGCTGGACATATCCAGGAAGCGATCGGCCAGAATCCGGTCGGACGCCCAACCCTGGGCCGCCAGACTGTCGGCGCAACTGTCGACCATGATCGGCGGACCACAGAGATAGGCGTGGCCCGCCGCGCCGCCGAAGCCGTTGAACTGCTCAAGCGCCGAGGCGGCGAATCCACGCATCCCGATCCAGTCGCTATCCTCGGCCTCGGCCGACAGGATCGGCGCGAACCGCCAATTCGCGGGCCAGCGCTCGGCCAGGGCCTGGATCCGCTCCAGCCCGAACAGATCCGCCTGGGACCGCACCGCCAGGAAGAAATGCACGTCGCGCGTCTGGCCGCTGTCGAGCGCGTGCTGCAGCACGGCCAGGATCGGGGCCAGGCCCGTTCCCCCCGCGACGCACAGCATCGGCGCCTCGTCTTCCGACAGGCCGAAGCCGCCCAGCGGTCCCTCGACCGTCGCCTTCTCGCCCGTGAAGTCCCTGGCGAACAGCGCCTCGGTGAACTGGCCGCCGGGCGCCAGGCGAATCATGAACTCAACCTCCTGCCCGACCTGCGGCCGGCACGGCGTGGCGAACGAGAAGGACCGCGCCACCGGCACGCCCTCCAGACCGACATGAGCATACTGGCCGGGCCGATAGGTCATCGGCTCATCCAGCACGATCCGCAGCCCCATGATGTCCGAGGTCAGGCGGGTCTGGCCCGCCACCCGGCCGGACACCTTGGCGAAGTCCGCCTGAGAGCCCAGATCGACCTCGATGGTGACGTCGCTTCGAACCGAACTCTGGCAGGCCAGGATATAGCCGGCCCGCAACTCCTCCCCGGTCAGGGGCGACAGGGCGAAGTCCGTCAGCTCGACGATCTTGCCCTCGGTCAGGCGGCATTTGCAGGCGCCGCAGGTGCCCACGGTGCAGTTATGCGGAAGCGGCACGCCGGCCAGCAGCGCCTCTTCCAGAAGAACCCCGCCTTTTCTGGCCGAGAACTGGCGGCCCGCCGGCGACACGGTGATCGTGCGCGGCGGCGCGGGGCGGAACAGATTGAACATCGTCGGCTAACCTGATCAGCGCGCGGCGACGATGGTCGCGGTCGCCGGCTTGTCGATCCATCCGGCGCGGACATTCTCGGCATGGGCCAGGGCGCGCTCCTTGTCGGTGGCGAACCGCTCGTCCCAGTCCTGAAGGCGGGGCCGAATCACGGCGAACCAGGCCGGCGGCGCGAAGGCCAGCAGCACGCAGACCAGGAAGTGCGGCTGTTGCGGCCCGGTGCGGTCCGGCTCCAGCAGATAGAAGGGCTTGTAGCTGTCGACGTGGTGGCCGGCGTGGTTGGTGATCTCGAAGCTGAGAACCCGCACCAGGGGGCTGAGGTGGTTCCAGGTGTGACGCGGCGCGAACCGGCCCGGATGCTCCGTCACCAGACCGTAGTGACCGACGTAGTTGAAGATCTCCAGGCTGACGCGCGGGATCAGACAGGCGCCGGCCACGCACAGGGGCGCGACCCAGCCGCCGCCGATGACGGCCGCGGCGATCAGAAAGGCCGCAACGGCCAGGACCGCGCGAAACACCATGCCGTGCTGGGAAATCATCCCGACGCCGCGCTTGGTGCAGACCATGCGGTCCAGCTTCCAGGCGTCCAGCATCTGGTGCGCCAGGGAACGCGGCAGGAAGGCGTACAGATTGTCGCCGCGACGCGCCGTGTCGGGGTCGTTCGGCGTGGCGACGTGCAGGTGGTGGGTCACCACATGGGTCCGCTCGCGCAGGGGATCCAGGATCAGCATCTGGCTCCAGCGGCCGAACACCCGCTGCCAGGGCGACCGGCGGTGGAACAGTTCGTGGATGGCGGCGGTGATCGGCACGAAGCCGATCAGACCGGCGTTCAGACTGGCGCTGACGATGGTTCCCGTCGTCCATCCGGCGCGACCGACCTGCCAGGCCAGGACCGCGATCTGGACGAAGCCGAGCAGCACCGTGAAGATGATAACTGTGTCGTAGAGCGCCGGATAGCGTGGATCGCGACGGCTGAAATCACGCGGCAGCGCGATATCTATGACCAGCAGGGCGAGCACCAGGGCCGTACCGGCCCAAACCCAGGCGCCGCCGGCCAACAGCCCGGCGATGCTTACACACACCACGAATGGCGAGATCAGATATTTGGCAGGATCTTTCACGGGCGCCTCCATCATTTTGACGGCAAGCTAGCCCCGGGGGCCGGATCGCACCCCCACCGGAAGTTCGGGGTCGCCGGCCCGCCCGCCGCCTATGGCTGGCGCCACGTTCAAACGCGGCGACGAAGAGAGGCGAACATGGCGATCGATCTGACTATCGAGGGCAAGACGGCGCGGATCGTCCTGAACCGGCCCGAGGTCGGCAACGCCCTGGACACCGACAGTTGCCGCGCCCTGCTCGACGCCGTTCATCGCTGCGAGGCCGATCCGGCGATCCGGGTCGTGATCCTGACCGGCGCCGGGCGTATGTTCTGCGCGGGGGGCGACGTGGCGGGCTTCTCGTCGGCCGGCTCGGACCTGCCGCGCCTGTTGCGCGACCTGACGGCGCCGCTGCACATGGCCGTGGCGCGCCTGGCGCGGATGCCCAAGCCGGTCATCACCGCCGTCAACGGCGCGGCCGCCGGGGCCGGTCTCAGCCTGGCCCTGATCGGCGACATCGTGCTGGCGTCGGACGCGGCCAGCTTCTCCGTGGCCTATCCCGGCGTGGGCCTGTCGCCGGACGGCGGGGCGACCTTCCTGTTGCCGAAGCTGATGGGGCTCAGGCGGGCCCAGGCCTTCATCCTGCTGAACCGCAAACTCTCGGCGGCCGAGGCCCTGGACCAGGGCCTGGCGACGTTCGTCTGCCCGAGCGCGGATCTGGCCGCCGAAACCCAGGCCATGGCCGAACGGCTGTCGGCGGCCCCGACCCTGGCCATCGGGCGGTCCAGAATGCTGCTGGCCGACAGTTTCGCCGCCGCCCTGGAAAGCCAGCTGGAAGCCGAAGCGCGCGCCATCTCGGCCTGCGGGGGCGAGCCTGACGCCCTGGAGGGCATCGCCGCCTTCGTTGGGCGTCGCGCCCCGGTGTTCGACCGCGACTGAGCGCCAGGACCAAGCCGCTGGGCGCCCCTTCCCCCCCCCAGACTTTGGATGGGGGGCGGGCGATGTGAAAGGGCGCAACACTCGGGTCAAACAGAAACGCGAGGAGACCTCCTGTGAAAGCCGTCGCTGCGGTTCTTAAGGAACCGAACACCCCGTTCGTGCTGGAAGAGCTGGATGTCGCCCAGCCGCGACCGGACGAGATTCTCGTCCGCATCCAGGCCGTCGGCATCTGTCACACCGACCTGGTCTTCGCCAGCGGCGCCATGGGTACGAATTTCCCCCTGGTGCTGGGCCACGAAGGCGCGGGCGAGGTCGTCGCCATCGGCGAGAAGATCACCAAGGTCGCGCCGGGCGACAAGGTTCTGCTGACCTTCGATTCCTGCGGTCACTGCGCCAACTGCGAAGCCGAGGCGCCGGCCTATTGCGACAGTTTCACGGGTCTGAACTTCGCCTGCGCCAGGCCTGACGGCACGTCGCCGCTCAGCAAGGACGGCCAGGCGGTCTCCGGTGTCTTCTTCGGCCAATCCTCCTTCGCCAGCCTGGCGGTGGCGCATGAGCGCAATGTGGTGAAGGCGCCGTCCGACGCGGACCTGTCGCTGCTGGCGCCCTTGGGCTGCGGCGTTCAGACCGGGGTCGGGGCGGTGCTGCGTTCGCTGGAGGCGCGCAAGGGCAGCGCCCTGGTCGTCCTCGGCGGCGGGGCGGTGGGCCTCAGCGCGGTGCTGGGCGGCGTTCTGGCCGGGTGCGACCCCATCATCCTGATCGAGCCGCGCCCCGAACGGCGCGCCCTGGGCGCGGAGCTGGGCGCCCATCATGTGATCGACCCGGCGGCCGGCGACATCACCGAGGCGGTGCGCGCGATCTCGCCGCGCGGCGTCGACAACATCGTGGACACCAGCGGCGTGGTGAAGGCGCTGGAAGGCGCCCTGGGCATGCTGGCGCCCAAGGGCGCTTTGGCGCTGATCGGCGTTCCGGGATCGCTGGACGCGGTCCTGCCCGTGCCGATCGTCGGCGCCATCACCTATGGCTTCACCGTCAAGGGGGTGATCGAGGGCGACAGCGATCCCGACGTCTTCCTGCCGCAACTGGTGGAGTGGACCCAGTCCGGCCAGCTGCCGCTGGAGAAGATCGTGCGACGCTACCCCTTCGCCGATATCAACCAGGCCATCGCCGACGCCCACGACGGACGTTGCGTGAAGGCCGTGCTCATTCTCGACTGACCGCTTCCCTGGAGCTTGTTCATGACTGACTATCTTCCCATGACCGTCGGCGGCGTCGATCTGGACGCCGAGAAGCGACTGCAGATCCTTAACCCCGCCGACGGCTCTCCGGTCGGCGAAACCCCCGACGCCGGCGAGGCGGAGCTGGAGACGGCCATCGCCGCTGCCCAGGCCGCCTTCCCGAAATGGGCGGCGACGCCCTGGGCCGAGCGCCAGGCCGCCGTCGCCGCCATCGGCCAGACCCTGCTGGACAACGCCGACGAACTGGCGCGGATGCTGACCCGCGAGCACGGCAAGCCGATCGACCAGGCCGCGTTCGAGATCAACGCCGCCGGACAGTGGTGTCTGGCCACCTCGAGCTACGCCGATCCGGTCACCGTGGTCGAGGACACGCCGGAACACCGTATCGAGACCCACCATGTGCCCATCGGCGTCGTGGGGGCGATTTCGCCGTGGAACTTCCCCGTCCTGCTGTCGATGTGGAAGATCGGCCCCGCCCTGCTGGCGGGCAACACCATGGTCCTGAAGCCCTCGCCCTTCACCCCCATGACGGTGCTGAAGATCGGCCAGCTGCTGCGCTCGGTCCTGCCGGCCGGAGTGCTGAACCTGATCACGGGCGGCGATCACCTGGGACCGCTGATGACCTCGCACGAGGCGTTCGGCAAGATCAGCTTCACCGGCTCCACCGCCACGGGACGCAAGGTGATGCAGAGCGCGGCGCCGACGTTGAAGCGTCTGACGCTGGAGCTGGGCGGCAACGACGCCGCCATCGTCTTCCCGGATGTGGACGTGCGCGACACGGCCGAGAAGCTGTTCTGGTCCGCCTTCACCAACGCCGGTCAGATCTGCGTGGCCACCAAACGCGCCTATGTCCACGAAGAGGTCTATGACGCCGTGCGCGACGTCATGGCGGAAATGGCCCGAACCCTGCCGATCGGCGACGGGTCGCAGCAGGGCGTGGCCTTTGGTCCCGTTCAGAACCGCCCGCAGTACGACCGCGTGCGCGACCTGATCGCAGACAGCCGCGCCTCCGGCCACACGGTTATCGAGGGGGCCGCCCCGCCGCCCGGCGACGGCCTGTTCGTGCCCGTCACCCTGATCGACAACCCGCCGGAATCCAGTCGGATCGTCCAGGAGGAGCAGTTCGGCCCCGTCCTGCCGCTGATGCGCTTCAGCGACGAGAAGGACGTCATCGCCCTGGCCAACGCCAGCGAGTTCGGCCTGGCCGCCACCGTCTGGACCAAGGACGAGGATCGGGCCATGCGCGTGGCCTCGCAACTGGAGGCCGGCAGCGTCTGGATCAACGAAGGCCTGGCCCTGACGCCCTTCGCCGCCTTCGCCGGCCACAAACAGTCCGGCGTCGGTCAGGAGAACGGCCTGGGCGGCCTGCTGGAATACACCAACCCCAAGACCGTCACCCTGCGGCGCGCCCCCGTCGCGGCCTGACCGTCCGACATCCCTGTCCTGCAAGGCGGTCGAGCCTCTCGGCCGCCTTTCTTTTCACAAGAGCACAAGACCCATGAGCCAAGCCTACGCCGTCGTCGAGCGGGACGGACCGCTGACGATCATCACCATCAATCGACCCGAGGCGCGAAATGCGCCGAACGGTCCGGCGCACGAGGCGCTGGGCGACATCTTCGACGACTTCGCCTCGGACCCGGATCAATGGGTCGCCATTCTGACCGGCGCCGGCGACAAGGCCTTCTGCGCGGGGCAGGATCTGAAGGTCCAGGCCGAGGGCGCCGCCCTGGCCCTGCCGAGGCGCGGCTTCGGCGGGCTGACCAGTCGCAGAGGTCTGGACAAGCCGGTGATCGCGGCCGTCAACGGCTTCGCCTTCGGCGGCGGTTTCGAACTGGCCCTGGCGTGCGACATCGTCGTCGCCGTCGAGGGCGCCGCCTTCGCCCTGCCCGAACCCAAGGTGGGACTGGCGGCCCTGGCCGGCGGGCTTCAACGCCTGCCGCGCGAGATCGGGCTGAAACGCGCCATGGGCCTGATGCTGACCGGCCGTCCTGTCTCGGCGCACGAAGGCTTGGCCCTAGGCTTCGTCAATGAGGTCGTCGAGGCTGATGTCCTGGGCGCGGCGCGCCGCTGGGCCGACGACATCCTGAAATGCAGCCCCATGTCCGTTCGCGCGACCAAGGCCGCAGTTCTCGCTGGACTGGACCAACCTCTGGACCAGAGCCTGGCCGAGGTCTGGACCGCCCCCGCGACGCTGAAGATGCTGGCCTCCGAAGACGCGCTGGAGGGGCCAAAAGCCTTCGCCGAAAAGCGCGCGCCCGCCTGGAAGGGACGCTGAACCATGATCCTGTCCGAAACCCAGACGATGATCCGCGACGCCGTGCGCGACATGGCGCGCGAGCGGATCGCCCCTCACGCCGCCGCCTGGGAGGCTGCGGGCGCCTATCCGCCCGATCTGTTCAAGGACCTGGCGGACCTGGGCCTGATGGGCATGACCGCGCCCGCCGAACATGGCGGCGCCGAGGCGGACTATGTGTCCTACGCCCTGGCCCTGATGGAGCTGGCGGCGGCCGACGGCGGCGTTTCGACCGTGGTCTCCGTCCACAATGCGCCAGTGGTGGCGGCCCTGTTGCGCAACGGCACGGACGCGCAGAAGGCCGCCTTCCTGCCCCGGCTGTGCGCGGGTGAAATCATCGGCGCCTTCGCCCTGACCGAGCCTGGCGCGGGATCCGACGCCTCGGCCCTGAAGACCCGCGCGGTGCGTGACGGCGACGATTGGCGTATCGACGGGACCAAACAGTTCATCACCTCGGGCCGCATCGGCGGACTGACCATCGTCTTCGCCGTCACCGACCCGACGGCGGGCAAACGCGGCCTGTCCGCCTTCCTGGTTCCCGCCGACATCCCCGGCCTGACCGTCGCCCTGCCCTGCCAAGACGCCGCACCCCGCCCCCAACTTTCGTACAGGTCGCACGTCGTCCGCATCTCCTAGCGTCGCTGCAAACGGCACAGACCGTTTTTTGATAACGCAATGGGAGGATTGCAATGAGGGGACCAATCGGTCGGAATTTCACCGCGATGCTGATCACATCGTGCTCTGTCTCGGCCCTGGGAACGGCTGCGCTGGCGCAGACCGCACAGACGGGACAAGCGCAGGCCGAGACCGTATCGTCCGTGGACGACATCGTCGTGACGGCGCGCAAACGCTCCGAAACGGTCAATGACGTGCCGCTTACGATCCAGGCGGTTTCGGGCGAGGCCCTGACCCAGGCGGGCGTCAGCGACACCTCCAATCTGGTTCAGATCGTCCCGGCCCTGAACTACAGCAAGTCCAGCGCCAATACGCCGATCTTCACGGTGCGCGGCATCGGCTTCAACACGCCGAACCTGTCGTCGACCTCGCCGGTCGGCATCTACGTGGACGAAGTGTCCTACGCCTATCCCTATATGGCCAACGGTCCGATCTTCGACGTGGCTCGGGTCGAGGTGCTGAAGGGGCCTCAGGGTCTGCTGTACGGCCGCAACACCACCGGCGGTCTGGTCAACTTCATCACCCAGAAGCCAGGTCAGTCGTTCGCCGCCTCGGCCACCGCAGAGATCGGCAACTATCAGACGCGCAATGTCGAAGCCTATGTCAGCGGCCCGCTGTCGGACACTGTGGGCCTGCGTATCGCGGTGCGCGCCGAAAACTCAGGCGAAGGCTGGCAGGAAAGCGTCTCGCGCCCCGGCGACCGCCTGGGCGAAAAGGACCGGACCGCGGCGCGTCTGACCCTGACCGCCAATCCCAACGACCGGCTCAGCCTGGACTTCACCGCCAACTACTGGCGCGACCAGTCCGACACTGTCGCACCCCAGGCCATCCAGTTCCTGCCCGACCAGGCCGCCTTCGCCGTCCCCGGCCTGTCCAAGGCGATCATCGCCAACCCGGGTTCAAAGGACGCGGACTGGGATGCGCCTGAGGCCGGCAAGCCTCCGTTCGCCACGGACTCGCGCTTCTGGTCGGCGGCGCTGCGCGGCGAACTGGCTCTATCCGATTCCATCAGCCTGGTGTCGCTCACCGCCTATAACGACCTGCGTCGGCGCGACTTCAACGACCTGGACGGCACCCCCTTCGAGACCCTGGCCTATGGGTCGAACGGCACGATCACCTCGTTCTCGCAGGAACTGCGTCTGATGGGGGATGCGGGACCGGTCGACTGGATCCTGGGCGCCTACTATTCCAAGGACAAGATCGTCGACGACCAGTTCGCCTATTACGGCCAGTCCTCGACGGTCCGGCTGCTGCGCTTCATCGGCGCCAATCGGGTGGTCCAGAACCAGTATACGCCGGCCCAGATCGCCTCGGGCATGCGCAACTTCCTGAACAATACGGCGCAGGACAGCCAGTCCACCTCGGTCTTCGCAAACATCGACTGGAAGCTGGCCGAAAAGTTCACCCTGTCGGGCGGCCTGCGGTATTCGGACGACAGCCTGTCGTACCGGGGCTGCACCCGCGACATCGACGGTCAGGTCCTGCCGGTCTGGAACACCGGGGTCGCCTTCGTCGTGCGCGCGACGCCCAATGTTCAGCCGAACGAATGCCTGACCTTCAACACCAACTTCACCGACAACGTCCCGATCGTGGAACGGTCGCTGGACGAGGATAGTCTGGCGGGCCGACTGAACCTCAGCTTCGCGCCCAACACCGACACGCTTCTGTATGCCTCGATCAGCCGGGGCTACAAGTCGGGGGCCTTCCCGGTCTTGGCCGCCAACAACGAAGCCCAGTTGGAAGCCGCCCGTCAGGAAGAGGTCCTGGCCTATGAGGTCGGGCTGAAGGCGACGCTGGACGGCGGCCGCCTGCAGTTCAACACCAGCGGCTATTTCTACGACTACAAGGACAAGCAGCTCTTCGGCGAGATCCCCGACCGGGTCTTCACCACCCTGACCCGTATCCTGAACGTGCCCAAGTCCGAGGTTTACGGCGCCGAAGCCGATGCGTCATGGCGGCCTGCGCCGTCGCTGTTGCTGAAGATCGGCGCCTCCTACACCCGCACCGAAATCACCGAGTTCACCGGCTTCGATCGGGCGGGCGTGGCCACCGACTTCGCCGGCGCCCGCTTCCCCTATACGCCCGAATGGCAGGTGAACGGCCTGGTGAACTGGGATCATCCGGTCAGCGAGACCCTGGGCGTCAGCGCCACCCTCAGCGCCGCCTATCTGTCGGACGCCGAAGGCTCCATCGAGGCGGAGCCGGAGTTCCACATCGACGCCTACACCCTCGTGAACGCCAATCTGTCGCTCTACGCCCTGAACGACAGCTGGCGCGTGGGGGCCTATGTCAGGAACCTGTTCGACAAATACTACTGGACCAGCGCCGACACCAATGTGGACACGGTCGTCCGCATCCCCGGCATGCCGAGAACCTTCGGCGTCACCCTGACCAAGTCCTTCTGAGTTCTCCCCACTGACTGCGCCCCCGTTTCGACGGGGGCGCCTCTTTTTTCTCGGGTGAGCACCGTTCGCGGGGACCATGCGCCTCTGCGATCAGAGCGCGCGAGACGCGGGCCGTCGCGCATTTCCCGCTATACTCCATCGCTTTGACGCCGGTCAGCGCGATCAGTCCATTGAGGATCGGTGTCGCTTGCGGACCGTCAGGACGCTGGATCAGTCATCCCTAAACATGGCGTTCTGAGCGGCGACGCCGAACGCCTGCGTCAATGCGTCGTGACCCTGGTTTATCAAGGCAGGAACGCGGCCGCGCGACCCGTCACGCCCATACCTCTCATGACGGAGTGTCGGTTGCGCCTTCTGCCTCCAACGCATCCCGGTTGCTCGGCCTTCCCAGCAACAAGAGCGACACTGTTCTCAGGATCGTCCACGCGGCGCCGGTTTTCGGACGGCAACCTTACCCGATGCGTGTCGTTGTCAGACCCTCCCATGCGGCCCGAACCGCAACTTTCAGTCACGGTTAGATCAGAGGGATCGCGATGCCGGTCATCGTCGTCACAGGGGCCAGCGCCGGGATCGGTCTGGCGATCGCGGAACGGTTCGCCCAGGCAGGATGGCAGGTCGTTGTCATCGCCAGACAGGCCAAGCGTCTGGCCGAAGCCGTCGAACGGCTGGAACGCTCGGGCGGCCGCGCCACTGGCATTGCAGGTGATGTTTCCAACCCCGAGTTCGTCGAGCAGGTCGGCCGCGATGTGACGGAAGCCTTTGGCGGCATCGACGTCTGGGTCAACAACGCCATGTCCACGGTCATCGGGCGCGATGAGGATTTGACCGACGCCGATTACCGCCGTGTCGCCGAGACGACCTATCTTTCGCAGGTCTACGGAACACGGGCGGCTCTGCGGGCTATGCGGCCGAAGGACCAGGGAGCGGTAATCCAGATCTCGTCGGGCCTGGCGTTGCGGCCTGCCCCCCTGCAGGCGGCCTACTGCGGGGCCAAGGCGGCCGTGGATGGATTCACCCAGGCCATCCGGGCCGAACTGATCGCGGCGTCCTCCAACGTCACGCTGACCACGGTCTATCTGCCTGCGGTCAACACGCCCCAGCCGCTGTGGTCGCGTAATCGCACGGACCGGGCGCAGGTCATCCCCGATCCCCTGTTCGATCCCCGCCTGTGCGCGGAGGCTGTCTGGTCCGCAGTGCAGAACCCAAGCCGCAATATCTACGTCGGCCGCTTGACATGGCTGATGGCCCTTGCGCAACGACTGGCGCCGGCGCTGGCGGACCGCAAGGCCGCAGATATGATCGCCGCACAGCAGGGCGAACCTCAACTTCCCCGCCTGGGCAATCTCGATCAACCCGAAGAAGGACCGGCGGCCATCGACGGCCCTAAAGCCGAACGGGTCATCAAGCCGTGGATCGGCTTCGTCTCCAGCCGCCAGACGGCCGCGCTGAAGGTCGTGGCGCTCGGCGTGTTTACAGGCCTCGCCATGACGACGGGCTTTGCGATCGGATTCTCGAAACGATGACCGCGACGCCCTTCACGCCCCATCCCCCGCATTCCTCAGAGCTTCTTCGGCCCGAGGGATACGCCGCCCTGGAGGATTACGGCGTCCTGGGCGAGGGTCGCACGGTAGCCTTGTCGGCCCTGGACGGCGGCATCGATTGGTGGTGTGTCCCGGCGATCGACGCCCCGCCCCTGTTCGACCGTCTGCTCGATCCCGAGGGCGGCCGGTTTTCGATCACGCCGACCGAAGCCTTCACCGCCACCCGCCGCTACCGTCCCGACAGCAATGTGCTGGAGACGGAGTTCACCACCGCGACCGGTCGCGCGCGCCTGACCGAAAGCCTCAACAGCGGCACGGCCGGCCGCTTGCCTTGGTGCGAACTGGCCCGGCGCATCGACGGCTTGGAGGGCGAAGTCACCTTCGCCCTGGACATGCGTCCGGGGCGTCGGGGCGATACGGCCAACCCCTATCACTCCAAGATCGGCGAACACACGGTCTTCCATGTCGAGCGGGTGCTCGGCCTGTTCGTGCATGATCCGCGCGTCTCGTGCGAATGGTCCGACGAGGGCATTGTCGGAACCATCGTCGTCGGCGCGGGCGAGCGTCGCACGGTGGCCATTGTCGCCGGACGCGACGAGCCGCTGGTCGTCCCCTCCATCGAAGAGATCGACGCCCGCATCGACCTGTCCGACCAGGAGTGGCGGGACTGGGCGGCGCGCTTGAACTGCCCCGGTCTGTATCGCGACGACTTCGTCCGCAGCGCCCTCGCGTTGAAGCTGCTGCTCTATTCCCCGTCGGGCGCCATCGCCGCGGCCGCCACCACGTCCCTGCCCGAGCGTCTGGGCGGCGACAAGAACTGGGACTACCGCTACGCCTGGCTGCGCGATGCGGGCTACACGATTGAGGCCTTCCTCGCGGCCGGCGCCCAGGCCGAGGCCAAGGCCGCCTTCAGCTGGCTGCTGATGCAGCTGAAGAACCACGGCGCGAAGGTCTGCTACAGTCTGGACGGCGCGCTCGTGCCGGCGGAGACCCGCTGGGGCATGCCCGGCTATCAAGGCTCCCGTCCGGTCGTCACCGGCAATCGGGCCTCCGATCAGGTTCAGCATGGCGTGTTCGGCGACATCTTCGAAACGGCGTCACGCTTCGTCGGCTGCGGCAACATTCTGGACAGCGCCAGCGCCCAGCTGCTGTCCGAACTGGCGGACCGGTGCGCGGACGCCTGGCGCCAGCCGGACGCCGGCATGTGGGAGCTGGAGGACCGGCAGCACTACACCATGTCCAAGATCAGCTGCTGGCAGGCCCTGGCCCGCGCCGTGGAACTGGCCGACGCCGGGCAGCTGCTGACGACCTGCCGGGACCGCTGGCGGCGGGAGCGCGACCGGATCTTCGACTGGGTCGAGACGCACTGCTGGTCCGAAAAACTCCAGGCCTTCGTCATGTATCCGGGCAGCGACAGGCTGGACGCCGCCGTCGCCCTGGCCGTCCGGTTCCGCTTCGACGGCGCGCACCGGCTTCGCGCGACCCTAGAGGCGCTGGACCGCCATCTCGGCGCCGGCGTTTTCCACTATCGCTACACCGGCATGGAGAAGGAGGAAGGGTGTTTCATCGCCTGCTCCTTCTGGATCGCCGAAGCCTGGGCGACCCTGGGCGAGCCGGACAAGGCGCGCGCCCGCATCGACGCTCTGCGCCAGGCCCTCGGCGGACGCTGGGGCATGCTGACCGAAATGATCGACCCGGACACCGGCGCCTACCTCGGCAACATGCCGCAGGGGCTTAGCCACCTCGCCCATCTGACCGCCCTGACCGCTATCGGGCAGGCGCAGACCTCTTCCCCCCAGCCCGAAACGGAGACGTTCCATGACTGATCGCCTGACCCTGCAGGACCCGCGCGCGCAATATCCGAAGCCGCCCTTCCCGCGCCAGCCCCAGCCGATCCCCGGCGAGGCCCGCGAGATGGACCCCAAGCCCGATCATGGCGAAACCAGCTATCAGGGCGCCGGCAAACTGAAGGGTCGCAAGGCTCTGATCACCGGGGCCGACAGCGGCATCGGCCGGGCGGCGGCCATCGCCTACGCCCGCGAGGGCGCCGACGTCGCCCTGTCCTACCTGCCCTCTGAGAAGAAGGACGCCGCCGAAGTCATCTCTTTGATCGAAGCCGAGGGCCGCAAAGCCATCGATCTGCCCGGCGACATCACCGACGAAGCCTGGTGCCGGCAAATGATCGAACAGGCCGTGTCGGATCTGGGAGGACTGGACATTCTGGTCATCAACGCCGGGCGTCAGCAGTATCGCGAGGACATCTCGCAGGTGACGTCGGAGGACTTCGACAAGACGTTGAAGACCAACCTCTACGCCATGCACTGGATCGCCCAAGCGGCCGTACCCCACCTGCCGGCGGGCGCCTCGGTCATCACCACCGCCTCGATCCAGGCCTATGAGCCCTCGGCCATCCTGCTCGACTACGCCACGACCAAGGCGGGGATCGTCGCCTATACCAAGGCGCTCGCCGCTCAGCTGATCGAAAAGGGCGTACGGGCCAATGTAGTGGCGCCCGGCCCCTTCTGGACGCCGCTGCAGTCGTCCGGGGGCCAGCCGCAGGAAGCGGTGATGAAGTTCGGCGAACAGGTGCCGCTGGGCCGTCCCGGCCAGCCCGTCGAGATCGCGCCCGTCTATGTGCTGCTGGCCTCGCAGGAAGGCAGCTACATCACCGGCGAAGTGTTCGGCGTCACCGGCGGCAAGGGCGTCGCCTGACGAGAGTAACCGGCGGCGGCATCGTCCCGCCGCCGGTTTCTCTTTCGGCCGGGCGACTAGCCGGCGATGGTGGCGACAGAACCTGAATCCACCCGAATGCCTGCGCCATTGATAAAGCTGGCGCGGTCAGAACACAGGAAGGCGACCGCCGCCGCGACCTCTTCCGGCCGGCCTCTGCGATCCAGGGTCATGCCGGGACGCTCTTCCTTCAAGAAGCTCTTGATCGCCTCGTCGAAGGTTTCGCCCCGTTCCTTCGCGCGCTTCTCCATCATGGCGTCGGTCATCGGCGTGGCGATGAAGGCGGGCGAGACGGTGTTCACCATCACATTGTCGCATCCGTAGGCCTTGGACAGCCCCTTCGCCAGGCTGAGAATACCGGCCTTCGAAGCGCAATAGGCCAGTTCGTCGACATAGGGCTGCACCGCATCCTCCGAGGCGAACAGGACGATCCGTCCCCAGCCCGCGCGACGCATCGCCGGAATGGCCTGGCGGCACATCCTGACCGCGCCCATCAGGTTGATGTCGAGCGTCTGCTGCCATCCGGCGTCATCGACATCCAGGAAGTCGCCGGTCGCGCCCGTCACGCCCGCCGCGTTCACATAGATGTCCGGGTCGCCCAGGCGGTTTCTGACCTCCCGCCAGAGCCGTTCCACATCGTCGGCCTTGGTCACGTCGCCGGTCACGCCGATGCATTCGCCCAAGGGGGAAAGCTCTTGAACGGCCTCGTCCAGAGTCCCGTCCGGCTTGTCGGTCAGGGCGACCTTTACGCCGGCTTCCAGCAGCAGCCGCGCCGTCTCCTTGCCCATGCCGGAATCGGCGCCGGAAATGAGGGCGACACGCCCCTTGATCCCAAGGTCCATCACAAGTCTCCTGTTTGTTGGTGTTCGAGGAAGCGATCGGCCGTGCGCAGGGCGACGGCCATGAGGGTCAAGGCCGGATTGCACGGTCGCGCCGGCCATTTCGGTGAAGTCTCGGATCAGGTCGGCGAGACGCTTCGGTTGTTCCTGCGGAATCAGGTGCGCCGCCTTCGGCACGACCACCACCTCGGGTTTACGAAAATGCGGCGCGTTGCATCGCCGCTGCGCCGCCTCGCCCAGATCTCCATCCTCCGCGCCGGCGATGATCAGTGCTGGATACGGAATGACGCCGGCCTGGGCGGACCAGTCCTCGCGCGATCCCTGGGCCAGCCATCCCCGCCAGGCGTCGGGGGACATCCGGTGGAAATCGTCGAGCGCCTGCTGAAAGGCGTCTTGCGGCAGGCCGGCGTCGGTATTGGCGTCGATGAACTGGTGCGCCCTGTCACCGATCTTCGCGGGATCGTCGAACCAGGTCAGCATCTCGGCGCGCCGATCCTCGTCCATAGGTTCAGGGGACGGCGGTGATCCAGCGACGAGCACCACGCCGAACAGCCCGCACAAACCCGCCGCCCCGTCGCGCGCGCGCGCGGCGATCAGGGTCGCGAACTTGCCGCCCATGCTGTGGCCGACGATGACCCAAAGCCCGAGATCGAGATCGGCCAGACGGCGGCAAAGATCGTCGAGCACCCCCTGCACATCGCCATAGCCTTCCCGAGCCCGGTCGCCGAACCCTGGAAGATCCATCGCGACCGTCTGCGTATCATCGGAAAACCGGGCGATGACGTCGTCCCATTCGCGACGACTGGCGCCCAGGGAATGGAGGAAAACGACAGTGACGCGAGGGTTTGGGCGCATTGAGACGGTGGGTTCAGAGCGGAGATGCGAGACCGCCCGCCGGCGTCGGCGGGCGGTTCGTGAGCTTAGTTCTTGGGATGACCGGCGCCCGGCTCGCTCGTCTTCGGCGCCTTGCCGTCCTCGGCGCGACCCTCATTGCGCAGGTCGCGACCTTCCTGGGCCTTGCGCTGGGCTTCGGCGCTGTCGCCGTGTTCGTTCAGCTCTTCCTTCACGAAGCCGGCGGCTTCCTTGATCTGGCCTTTGAGGCTCATGGACATTCTCCTGACCACCGCAATCCGGTGCGGTCGATCAGCGCGCCAGAACCGCAATGGCTCCCGACAAAACCAACCTCGGACGCCGAAGTCGGATGCAAAGCTTCCGGTCCTCAGGCCGCGGCGAGTTCGGTCAGAAGCCTTTCAATGAAAACCGCGTCATGGGGTCGATCATTGGCGGCCTCCACGATGAGACGGCCGTCGGACCAGCGTCGGTCGTCGCTGTCCGGAAAGGCCGTCTCCATCTCGTGTCGGCGCGCGTCCGCGATCCGCAACGCCGTCGCCTTCGGACCCGACACGATCTCGGTGACGCCCGCGTTTCGGGCGAGCGCCGCGAGGCGACGGGCGGCGAACAGATTCTCTGCGGGGTCTGGCAGCGGCCCGAACCGATCCTCGGCCTCGTCGCGCAGAGCATCGACGTCCTCGGCCGTCCCGGCGCGCGCCAATCGGGCGTAAAGGTTGATGCGAACGGTCGCGTCGGGGATGTAGTCCGCCGGAAAGGACCCGGTCGCGCCGACGTTCAGGCTGGGATCGGCCCGATCAGGGTCGGGGTCGCCTTTCGCCGCGGCCAGCGCGCGCGCCAGGACAGACTGATAGAGGGCCGAACCGATCAATCTGACGTGCCCGGCCTGGTCTTCGCCCACCAGATCGCCGCCGCCGCGCAGGTCCAGATCGCGTCCGCTGATTGCAAAACCGGCGCCGAGCCGATCCAGAGCTTCCAAGGTCTGGAGACGGGCCTCCGTCGTCGCCGCCATCGGCGCATCGGGATCCGAAAGCAGATAGGCGAAACCCTGTCGCCGCCCTCGTCCGACACGGCCACGAAGCTGATGAAGCTGGGCCAGGCCGAAACGGTCCGGCCGCCAGATCAGCATCGTATTGGCGCGCGGCACGTCCAGGCCGGTTTCGATGATGTTCGTCGCCAGAAGCACGTCCCCCTCCCCGTCGGAGAAGCGGCTCATGACATCGTCGATTTCAGCGGCCCCCAGGTCGCCGTGCGCCGACACCACCGAAAGTTCGGGCGTCAGGGTTCTCAGACGTTGCGCCAGGGATTCGATGTCGTCGATTCTCGGCACGACTACGAAACTCTGTCCGCCGCGCGCCTTCTCCCGCATCAACGACAGGCGCACCGCGCCCGCGTCGAACGGGGTCATGAAGGTTCGGATCGGGCGACGGCGGGCGGGCGGGCTGGCGATAAGGCTGACGTCCTGGATTCCGACCAGGGCGCCCTGCAGGGTCCTCGGGATCGGCGTGGCCGACATCGACAGCAGATGCGGCGCCTTTCGCGCCAAGTCCGCCTTCATCTGGGCGCCGAAACGGTGCTCCTCGTCGATGATGACCAGCCCGAGTTCCGGGACCTGCAGCGCATCCGACGCCAAGGCCTGGGTGCCGACCACGATCCGCGTGGACCCGTCCGCCAGCCCCGTCTTGACCGCGCGCGCCTCCGCAGCATCCGCCGCCCGCGACAGGTGTCCGATCTGGACGTCCTCGTCCTTGAACCGCTTCCTGAAGACCTCAAAATGCTGACGCGCCAGCACCGTCGTCGGCGCGACCACCATGACCTGCTTTCCGGCAAGGGCCACGGCCGCCGCAGCGCGCAAGGCGACTTCGGTCTTGCCGAAACCGACGTCGCCACAGACAAGCCGGTTCATGGGCTTGCCCGAGCCGAGGTCGGCCAGAACCGCCTCGATCGCCTGCGCCTGATCTGGCGTTTCGGGAAAGGCGAAGCCGGCGGCGAAGCGCGCGAGCGCTTGACGCGGGGGCGCGATGGGCTCTGTCCTCAAGGCCGCGCGCGCCTCGGCCCGGGCGGACAGGGCCGCCGCGGCCTCGTCGATCTGGGCGCTAACCTTGGCGCGACGCTTGAGCCAGCCTTCGGTGTTCAGCCGATCCAGCGACACCGCGTCCGGCTCCGAGCCGTAACGCCAAATCTTGCCGAACTCCTCGATCGGCGCGAGGACTGCGCCCCCGCCGTGATACTCGATGCGCAAGACGTCGCGCTCCATCCCGTCGGCGGTGACGCATTCCAGCGCCT
Source organism: Brevundimonas sp. (assembly GCF_032017145.1). Lineage (GTDB taxonomy): Bacteria > Pseudomonadota > Alphaproteobacteria > Caulobacterales > Caulobacteraceae > Brevundimonas. The sequence goes on from NZ_DALZQC010000012.1 coordinate 30,065, forward strand.
TCAGCACGCCAAGGCCGTGGTCTTCATGAATGACCACATCGCCCAGCCGAAGTTCGGTGTCCCCGAAAGCGTCGACGGAACCGGAAGATCCGCGCGCGATCCGGCCGCCGAAGATGTCCGACGGGGTCACGACGACGAGACCGGCTTCCTGCTGTTGAAAGCCGGTGTCCAGGTCAGCGACAACAAGGCCGATCCGCCCCGGCGCGAGCGACGCGATCGCGTCCCAGTCCTCCAGGGCCACGGGCGCCTCGACGCCCTGGCGGCGAAGCAACCGCGCGAGACTTCGGTGCTCGTGCGCTAGTCCCGTCAGGACCACGCGATCGCCCGCGTCACACCGGTCGGCGATAAAGCATTTCAGCGCCCGCCCTGGCGCTCGCTCCAAGGCGAAGACGGGCGCCGGCGCGAAGGTCTCGACGGCCAAGGTCGTCGCACCTTTCAAGGCCCGACCAATCTCGGCGTCCGTCAAATAGACACGGTCGGGTTTGACAGGCGGCGCGCCGTCGCTGAACCGCAGGCGGGTGTCATAGGCCTCGATCACCTGCGCGCCTAGGCGTGCGAACCGATCATCCAGACCGATGTCGGTCAGGATCGCCGGGTCGACGAGGAAATCGAACACTGTCGTCGCGCGCCCCCCGTCCCGCGACGCCCCCGCATCGGGATCGTCGTGGTCGTCGCGCGCACCCGCGTCTGGCCCCCATTCGGAGGCTGGCGTCAGACAGAGCGTCGCGGTCTCCGCCTCTCGACGCTGCGAAACGGGATCGAAGGCGTGGATCTCGATGATCCGGTCCGCCTCATCGAGGGTCAGGCGGTACGGTCGGGCCGAGGCGGGCGGGAAGACATCGATCACCGCGCCCAGCACCGCATATTCGCCGGGCTCATCCACCCGCTCGTCCGCCGCGTAGCCCGCATCGCGCAGGAAGGTCTCGAACGCCGCGCGATCCAGCGTCTCGTCGGCCTTCACACGCAGGCGGGCGTCGATCCGTTCACGCGGCGGGGTACGTTGCGCCACAGCGTCGGGAGAGGTGATCAGAAAGGTCCGACGGTCGCCGGTTTCGGCCAAGGCCGCCAAGACCGCCATTCGCCGGCCCATGCTCTCACGCGAGGGCGCTGCGCGGTCATAGGGCAGGCAATCCCAAGGCGGCAGGACCAGAACCTCGGCGTCACCGACCATGACGGCGAGCGCGGCCGCGATCTCGTCAGCACGACGTTCGCTCGTTGCGACAAAGACGACAGGCTGCAACGGCGTCGTCTCCCTTTGCGCCAGTGCGGCTGCAACGGCCGACGCCGGCATCTTCCAATCCTTCAGATCATCGGGGCGGGGCACTGGCCCCTCGACCAGAACCTGCTGGCCCGTGGCGGTCATGTCGGGGATGTCGGGTGAGGCGATCATCCTGGCTCAACACCAAGGATCGGCCGGGGTTGCGCCCGCTTCCGTACGCCCGTCCCAGCAATCGCAACCGCGCGCGCCCGAGGCGCATCAGAAGGGATCCGCAGGACCTTTGCGCGCGGCGGCGATCTCGTGCGGGGTAGGCGCGCGACGGATCGTCAATCGGTCCGACGACCAATCGATCAGGCCGCGTTCCGCCATCGCGCGTAGCCAGCCGGCCATCGGCCAGATCGACCACCTAGCATGAAAGCGGTTGGCGTTGGCGACCAGGGCCTGGAAGTGCTGCAGAGGCGGATCATAGCCCTCGTGATGCTGATGGAAGACCGGCGCGCCGCCGGCGAAGAGGAGCGGCAGGCCGTCTCGCGCGATGCGAAAGCCCAGGTCGGTGTCCTCGGCGCCGTAGCCGACATAGGCCTCGTCGAAGCCGCCAATCCTATGAAAGGTCGAGCGACGGAGCGCGAAGGCCAGCGACCAGAACAGGCCGGGATTGCGCTCCAGTCGTTCGCCATCCTGCGGGAAAGGCCGCACAGGGTGGGGACGCCCGGCCGTCTTCAGCTCCGTGGTCGAGAGCGGCCCGGGCGGGATGGCGTGGGCGGGAAGATAGAGCACCTCCGGACAGACGACGGCGTCGTGATCGGCGAGCAAGGCCTTCATCCGGCCGCAGACCGCCGACGACACGATGCAATCCACATCCAGGAACAGGAGGACGTCGCCTGCGGCCGAGGCGGCGGCGAGATTGCGCGCGGCGGCCAGGGGCAAGACCCCGCCGGGCAGGCGTTTGACCGAGACCGGGAAGTCCAGCGGCGGCAGCGTCACGGGCGCATCGCTCATGTCGATGACGATCATTTCGTCAGGCGGCGAGGCGCTGAGGGTCAATCCCTCGACCAAACGGTCCAGATGCGCCTGCCTGTTGCGAACCAGCGTGAGAGCGGACAGCGTCGTCATCGGCGGCTCCACAAATCCAGCCGATAGTTCGGATGCCGTTCGGCGAGATCCACTTTCATGACAGCCGACAATCCAAGCCAGAGGCGTCCCACGGCGTCGTCGGCGGTTTGGGGGTAGTCGGTCTCGCCGGTCCAGTGCACGAGGAGAACGCGTCCGCCCCCAACCAGGGTCTCGGCGATGCGGCGCGCCGCCAGGTCGAGGTCGGCGTCGCTCCAGTAGTAGGCCACTTCGGACAGGACGACGAGGTCCAGGCCCGGCACAACCGGACAGTCGCGGGGAAAGGCGGCGACCTCGAACCGGACGTTCGGCCGTCCCGACAGACGCTGTCGCGCCCGCGCAAGCGCGGTCGGGCTGATGTCGATCGCCACCAGATGATCGCAGACCGCACTGAGCCGCTCGGTCAGGACGCCGCCCGCACAGCCGACCTCGAGCGCAAAAGCCGCTCGCCGCGCCGACAGAGCGGCCAGGGTGCGGTCGAACTTGGCCGCCTCGTACGGGCTGGAGGCCAGATCCCATGGATCGGCGTCGCCGGCGAAGATGTCCTCGAAATAGGCCGGGGGAAGCGAGCGTTCAGCCATAGGCGTCGCGCCGATACAGGGTGTCGGAGGCGGGGCGCAGCCTCCCGTCCGTCTGAAGCCGGAACCCCCGGCCGAACTTCGGCGTCAACTGGCTTTGATGGGCCGACAAGGCATAGGCCCTGAGGCCGCCGCTCAAAGGTCGCGTCGTGATCCGCACCCTCGCTCCGGACGAAGCCGCCCCCCATACCGCATAGTCGAACACCGCCACCCGCCGACGGGCCCTCTCCGCCGCGTGGCGCGCGAGTTGGGCCGCCGCTTGATGATCGCAATGGGGATCGTCCGGCCCTGTGACGGCGATCGCATCCACGCATCGCTCACGGCACAGCGTGGCGAGGCGACGCGCGGTCGCCTCGAACACCGGACTTCCGGGAGGGGTAGGCCGGGCGTCCATCCAATCCAGAAAGACCGGCGACAAGGCCGCCGCACCCGCCAGACGTCGGACGGCGCGACCCGCCTCCAGGCGTCGGAGCCGGACCAGCCGTGCGCGCGAGGCCGTGTCGGGGTGATCGTGCGAGCCCGCGCCGTCGGTGAGGACAACGACACCCGCCAGGCGTCCAGTCTCGGCGGCTTGACGGATAAGAGCGCCGGCGCCCAGAGTCTCGTCGTCGGCGTGCGGCGCGATGACCAGCCAACGCGCGGATCGCCAGGGCGAGCATTCCAGCGCCAGGGTCGCCAGCCGGCCGGATTTGGGGGTCACCATAGGGCGTCGCCCTCGCCCCAGAGATCGCGGTCCAGCCAGGTTCTCGCCGCCTGGTCCTTGGCATGGTCCGGTCCGGCCTGCCTCAGATAGAGGCTCAGATCGCGGGTGATCTTGTCGACCCGCTCCCCGTCGAAGGCGCTGCGCGTCCCCACCGCCCGCGCCGCCAACTCCATGACATCCAGGGCGCTGCGTTCTACGACGCCGCGCGTGGCGCGTGCGAAATCCTCGGCGTCCGCCGCTTCGGACGCCGCCCGCCTTGCGGCTTCGCGCACCCAGAGCCAGGCCGTTCGCGCGGCCACGACCGCATCGGCGAAGCGCGCGCGCTGGATCGGATCGCCCCGCGCCGCCTCGGACAGGGCCTCGCGGAGCGCCAGGACGAGGCCTTCGATTCCGCCCAGCTGCACCGCCGTGAAACGCCATGCCCCGGCCGTGAAGCGGGGCTCGCGATCGTAATCGCCCGGTCGCCCCAGCCGCTGTTCGGGCTCGATCTTCAACCCGGTCAGATCATAACGCCCGCTGGTCGTCGCGCGCATGCCGCGCACGCGCCAGCCGCTGAGGTCGGCGCGCGCCGCCTCATCCGCCGCAACGATGATCAGTTGGCGTTCGCCCTGCTCGGGTTGGGCGGTGACGACCGCATGGCGCAAGCCGCCCGCGCCCGTGGCGAACATCTTGGCGCCGTGCAGGCGATCGCCGATGAGACGGACGCCAGGCGGCGGCTCCGTCGCCCAGACGCCGAACCAACCGCCTCGCGCCAGAACGGCGCCGAGCCAGGCCTTCTGGCGGGGGTCGCCATACCAATCGAACAGCGCCAGGGCGTTCACATGGCCTTCGAAGAGCCGACCGACGCTGAGATCGGCCCGACCCACGCACCGCAAGGCGTCCATCAGGGCAAGCGCCTTGTCGGCCGGTCCGTCGTATGCCGCCCCGCCGCTCTCAACCGGCGCGAAACGTCGGCCCCAGCCCTCGTGTGCGAGCAGGGCCAGGCTCTCGACGGGATAATGCGGCGAGGCGTCGTAACGCGCGCCGAGATCGGTCAGCCGACCTTCGAGGTCGATCGATGCCGCTGGGCTGACACCCTGGGTCTTGTGATTCACGTCCGGCCTCGCATGTCCGACACAAGGCCGAGGAGCCAGTCGCCGGCCGCCTTCAACCCCTCACCCGTAACGGCCTGCCGATCGCATGCCCGCAGGGCCAGACTGTCCTGAAGAATCGCCGGCCATCGTGACGCCTCCGGCCAGTGGTCGAGCATGATCGCCGCGCCGGCGCGCGCCAAGGCGTCGGCCTTGGTCACCTGCTCGCCGTAGGCGCGCGGCTCGGGCAGGCAGATGAACGGCTTGCCCGCCGCGATCACCGCATTCACCAGACCATCGCCGGCCGCGCCCACCACGATCTCGACCTTGTCCATCTCCTCGGCGACACTCTCGATCCAGCCGCGAAGCTGGAGGTTCGGCGGAAGGACGGGGGGCGAGGTGATGGGGCCGATGCCGGTCCACGGTCTGTCGGGCGTCATGGCGGCGGCCTCGGCCAGACGCGCCCCGTCCAGCGGCGGCCCTCCGCGGCCGTGGACGACCAGAACGCCCGAGCCTTGCCGGCGACCGGAGGCGTCACGGGGCGCGACATAATGCGTCTTTTGTCGAACCCAGTCCGGCGCGAGGCTGTCCAGGTTCTCGTGAAAGGGCGCAAGCAGGGCCGCCGCGCCTCGAAAGGCGTCCAGGTGGGCCGGGTCCGACCGATCGCCCGACAGCCGGACATAGACGACGGGCGTGGAGCACAGCCGCGCCAACATCGCCATCTCCACCGAGACATCGATCACGACCAGCGCCGGCGACGTTCTGGCGATCCAGTCTGCGAAACGGGCCGCCCGCGCCCGGACGCCTGGATGGTGATAGGGCGCATAGTGGAGGGCGTCGGGTCTGGCCGGCGCATCGTCTCGGCTCGAGAACGCGTCGTCCGCATCGGGTCGATCATCGTCCAGATCGACGCTGGCGACGCCCGGCGTGCTTCCCGTCAATCCGGTCCCGAGCAGGACGAACCGCTCCGGCGCAGCGGATGCGATCTCAAGCGCCCGCTGGCGATGTCCGTCGCCCTGATGATGCACGTAATAGCCGATCAAATCGCTCATGCGGCGCCTGCATGACGCTGGCCGAGGTCGGCGCAGTCGGCCCAGGACCGCAGATTCAGATCGAGCGGCATGGGCTCCAACTGGGCCTCGAGAAGGGACAGCCCCTGATCGCCGCCGGCGCTGGCGCGTTGGGCGCGTCGCCAGACCACCCTCCGCCGCCAGTGTCGGAAGTCCGGCGCCAGGATCGGATCGCCGTCGCGCGCCTGGGCGAAGAGGCGCGCCATGTGCTCAGCCATGCCGGCGGCGGCGCGCCCCGTAAGGCGTGGCGACACCCGCGTCCAGACCGAGAGGGGATGGACAAGTCGCGCGCCCTGGGCCTGCGCCGCGATCACAAGCCCCCGATCCTCCCCCGTCGGCAGTTCCGGCACGCCTCCGGCCTGCCGATAGGCCTCGGCGGTGATGGCGAGACTGGCGCCGGTATGGTCGCCATGGCGCGGCGACGGATCGAACGGCGACGGGTCAAGATCGTCCTCAATGGCGCGGACGGCGGCCCAATAGGCGTCCCACACCTGCTGCAGGGCGACCATCGAGCGCGGGAGGTCTTCGGCCTCGTCGATCACCAGACGTCCGCCGACCATGTCCGCGCCGGCGGAGAGGGCTGCGAGATTGGCCGATAGCCAAGTCTGCGGCGGGCGCGCGTCGGCGTCCGTCGAGATGAGCACACCGTGCTGCGCCGAGCCTAAACGCACAAGACCGGCGTCCATGGCCGCGCGCCTCGCCGCGCCCGCATGAGCGCGGTGGGGCGGAAACCATTTTACATCGAGGCGGATGTCCAGTCGCTCCCGCCAGCGGTCAGCCGCTTCCTCAACGACCTCGACCGAACCATCGGTGGAGTTATTGATGCAGACGACCACGGGTATGGGGCCGCGATGATCCTGGTCCGCGAGCGCCGCAAGCAGAACGGGAAGACGCCGCTGTTCGTTTCGGGCGGGCACGCAGACGCAAAAACGCAAAGACGACGTCATGCGATCAAGCGGTCCTCGACGGCGTCATTGGCGCGCACGGCCGAGGCGTGGTGCATCTCGACAAGCTCGACATAGAGCTGCTCGTAGGCGTCGACCATGCGCCCCATGTCGCAGGCCGCTTCCGCTCTGGCGCGACAGGCCGACCGTGACAGACCGATGGCCTCCATGATCGCGCGGGCCAAATCCTCGACGTCGTCAGCTCGGGCCAAGGCGCCGCAGTCTGGGGTGAGGATGTCGGGAATGGCGCCTCGAGCGAAGGCCGCGACCGGCGTGCCGCAGGCCAAGGCCTCCGCCACCACCAGCCCATAGGGTTCATCCCAACGCGGCGTGCAGACGAAGGCGGCGGCCTTGCCGATTTCTTGCGACAAGGCGTTGTGGTCTAGGTGACCCAGATAAAGGGTGTTCGACGTCAGCCGCGGCGCAATCTCGGTGGCGAAATAGGTCTGGTCCAGGATCGGGCCTGCGAACCGGAGCGGAATCCCGGTGCGCGCGGCGGCGTCGAGCGCCAGATGAAGCCCTTTCTCCGGCACGATCCTGCCGAACCAGATCAGATGGGGCGGCTCCTCGATGCGGTCGCGCCAGGCGAAGCGCTGCAGATCGATCCCGTTGGGAATGACCCGGTCGATGGTGCGGACATCGCTCCATTGCCGACGCATGGCCTCCGAAACGCTGACGAACCTAGCCATCGGCGCGCGCGCCTCGCGAATGCCGCTCTCCAGCCAGCAAAAGGGGGGCGTATGCAGCGTGGTGACCATGGGCATCGGCAGGGTCTCGGCCATCGAGACCGGGAGATAATGCAGGCTGTTGTTATGGATTATGTCGAACGCACTGCGCCGAAGTCGGCCCATCAGGGAGAGATAGGCGTGATGCTCCTTGAAGAAGGCGATATCGCTCGCCTCGGCGGTGCCGACCTTTGAGATTTCCGTCTGATCGCAGACGGCTTCAAGACCCAGCTCCGGGTCGGAATGCGTCGCCGCAAACAGCGTGACCGCATGACCCTTCCTGCGAAGTTGCTGACAGAGGAGATGGGTGTGCATTTCAAGGCCGCCCGCAAACGGCTCGGCGATCGGATATTTGAGATGGGCGATAACGCCGATGCGCATCAATGCCGTCCGTGACCGACAACCCGATCCCCCTCGGACCGGTCCATGGCGTTACGCCTGGGTTTCAAAGTCGATGCGGGGCAGTTCGTTCCTATGTGCGGTTTCGCTCCCGGCTTCGGCGAGACCAAGGCTCTCGTTCGACCGTCTGGCTCCTCCGCCCCCTACCCCGTCCGGCGACGACAGACCCCGCTCAAAGGCGATCCGGCCCGATCCGGGCGGCCGCCACGAGGGTCGACGTCAGCGGATCAGGCGACAGAGCCCAACGAGCGAGCGCGGCTTCAAACACCGTCGGGTCGATCGCCACGGCGGCGAAGTGCGTCATCGACGACCGAAACTTCAGATCATCCGGCGATCCGAGGAGTTGGCGCAGCGACGCCGCCGGCGCCGTTGTCGCTGTCTGGGCGGCCCGGCGCAGCCGTTCTCTCAAGACGGGGGCCGCCATATAGGCATGCGCCTTCGCGAGAGACGTGATCCCATAGAAGGCGGCAGTCGAAGACCGCCCTAAAGATCGGGCCTGCGGAAAAATGAACCAAATCCAATGGCCCGCCTTGCGACCGGCGGCGAGCTCGGCCATCGCCCTCTCGAACACCGGGTCTTGCGCCTCGATGTAGCGGTCCAGCCCTGCCGTCATTCGCGTGTCTCGCCCAAATCTTCGAACCAGTCTGCATAGGGGGTGTTGAGCGCCATGTGTCGGTTGAAATCTGGCGAGCCGTCGGTCCACCACACCGGTCCCCTTTCGCCTAATCCGACCTTGGCCTTGTCGACCCCGCGCTGCGCCGTCGCCAGGGCGTCCGCATCGCCCATGTGGGCAAGCGTGGAATGTGAGCCCTCATCTACGAGCCGGACCAACGCCCCGAAACTCCGGAGATCGACCTCGACCTCGATCGTCTCGCCGATCAGTCCAGAGACGTCTTGAGGTGAGAGGCCGACGAGGTTCTCGAAGACCTCATCGCCCTCAACGGCTCGTCGACTGGGGCGCGTCCCAAGGCGATGATCGGATTTCATCCGGAAACCGGAGACGTCATCCACGGGGTCGATGCCTTGCCTCCGGGTTATAAGGCCTGGCTCGTCAAGTTTCCGAACACCCAGGACGGCAGAGACGCGGGCGCGATCGAATATGTCTATGCGCAGATGGCGCAGGCGGCGGGCGTCGCCATGACCGAAACCCGGCTGATCAGAACCGCGAAGGGCGGCGCTTATTTCGCGACCAAGCGGTTCGATCGCGCGAGGAGCGCTCGCCTGCATGCGCACACGGCTTCCGGCCTGCTTCATGCGCACCACCGGACACCCTCGCTCGATTATGAGACCTTGATCGCTCTGACCCAAGGCCTCACCCGGGATGTCCGCGAGGTCGAAGCGATGTTTCGCCTGGCCGTGTTCAACGTCATCGCCCACAACCGAGACGACCATGGCAAGAACTTCACCTATCTGATGAACGCCAAAGGCGAGTGGCGTCTATCGCCCCGCCTACGATCTGACGTTCTCTTCCTGCCCAGGCGGGGAACAGACAACGACGGTGATGGGACAAGGAAAGACGCCGTCAGTCACCGACCTAACCCAGCTCGGCGATATCGCGGGTCTGTCGAAGGCTGATGTGCAGGCCATTATCGGAACCACCCGTGAGGCGGTGCGCGCATGGCCTGAACTCGCCGCCCGACACGGCGTGACCAAGTCCCAGATCAAGCTGATCGGGTCACGGCTGGCCGCCATGTCCTGACAAGTTGCTGTCAGTTTCGCGATAACTTCCCTTCTCTAAAGGCCGTTTAACGGCATGATCGAGTATCGGCGTTGACGCAGCCCTTGGTCTTCAGACCCCACCAGAAGAACCCAGGGTGATGTTTTCGCCTGATAGCGCTTCACGGATCATATCTCGCGCAATGATCAATTGCTGGATTTGGGTCGTGCCTTCGTAAATGCGGAACAGGCGGACATCGCGATAGAAGCGTTCAACCGCACTGTCTCGCATATACCCTGCGCCACCGTGGATTTGCACAGCGCGGTCAGCGATCCGCCCGACCATCTCCGAAGCGAACATTTTACAGCAGGACGCTTCCCGCGACACTCGATGCCCGGCGGCGTGACGACGCGCTGTCTCACGGACCATGCATTCGCTGGCGTAAAGATCGGCCTGGCTATCAGCCAGCATCGCCTGGATCAGTTGGAACTCGGCGATGGGTTGTCCGAACTGCTTGCGATTCATCGCGTAAGTCACGGCTTCATGCAGGATTCGCCTCGCCTGACCGACGCAGACTGCAGCGACATGGATGCGACCGCGGTCCAAAACCTTCATTGCGGTTCTAAAGCCAAAACCTTCCTTGCCGCCCAACACAGCGGTTGCCGGCACGCGCACATCGTCCAGAAAGACATCGGCCGACAATGCGCCGCCCTGCCCCATCTTCCGATCCTTTGCGCCGATGCGCACGCCAGGGGTTTCAGCCGGCACAAGGAACGCCGTTACGTGAGTGTTGCCGGGCAGACGATCCGCGGCCGTTCGCGCCATTACGGTAATCAGCCCGGCCGTCGGGGCGTTAGTGATGTAACGTTTGGCGCCGTTGAGAATATAGTCTTCGCCGTCCCGAACGGCCGTGGTTATGAGAGCGGCAGCATCTGAACCTGAGTCTGGCTCGGTCAAGGCGAAACTGGCAGTGATCTCCCCCGAAGCGATACGCGGCAGCCAGAATTTCTTCTGGTCTTCAGTGCCGTCCATCACCAACCCTTGCGAGCCCACCCCAAGGTTGATGCCGAGAAGCGAGCGAAACGCCGCCGAAGCCCACGTCAGTTCGATCACGATTTCGACCTCTTCAGCGACGCTCAATCCCAAGCCGCCGTACGCCTCAGGCACCGTCAGTCCGAAAAGACCCAGATCGCGCATCTCCTGAACGATCGCGTCTGGAATGACGTTGGTCTCTGCAACAGCCTCTTCAATCGGAACGAGCCGTTCGCGCACGAACCGTCGAACCGTCTGGCGGAATTGCTCAAGCGTCTCGACGTCCATTCTTAAGCTCCCATCAGGCCAACGATGGAGATCGCGCTGACATTCAGATTGGGCGCGCCGCCAAGATTGTGCGACAGCGCAAGCGACGGAGGTGTAGCGCGCTGTCGCGAGCCGGCGCGACCGAGAAGCTGCAGATAGTTCTCATAAATCATTCGGATACCCGACGCGCCGACCGGGTGGCCAAAGCACTTGAGGCCCCCGTCGATCTGACAGGGCAACGCGCCATCTGAATCGAAGACGCCGTCCATGACGTCCCGGACGGCCTCGCCTTCCTTGCTGATGAAGAGATCTTCCATGGTCACAAGCTCTGTCACCGAAAAACAGTCGTGCACCTCAGTCAAACTCAGTTGGCGACGCGGATCGCTGACGCCGGCTTCCTGGTAGGCGCGCGTCGCAGCCGTGCGCGTGGTATGGAAATAGCTGCCGTCCCACCCTGATCCTTGAAGCTCCCAACCGTTCGAGGCGGCTATAGCCAGAGCCTTGACGGTGACGATGTCGCTCTTGCCCAAAGCGCGCGCGATCTCCGGCGTGGTGACGATGGCGCAGGCGGCGCCGTCCGATACGCCGCAGCAGTCGTAAAGGCCGAGCGGCTCCGCGATCATCGGCGCATTCAACACCGTATCGATATCAATGGCTTTGCGGAGATGCGCCTTGTCGTTCTTCAGGCCGTTCGCGTGGCTTTTGACCGACACATGCGCCATGGCGCGTTTAAGATCGCCCTTGTCGACCCCGTGCCGCGCCCGATAGGCGGACGCGAGTTGAGCGAAGTTGCCGGGCGCCGAACCCACCACTCCCGCCATGTCCGCAAGGGTTCCGCGCGTTCTGACAGGAAGGCCGCCGTAGCCAGTGTCCTTGAGCTTCTCGACGCCCATCGCCAGGGCGATGTCGCAGGCCCCAGATGCGACGGCGTAGACGGCGCCGCGAAACGCCTCTGTTCCAGATGCACAGTAGTTTTCGACCTTCGTGACAGGGATATTGGGCAGCCTAAGCGCGACGGAGAGTGGAATCCCGGATGGTCCGACGTTGAGCGGGTCGAACGCCACCGAAAGCCAAGCCGCGTCCAGCTGGGCGGTTTCCACTCCTGCATCTGCAAGGGCCTCCTGATAGGCCTCCAGCATAAGATCGTCGGGTTCGGCATCCCATCGCTCGCCGAACCTAGCGCACCCCATGCCCAGAATGGCTACCTTGTCTCGAATCCCGGACGCCATATTCAGTCTCCTTGACCGCCGCGCTCAGAGCGCCGGGGCCGCTTTCCAAAAATAGCGGGTGAAGCCGCGAACCTCATCCACGCCCTTGATGCGGAACACCATCCGCATCGGCTTGCCGACCTCCACGTCGTCTTCGGATGCATCAGTGAAGTCGACGTTCATCCGACCACCGCCCTCGAACTCGACCATGCCGAAGAAGCCGGGAGGGTCCGGCGTGTAACCAAGGCGATCCGCGGTGTAGGTCAGAACGGCGGCGCGGCGCTCAGCCAGCGGATAATCGACCTGCGTATCGATGAACCGGCCATTGGGATTGACGCTGATCCGCGTTTTCGGGAACTGGATCGCTCCCGTCTCCCGGCATTGACCGCCGACCAGGCCCAAAACAGTCTTTCTGTTTCGATAGGCGGCGGTGAGGAAGGTTTTCTGATCCTGCTCCGCGCGCATGCCGCGGTCCATCTCCAACAAATTGTTGAAGAATAGGAACTGCATATAGTTCGTTTCGGCGCGACGGTTGGCCAGGCTGGCCGCCGGTCCTCGTATCGCGCTTCGTGACACGCCGGTCGCCTGCAGGATCAGGACATCGCAGCCTTGACCGAACCCGGCGACCAGAATCACCTCGCCCGCCGCGGCGGTTTCGAGGGCGACGGCGAGCATCAAGAGAGGATGCGCCGCGCCTGAAAGACCCACGGTCAGGAGCAGGTCGTCCTGGACGGCCTCCAGCCGCACGCCAGCCTGTTTGGCGACGCTCGCTGCAGCGCCTCTCATCGCAGCGGGGAAGATAAAGCGATCGACCTGCGCCCCTGTCATCCCAGCCTTTGCCAAGGCCTGGCCCACGGCGTCGCCCGCGATTCCGCCATATCCCTCTTCGCGGATCCAGCGCCCCTCCCAATCATAGTCGAAGCGAAAGCCCTGTTTTCGAAAGTGATCGACGAAGTCCGTCGATAAGCTGTGCGAGGCGATGAACCGCGCGATCGCCGCCTCGCCTTCGCCGACCAGAAACGCGGCTGCGGCGTCGCCGTTTGTCAGTTCCGCTTCCGAACCTGGACGGGCCAGCCGTTTGTCGGCCGCCACACAAAGGTGTCGGCCTCGCCCCGCTTCAAGCGCATCGATCAGCGAGGCCAATCCCGCGCGTTGACCGCCAGCAGCGTCTGCGGTTCGAACAGAGTCCTCAAGGTTGAGCGCCTCCTTTACGATCACCGCATTCTGGCGATCAAGAAAGGGCGCTGTCGTAGAGGCGAAGGTCAGCGTATCTATCCCGGTACGTTCGTCTTCCCCGAAACAATCTCTCGCCGCCTCCACCGCCATGGTGACGGAGTCTTCGTCCCAATTGCACATGGCCCGCTCGCCCTTGGCGGCTCCGCTAAGGCCTGGACTGAACCACGCATTGGCGGCGAATACAGCCGAGCGCTGCAGGCGGCGTTTTGGAATATAGGCGCCGAAGCCAAGAATAGCGGTCATGGTGCGACGATCTCCGCATAGCCGTTGTTGAGGACGACGACGTCGCGATCCAAGGCAACGCAGCGAAACCGCGCCACGCTGGCGGCTTCATGCCAAACGTCGATACGAAGCGTCTCACCTGGCGTTACGACGCTTGAGAAGCGGACATCGAGCCGGCGCAGACGATCGGCGCGGCCTTGGCACGCCAGATGAATTAGCCCCCGAGCGGCGAAACCATAGGTGCAGAGTCCATGCAGGATCGGCCCGTCGAATCCGGCGCTTCGGGCGATCGCCGGGTCCGCATGCAGCGGATTCATGTCGCCGTTCAAGCGGTAGAGCAGCGCCTGATCTGTACGCGTCCGCAGCGTGAGGCTGTCGTCAGGCGCTCGGTCCGGCAGCGGAGACATGGAAAGGGCGGGGCCGTCTCCCCAATCGCCGCACCCGCCATCGCCACGCAGGAACGACGATTGCCGCACCGTAGCGAGAAGCGAGCCCGTGGCTTCATCATAGAGCCGTCTGGTCCAATAGAGCAGAGCCCCCTTGTCGGCGCCCTTGTCGATCAGGATGTCGAGAGCCGATCGCGTCTGGACGACGCCTGCCGACGCAAGCGGCGCATGAATCTCGACGGACTGCTCCCCGTGAAGGACGCGACGCCAGTCGATGCCATATTCCGCTTCGCCCTGCCAAAACCCCGGGTAGCCGAGGACAACCGCCATCGATGGCAGAGTCTGGAGTTGGCCCTCATAAACAAAGGACAGTTCATCCAGCCCAGGCTCAGCGCCCGCACCGATGCTCAGGGCATAGAGAATGACATCCTTGGCCCCATACACTTGGCGGACCTCATGGATCGGGGTGGCGAACAGCTTTTTCGGATCGAGCGCCATCGCGGTTCAGATCGGATCCCAGGCGAAGACGTCGGACGATCGCTGCAATCGCTGGAAGCTCGGGCGAAACGCCGGAAGCAACTCCTCCGCTACGGATTGAGGCGTCCAGCCTTCGGACCGATGCATTGATCGAATAGGCATTGGTCGACTGAAGAGAAATATCTCGTTCTTGCGCACGCAGAAAATCTGGCCGCTGACCTCTTCGGACGCGTCGGCGCAAAGAAAGGCCGCCAATGGCGCGATCTTGTCGGCGCTCATGGACTTGAAGCGTTCAACACGCAGTTTCTCCGCTTCCGTCTCGGCCGGGATGGTGGCGGTCATGCGACTCCAGGCGAAGGGCGCGATGCAGTTCGAGCGAACGCCGAACTTCTGCATGTCGAGCGCAATCGAGTTGGACAGGCCGACCACGCCCATCTTGGCGGCCGAATAGTTCGCCTGTCCGAAGTTGCCGATCAGGCCGGAGGTGGAGGTGAAGTGGACATAGGCGCCGGAACCCTGCGCTTTGAAGTAGGACGCCGCAGCTTTTGAAACGTAGTAGTAGCCGTTCAGATGGACGTCGATGACATCGTCCCAATCGACTTGGCTGAGCTTGTGGAAGATGCGATCCCTCAAGAAGCCGGCGTTGTTGACGACGGCGTCGATCCGACCGAAGGCCTTAACGCCATCTTCGATAATCGAGGCGGCGCCTGCCGGATCCGAAATGCTCGCAAAATTGGCGATGGCGCTCCCGCCCGCCGCCATGATCTCAGCCACGACCTCCGCAGCCGGACCGGCGTCGCGACCGTCGCCGTCAGCCGATCCTCCAAAATCGTTGACCACGACGTGAGCGCCTTCTCGCGCCGCAGTGAGCGCAATTTCTCGACCGATGCCGCGGCCCGCGCCAGTGACTGCTACGACCTTGCCCTTGAGCATTCCACCACTCCCTTGATGCCGGATTGGTGTAGGCCGGAACAAACCCTCTTTCAAGTGGGTGAATGATTATGCAATATACTGAACATGAGTGAGCTTATGAGCGAACCTAAATCTGATGTCCCCAAGGCCCCGGCCGTCGCCGCCGCGATCGCGATACTGCGCCACCTCGCCAGCCAATCGACGCCGGTGGGCTTGACCGCCATCTCCCGCGCGGTGGGCCTAAGCCCAAGCAGTTGTTTGAATATCTTAAGAACCTTGGCCGCTGACGCCTTCGTTTTTTTCGATCCGGACACGAAAGACTACACACTGGGTCTGGGGTCGATCGCGTTGGCGCGCCGGGCCTTGGACCCTGCCGGCGCAATGGATATCGCACGGAGCGATCTTCGCAGGATGGCCTTGGAGCACGAGGTCACGAGTTCACTTTGGCGATTGGCGCCGAATGAACGACTGGTTCTCGTCGGGTTCGAAGAGAGCCTCGCGACGACGCGCGTCCATCTGACGATTGGTCAGCGTCTGCCTCAGTATCTAGGCGCGATGGGGCGGTGCATCGCCGCCTATTCTAACATCGAGGGTGCGGAGTTCATACCGCATTATGAGGCGCTTCGTTGGCATCGTGACCCAGGGCTGACGGCCTACCGTGCTCAGGCCGCCGAGGTTCGCGCCCGGGGTTGGGCGATCGACATCGACAATTTCATGCAGGGCGTCACCACCTTGGCGGCGCCGGTTCTGGATCGTGCCGGGAACGTCAGGTTCTGCGTCACCAGCACGACGTTCAGCGGGCAGAACGACGATGCAGGCCTAAACCGGATCGGAACCGAAACCGCCCGGTTGTCTCACGTCCTGTCCACCCTGTTGTTCGGCGCAGAGATTTGAAAGGAGCGCCTCATGGCGTTGGAATCCGGTAACGAGGACGCCGCCATCGACTTGGTGCAGGTCGAATGCGTCGACGGCGTCATGATCATCCGCATGAACCGGCCCGAGACGAGAAACGCCTTGACGCCAGACCTTCGCGACGCGCTCGGCGTGGCCGTCTCCGCCTTCTTCGCCGACGCTGACGCGCGCTGTCTCGTTATTACCGGCGTGGGTACGGTCTTCTGCGCGGGAGGAGATCTCAAGAACTTTAGACAACGGCAGACCTTTGAGGCCGCCAGGGCGAGAATGCGGCTGTCGCATCAGTGGGTCGGTCAGATTATGTCCGGCCGGAAGCCCGTCATCTCAGTCGTGAACGGCCCCGCCGTGGGTGCCGGCCTTGGTTTGGCTATGATGGCCGATCTGGTCTTCATGGCCGATGACGCCTATTTGCAGCCCGGTTTCACCGCAGTTGGTCTTGTACCAGACTACGGTCTGGGCATGATTTTGCCGCGGCTCATGGGGCCGATGCGGGCAAAGGCTTTTCTTTTCAACAACACGCGGATCACGTCTCAAGAGGCGCTCGCGCTCGGCCTAGCAGTGGAAGTCCACGCCCACAATGTGCTGCTAGAGGCCGCCTTGGCCCAGGCCCGCCGCTTGGCGAAAGGTCCGACACAAGCCTTCGGCCTGACGAAAGCGCTCATTGAAGCAGGGTACGAAATCTCCGTCGCCGACTATTTGGAACGGGAGGGCGACGCTCAAGCCCTGGCTTTCACCACTGAGGATCATGCCGAAGGCGTGGCCGCTTTTCAGGAGCGACGCGCGCCGTTCTTCGTCGGAGCTTAACTCACCGCGCCGCCGACCACCTGTGATCCCCATCACGGTCCGCAAGCGGCGCCCCTGCCAATGTTTTTTGGGAATATCGCAATGAAGGTACTCGTCCCCGTCAAACGGGTGATCGACTATAACGTCAAGGCCCGCG
>NZ_DALZQC010000013.1:0-46985 GCF_032017145.1 Brevundimonas sp.
GCATCCGAGGCCCGGCGACTGGCCGCCGGCGCCGCGACCTTGCAGGATCTCGCCGCCGCCGTCGCCGCCTTCGAGGGCTGTCCGCTGCGCGGCATGGGCGCGACCCAGTCGGTGTTCGCACGCGGCAATCCGAACGCCCCGGTTCTGATCGTCGGCGAAGGCCCCGGCGCGGACGAGGACCGGATCGGCCAGCCCTTCGTGGGCAAGGCGGGTCAGTTGCTGGACCGGATGCTGGCGGCGGCGGGCCTGACCGACCGGGTGTTCATCACCAACACCGTCTTCTGGCGCCCGCCCGGTAATCGCACGCCCACGCCCCAGGAGCAGGCGGTCTGCGCCCCCTTCGTTGAGCGGGCCTTCGCCCTGTTGAAGCCGCGCGCGGTGCTGCTGCTGGGCGCGGCTTCTGCGCGAGGGGTGCTTCAGGCCGAGGAAGGGATCATGAAGCTGCGCGGCCGCTGGAAGGAATGGCGGCTGGCGGAGGGCGGCGTTTCCGCCCCTGTCATGCCGACGCTGCACCCCGCGTTCCTGCTGCGTCAGCCCCAGGCCAAACGCCAGGTCTGGGCCGATCTGCTTTCGCTGGCGGTTCGCCTTGAAACGGACTCGGTTGAAGAACAAGGCTAACGGCGGCATTGTGACATGCTGACGACCATCGCCATACACGCGCCGCCTTTGTCCTGTTGACAGGCGGCCGTCGCCAACGAGGGGGCCGCCGCTTATGCACCTGTTCCGCCGCGCGTTTCTCGCGCCGACGCTGGCTGTCGCCGTCTGCGCCGTATCGTGCGCGGCCTGGGCCGAGACGCCCTATGGCGGTTCAACGGCGGATTCGAACGCCGGTTCCGGCCGCCCCGTGGCCCTGAGTTCCGCCGACCGAATTTCCTACACCACCGCCTTCGACGCCCTGAGGCGCGGCGACATCCAGACGGCGCGGGCCTCGGCGCGCCAGGCCCAGGACCGGGTGCTGCTGGGCCAGGTCGAGTTCGAAAGCCTGTTCCACCCCGACCATGTCGCCACCTACGAAGAACTGACGGCGTGGCTTGAGACCTATTCCGACCTGCCCTGCGCCGACCGCGTCTATACGCTGGCCCTGCGTCGCCGCCCGGACGGCGCGCCCGAGCCGACGCGCCCCGGCGGCGTGATCGGCCGGACCTGGAACAGTCTGGTGACGGCCGTGTCCGGCGGCGGGGTCGACGATCCGGCCAAGGCGGCGCGCGTCGCCTATAACAACGACGACCTGACCGGCGCCTCGGCCATCGGGCGCCAGATCGGCGACTGGTGGACGGTCGGCCTGGCGGAATGGCGACTGGGCCAGTTCCACGACGCCTTCGCCGCCTTCGAGCGTGTGGCCAACGACCCGACCGAAGACCCCTGGGTGCGCGCGGGCGCCGCTTATTGGACCGCGCGGGCGGCCTCGCAGTCCGGCCGCCAGGACCGGGTGAACGACTATCTGCATCTGGCCGGACAGTGGCCCGCCACCTTCTATGGCCAGATCGCCCTGCGTCAGCTGGGCGAGGAGCCGACGATAGAGAACATGGGGCCGCGCCCCTATGAGGCCGAGGCCCGCCTGCGTCGCGCGACCTATGTGCCCCAGAGCGCCAGCGTGGAGCCGACCGCGCTGGAAGCCTTCGTTCAGAGCGACACGCGCGCCAAGCGCACCGTCGCCTTCTACGAGGTCGGACGCCGGGCCGACGCCGAGACCGAGCTGCGATCCAATCTGCGCACCGCCGTCGGCGACGCCGCCAAGATGTGGACCGCCCTGGCCCGCGCCATCCTGCCGGTGAACACCGCCGCCGAGGCCAGCCGCATCGACGCGACCCGCTACCCCATGCCGGACCTGACGCCCGAGGGCGGATTCGTCATCGAAAAGGCCCTGGTCTATGCGCTGGCGCGCAAGGAGACCGATTTCAACGCCACGGCCCGTTCCAGCGTCGGCGCCTATGGGCTGATGCAGGTGATGCCGACGACGGCCGCGGAGTTGAGCGGGGACCGAGGCTTCGTCAGCAATCCCACCCGCCTGTTCGATCCGGCGGTGAACCTGCGGCTGGGCCAGGCCTATATCAGTCGGATGCTGGCCCTGCCCGCCTTCCAGGGCGACCTGCTGCGGGCGGTGGCCTCCTACAACGCCGGGCCGGGGCCGATGCTGGCGGCGGTCAGGAAGCTGGGGCCGGACGCCGATCCCCTGCTGCTGATCGAGACCATCGACGTGCCCCAGGCCCGCGACTACGTCGAAAAGGTCGTGGCCAGCTACTGGATCTACCAGCGGATGTTCGGCGGGCCGTTGAAGACGCTGGACGCCCTGGCCTCGGGCGCCCGGTCCGCGCCGATCGCCCTGGATTACGTCGCCCCGCCGCCTCAGGCCGAGCCCGTCCTGATCGCCCAGGCCAGCGCGGTCGGCGGCGAGCGATAGCCGCCTAGAAGATCGCCACCAGCAGGCTGGCCCAGAAGGCGGTTCCGATCAGGGCCGCCAGACCATAGCCCACGACCGGATGCATGGCGCGCGGGGCGACGGCCGCGTCCGTTTGGGGCTGGATGGTCGGCATGGCCGTGCGGGTCATCTGACAGGTCCGAACAAGGGAAACGCCGTCCCTTCAGGTAACGACGTCGGCTTAACGCGGCGTCTGCCGAAATGGTTCGCGGGCGATTAGGATTTCGCCCGCCCCAACCCTGCAAGACCGTCAATGGCTGGACGCCAGTTTCAGCACGATCAGGCCGAACGCCACCAGGGTCACGCCGGCGATTCTGAGCGGGGTCAGCGGCTCGCCCAGAAAGACCGCCCCGACCATGAAGGCGCCGACCGCCCCGATGCCGGTCCAGATGGCGTAGGCCGTGCCCAGCGGCAGGGTTCTCATCGCCATCGACAACAGGCCGAACGACCCGATCATGAAGACGATCATCCCCGCGGTCGGCCACGGCCGTGTGAAACCGACAGACGCCTTCATCAGAAAAGCCCAGACCACTTCGAGCAGGCCGGCGAGAAGAAGGAATACCCAGGCCATGACATATCTCCCTGCATGGCGCCGGGTCGTCCCGGCGTTGATCCCATGTGGGGGAGGTCGTCCTCCTGAAAGCGCGCCTAATCTGGGACAGGGCCGCGCAAAGTCAAGACCGGCGTCCGGCAAACCTTGACTCCGAGGCCCGTCAGACCGACACGGACCGCCCATGATCACGCGCTATTCCCGCCCCGTCGCCGCCGCCATCTGGTCTCAGGAAACCAAGTATAAGATCTGGTTCGAGATCGAGGCTCACGCCGCCACCAAGATGGCGGAACTGGGCGTGTTTCCCAAGGAATCGGCCGAGGCCATCTGGGCCAAGGGCAAGGACGCGACCTTCGACGCCGACCGCATCGACGAGATCGAACGCACCACCAAGCACGACGTCATCGCCTTCCTGACGCACGTCGCCGAGATCGTCGGCGAGGAAGCCCGCTTCCTGCACCAGGGCATGACGTCGTCTGACGTGCTGGACACCTGTTTCGCGGTGCAGTTGGCCCGTTCGTCGGACCTGCTGATCGAGGGCGTCGACCGGGTTCTGGCGGCGCTGGAGACGCGCGCCAAGGAGCATAAATACACCCCGACCGTGGGCCGTTCGCACGGCATCCATGCCGAGCCCGTCACCTTCGGCCTGAAGCTGGCCGGCTATCACGCCGAGTTCCAGCGCGCCAAGCGCCGCCTGATCACCGCCAAGGAAGAGATCGCCACCTGCGCCATCTCGGGCGCCGTCGGCACCTTCGCCAATGTCGATCCGGCGGTCGAACAGTATGTGGCCGACCAGATGGGCCTTCAGGTCGAGCCGGTCTCGACCCAAATCATCCCTCGCGACCGCCACGCCGCCTTCTTCGCCGCGCTTGGCGTCGTCGCGTCGTCGGTCGAACGCCTGGCCGTCGAGATCCGCCACCTGCAGCGCACGGAAGTGCTGGAGGCCGAGGAGTTCTTCGACAAGGGTCAGAAGGGTTCGTCGGCCATGCCGCACAAGCGCAACCCGATCCTGACCGAGAACCTGACCGGCCTGGCCCGTCTGGTCCGTTCGGCCGTGACGCCCGCGATGGAGAACGTCGCCCTGTGGCATGAGCGCGACATCAGCCATTCGTCGGTCGAGCGCGGCATCGGCCCGGACGCCACCATCCACCTGGACTTCGCCCTGCACCGCCTGGCGAACGTGGTCGAGCGGCTGAACGTCTATCCTGAGAACATGCAGAAGAACATCGACCGTCTGGGCGGTCTGGTTCATTCGCAACGGGTCATGCTGGCCCTGACCCAGGCGGGCATTTCGCGCGAAGACGCCTATGCCGCCGTTCAGGAAAACGCCATGAAGGTCTGGCGCGGCGAAGGCGCCTTCATCGACTTCCTGAAGGCCGACGACCGCGTCACCCTGCCCCACGACCAGCTCGAAGCCCTGTTCGACCTGGGCTACCACACCAAGAACGTGGACGTGGTGTTCAAGCGGGTGTTCGGAGACTGAGTGTCTGACCGGCGCCGCATCGGCTTTGGCCCCATTGTCGATGCGGACACACGCCTGCTGATCCTGGGCAGCTTGCCGGGGGACGCATCGCTCAAGGCGGCCCAGTATTACGCCCATCCGCGCAACGGCTTTTGGCCCCTGATTGGCGGGGTGCTGGGCGAGGCCCTGCCCGATCTGCCCTACGAAGAACGCCTCGAACGGTTGACGGCGCGCGGGGTGGGGCTTTGGGACGTGATCGCCTCGGCGGAACGGTCCGGCAGTCTGGACGCGGCCATCCGCTCGCCCGAGGCCGCCGATCTGCGCGGATTGGTCGAAAGCCTGCCGACGCTGCGGGCCGTCGCCTTCAACGGGGGGCTGGCGGCCAGGGTGGGGCGACGGATTCTGGGCGGCGTGGACGGGATCGAATTGGTCGATCTGCCGTCATCCAGCCCCGCCCATGCAATATCCTTGTCGGCAAAAGCGCAAACCTGGGCCATACTGGAGAAGTTTCTCCCGGATACGCCTGCCGACTGATGATCCTGACCCTTTCCTGCCCTGACCGCCACGGCATCGTCGCGGCGGTTTCCTCGTTTCTGCTGGCGCGCGACGCCAACATCTCCGACGCCCAGCAGTTCGGCGACGCCTCCAGCGCGACCTTCTTCATGCGGGTGGTGTTCGAACCCGCCCAGGGCGACGCCGAGGCCGTGATCCGCGACGCCTTCGCCCCTCTGGCCGCGCGGTTCGAGATGGACTGGACCCTGCGTGGAGCCGAACCGCGCAAGGTGATGATCCTGACGTCCAGGTTCGATCATTGCCTGGCGGACCTGCTGTACCGCTGGCGCATCGACGAACTGCCGATGCAGGTGACGGCCGTGGTGTCGAACCATCCGCGAGAGTTGATCGGCCATGTCGATCTGGGCGACCTGCCCTTCCACCACCTGCCGCTGAAGGCGGGCGACGCCGCCGCCAAGGCCGAACAAGAGGAAACCCTGCTGCGCCTGATCGAGGAGACCGGAACGGAGTTGGTGGTGCTGGCGCGCTACATGCAGATCCTGTCGGACGACCTCAGCCGCGCGCTGGCGGGGCGATGCATCAACATCCACCACTCGTTCCTGCCCGGCTTCAAGGGCGCCAAGCCCTATCACCAGGCCCATGCGCGCGGGGTGAAGGTCATCGGCGCCACCGCCCACTATGTCACGCCGGACCTGGACGAAGGGCCGATCATCGAACAGGACGTTGAGCGGATCAGCCACCGCGACACGCCCGCAGACCTGATCCGCAAAGGGCGCGACATAGAACGTCGAGTTCTGGCCCGCGCCGTCCGTCGCCATCTGGAAGACCGCGTTTTGCTGCATGGCGCCAAGACAGTGGTGTTCGAAGACTGAATGGTGAAGCTGCGATTTCTTGTCGCGCGACACGCATCCTTTGGGCCCTCCGAAACGTAACGTTCCCGTTACCGCCTCGTGAGCGGCCAATAGGGAACGAAACACAATGACCAATCTTCGCAATCTCATGCTCGTCGCCGTGTCCGGCGGAGCGCTGATGGCGCTGGGCGCCTGCAACAACAACGAGCCGGCAAAGACCGCGCCGGCGGAATCCACGGCCATGGCGCCGGCCGAGGGCGCCGCCATGGCTCCCGCCGCCGATCCGATGGTCGGCGGCGCCGCGATGAGCCCGAACGAAACCATCGTCGCCAACGCCTCCAAGGCGTCGAACCTGACCACCCTGGTCTCGGCCGTCAGAGCGGCCGGCCTGGTCGACACCCTGCAGGGCGCCGGTCCCTTCACCGTATTCGCGCCCGACAACGCCGCCTTCGACAAAATCCCCGAGGCGACGCGCACCAGCCTGATGCAGCCGGCGATGAAGGCCGATCTGACCAATATCCTGACCTATCATGTCGTCGCCGGTCGTCTGACGGCCGCCGACATCGCCGCCCAGGCCCAGGCCAATGGCGGGACCGCCACGCTGAAGACGGTTCAGGGCGAAGACCTGAAGGTTTCGGCCGGCCCGAACAACACTTGGGTCATCACCGACGCCAAGGGCGGCAAGTCCACCATCACCCAGGCGGACGTGGCGCAATCGAACGGCATGGTCCATGTCGTGGACACAGTTCTGATGCCGTAAAAATAATTGGGTTTCAGCGCCTCAGCGCTGAAACCAAATTCTCGCGCCCGTGTTCTTCAGGGGCGCGAGACGCACAGTACGCCGGGTGAGACATCCCCCAACGTCCCCGGCAACAAAGAAAGGGCCGCACTTTCCCCCGGGTGCGGCCCTTTCGAATTCCGATATCGACCCGAAGGCCGAGGGCTATTCGCCGGCGCGAATCTGCTCGCGGGCGATGGAGGCCAGTTCGTCGATCTTGGAGCGAATCTCGCCTTCGGACACCGACAGGCCCGAGGCTTTGAAGTCGCCGGCGACCTTGCGGAACACGTCCTCGTCGCCCGGCTGTTCGAAATCGGCGCGCACGACGGCGGCGGCGTACTGATCGGCGCTTTCGGCCGACAGGCCCATCTTTTCGGCAGCCCACAGGCCCAGCATCCGGTTGCGCCGGGCGATGGCCTTGAACTCCTGCTCCTGATCGAGGGCGAACTTGGCCTCGAAGGCCTTTTCCCGATCGTCGAAGGTCGTCATTTCGCTCAGCATAGCTCCGTACGCCCCGCTAACGTCGGGGCAACGGCCGTCTATAGACCGCCCGGCCATGAACGCAACCTGACTTCAGTCGGGTGGGACCGTCTGTCCCCATCCGGCGCATCGGTCATCAGGGTTCGACAGGGCGCGCCCGCCATCCTCATTTGTATCCAGGCCCGCCTTCGGCTAAGGAGACGCCGAACGAGATTGACTGCCCGAACGATTCCGAAACGCGCCGCCAGGACCGGGTCTTGCCCTTCCATTCATGGCCGCGCGATTTTTGTTTCTGGAGGGCGCCCGTGAGCCGGGACCGGACGATGAACAGCAAGCGCAAGAAAATCTACGAAGGCAAGGCCAAGATCCTCTACGAAGGACCCGAGCCCGGCACCCTGATCCAGTATTTCAAGGACGACGCCACCGCCTTCAACGCGCAGAAGAAGGCCGTGCTGGAAGGCAAGGGCGTGGTCAACAACCAGATCAGCGAGTTCATCATGTCGCGCCTGAACGGCATCGGCGTGACCAACCACTTCATCAAGCGCCTGAACCTGCGCGAGCAGTTGATCCGCGAAGTCGAGATCATTCCGCTGGAAGTCGTCTGCCGCAACATCGTCGCCGGTTCGATGAGCCAGCGCCTGGGCATCGAGGAAGGCACGCCCCTGCCCCGCTCGATCATCGAATTCTACTACAAGAAGGACGAGCTCAACGACCCGATGGTCACCGAAGAGCATATCACCGCCTTCAACTGGGCCTCGACCCAGGAACTGGACGACATGCTGGCCATGACGGTGCGGGTGAACGACTATCTGTCGGGCCTGTTCAGCGCGGTCGGCATCACCCTGGTCGACTTCAAGATCGAGTTCGGCCGGGTGTGGGAAAACGACTTCAGCCGCGTGCTGCTGGCCGACGAGATCAGCCCCGACAGCTGCCGCCTGTGGGACGCTTCGACCGGCGAGAAGCTGGACAAGGACCGTTTCCGCCGCGACCTGGGCAATGTTATCGAAAGCTATACCGAGGTCGCCCGTCGCCTGGGCATCATGAAGGGCATGCCGACGGTGATCCAGGGAGGACTGCATTGATGGCCCCAACCGCTTCAAGCAAGGTGAAGGTTCACGTCTTCCTCAAGCCCGGCGTCCTGGACGTTCAGGGCAAGGCCGTCGAAGGCGCCCTGCAGGGTCTGGGCTGGCCCGGCGTATCGAACGCCCGTGTCGGCAAGCTGATCGAATTCGATCTGACCGGCGTCGAAGACCCGCAGGGCGAGGCCAGGAAGATGTGCGAGCAACTGCTCGCCAATACAGTGATCGAAAGCTACCGCATCGAGGCGGCATGACACCGTTGAATGTAATGCGAAATCGCATTACATATTCGAGATGACGACGTTGACCGTCACGAGCCGAGGCCAGGTGACATTCCGCAAGGAGGTGTTGCAGCATCTCGGCATCCAGCCTGGGCAGAAAATCCGTCTGGATCTGCTGCCTGACGGTCGCGCCGAACTCAGCGCCGAACAGATGAAGGGGTCGTGGGCCGACCTGTCCGGCTTCCTGAAAGGCCGAACGAGCGGCGCGCGCCTGTCGATCGAACAGATCAACGCCCTGACGGCCCAGGCCGGCGCGGATTCCGAGCAGCCTTGAACATCACCGCCGACACCAATGTCCTCTTGCGGGCCATCGTCGGCGATGACCAGGGTCAGCAACGTCTGGCGGTCGAGGCTTTGGAATCCGCGGAGCGGGTGGCCGTCACCAGCCAATCCCTTTGCGAGTTGGCCTGGGTTCTGGCGCGGGGCTATCGCACTTCGCGCGAAGACATCGCCGCCACCATTCGTCGCCTGCTGGAGATGCGCAACATCTCTGTGGATCGTCGGGCGGCGGAGGTCGGTCTCGCCGTGCTCGAAGCCGGCGGCGATTTTGCCGACGGCGTCATAGCCCACGGCGGCCAATGGCTGGGCGGGGAAACCTTCGTCTCCTTCGACGTTCAGGCGGTAAGGTTGCTGGAGCGCAGCGGTGTGAAAGCCCGCCTCCTGTCCGCCACCTGACGTCTGCATTTCCGAGAAAGCCCCTTCAGATGACCTTCACCCTCACCTCCACCGACATTCAGGACGGCGGCGTGCTGCCGGACGCCCAGGTTCACGCCAAGGGCAACACCTCGCCACAGTTGGCTTGGTCGGGCGCGCCGGAGGGGACCAAGAGCTATGCGATCACCTGCTACGATCCCGACGCCCCCACCGGCTCGGGCTTCTGGCACTGGACGGTGGCCAATATTCCGGCGGATGTGACCGAACTGTCGACCGGCGCCGGATCGGCGGGCGGTCATCTGCCGCACAGCGCGATCCAGGGCCGCACGGACTTCGGTCAGCCCGGCTTCGGCGGCGCCGCCCCGCCGGCGGGTCACGGCCCGCACCGCTACGTCTTCACCGTCTTCGCGGTGGATGTGGAGAGCCTGGACGTCACGGCCGACAACTCCGGCGCCGTGTTCGGCTTCAACCTGCATTTCCACACCCTGGCCAAGGCGTCGATCACCGCGACCTACGAAAACCGGGGCTGAGGGCGGCTTTGCCCTTGTCGGGTCGGCAAGCGGCCCTATGTTGCGCCGCAACATGACAGACGCCGCTCTCGCCTCCTCCTCGCCGACGCTTTCGCGCGGCGCCATCGCCCTGGTGCTGGTCGCCCTGGCCATGGGCGGGTTCGCCATCGGCGTGACCGAGTTCGCGGCCATGAGCATCCTGCCCGACTTCGCCGCCGGTCTGGGCGTCGATGCGCCGACCGCCGGCCATGTCATCAGCGCCTATGCCGCGGGCGTGGTGGTGGGCGCGCCGATCCTGGCGGTGCTGGGCGCGCGCCTGCCGCGCTGGCAGTTGCTGATCGGTTTCATGGCCTTGTTCGCCGTAGGCAATGTCGCCAGCGCGATGGCGCCCACCTATCACTGGATGCTGGCGTTCCGCTTTCTCAGCGGTTTGCCGCACGGCGCCTATTTCGGGGTGGCGGCCCTGGTGGCGGCCTCGGTCGTGCCGCTTCATTTCCGCACCCGCGCCGTCTCGACCATACTGATGGGGCTGACGGTGGGGACGGTGCTGGGCGTGCCGGTGGTCAACATCATCAGCCACGCCCACGGCTGGCGCTGGACCTTCGCCATCGTGGGCGCGCTGGCGGCGCTGACAATGGCGCTTGTCGCCCTGTTCGCACCCCGCGATCAAGCCCATCCCGACGCCAGCCCCTTGCGCGAACTGGGCGCCCTGAAGCGGGGGCAGGTGTGGCTGACCTTGGGCGTCGGCGCCGTCGGCTTCGGCGGCATGTTCGCGGTCTACGCCTATCTGGCCTCCACGCTTGAGGCGGTGACGGGCGTGAGCGCCACGGTCATGCCCTGGATCTTCGCGGTGTTCGGCGTGGGGATGTTCATGGGCAATATCCTGGGCGCCTGGGCGGCGGACCACATCGGGTTCAAGGCGGCGGGCGTGCTGTTGCTGTGGAGCGCGGCGGCCCTGGCGCTCTATCCGATCGCGGCGCCGCATCTTTGGGCGGTGATGATCGTGGTCTTCCTGATCGGAGCCGGCGGGGGCCTGGGATCGATCCTTCAGACCCGGCTGATGGATGTGGCCGGCGACGCCCAGACCCTGGCGGCGGCGCTGAACCACTCGGCCTTCAACACGGCCAACGCCATCGGCCCCCTGCTGGGCGGCATGGCCATCGCGGCCGGCTATGGCTGGGCCTCGACCGGCTGGGTCGGCATGGGGCTGTCGCTGGGCGGCTTCGCCATCTTCCTGGTCGCCTGGCTGACCGGTCGTAGGCACGCGACGGCCTGACAAGCCGAAAGAAGCCTGCTAAAGGCCCGCGCCATGAGCGCCGCCGTCATCGTCTTCCCCGGTTCCAACTGCGACCGCGACTGCAAGGTCGCCGTCGAACGCTCCACCGGCGAGCCCGTCAGCATGGTCTGGCACGCCGAGACCGAACTTCCCCAAGGTCTGGACCTGATCGTCATTCCCGGCGGCTTTTCCTACGGCGACTATCTGCGCTGCGGCGCCATGGCGGCCCAGTCCCCGGTCATGCAGGCGGTCAAGAAGGCGGCGGAAGACGGCGTCGCCGTGGTCGGCATCTGCAACGGCTTCCAGATCCTGTGCGAGGCCGGACTGCTGCCCGGCGCCCTGTTGCGCAATCAGGGTCTGAAATACGTCTGCAAACCCATCGCCCTGACCGTCGCCAACGGCCAGACCCGTTTCACCGCCGGCTATCAGGGCCAGCGAGAGGTCGTCATGACCCAGGGCAATGGCGACGGAAACTTCTTCGCCGACGCCGAAACCCTGGCCCGCATCGAGGGCGAGGGCCAAGTGGTGTTCCGCTATGTCGACAATCCCAACGGCTCGGTCAACGCCATCGCCGGAATCCAGAACGCGCGCGGCAACGTCCTGGGCATGATGCCCCACCCCGACCGCGCCTTCGAGGCCGAACTGGGCTCGGCCGACGGCGCCGTCCTGTTCCAGAGCATCTACGCCGCCGCTTGACGGCAATCTGAAGTTGGTGCGGACTAAGGCGATGCACAATCGTCTTCGATTCACCGCTGCTCTGCTCTCGCTCGCCGCAGCCTCGCCTGTCCTGGCTCAGGAGAGCGCTCCTCAGGCCGAGGACTGGACGCTGACGTCCGTGCCCGAGCGCAAGGCCGTGATGGCGACGATCGACTTCACATCGGGCCTGGCCGTAGCCGCCCGTTGCGTGGATGGGGTCTATGATGTTCTGATCACCGGCCTGCCGGACGCGCCGCGTCGCGACCTGTCGCGCGAACTTGGGATCCAAGCCGGCGACCAGACCGAACCCTACACCTCGGTCTGGACAGTGGGTACGCAAAGGAACACGGCGTTCAGCCGATTGCCCGCCGTCGTCGCGCGCGACTTGGCGAAGGGCGGCAAGCTTCAGGTCATCGTGCCCGCATCGACCCCAGACGGTCGCAGGACCCGCTACGTCATGGACCTGAATCCTTCCAGCACCGCGATCGAACAAACACTGACCGCTTGCGGCCGGCCGATGATCGACCCGCGCGAAGCCAGGGCCAAGGAAATCGACGGCAATGGTCAGGATGGACTGCCGGATACTGTGCTGTGGCAGACTGTTCCCCGTCCGACATTTCCTGAATCGGTGAATGGTCGAAGCCCATTGGAGGGCTATGTCGTGCTGTCCTGCGTCCTGACCGATGCCGGGCAGATGACTGAATGCCAGACGGAGAGCGAACAACCGGCCGGCTACAATCTGTGGCGCTCGGTCGAACGCTCTCTGCCTCGCGCGCGCCTCAAGCTTTCGGACGAAGCGGCCGCCGCAGGTCTGACGCTGGGCGGCCGGATGGTGCGCTTTTCGGTCAACTTCAAGATGGAGCCCTGAGGGCGCTCACACGTCCTTGATCTGGGCGCGTCCGTCCGAAAGATCGGCGGCCGCATCGTCTTCGTCCTGCTCGTCGAACGCCTTTTCTCCCGCTTCGCGCTGGGCCGCCAGTTCCCGGGCGCCGACGCCCAGACCCTGCTCGATGGCCAGATTGGCCTCGACCTCTTCGGTCAGGTTCAGGTCTTCGTTGTCGGGGTCGGCCATGGGGTCATCCTCTATGCGGGTTCAGCCGAAAAACCACCTTCGGGCGTCTTGGGTTCCTAGCGACCGAAGAAGGGCTCCAGACTGGCGCGGGACAGGGGGCGGAACACCAGAAACTGGCCGCCGACCGTGATCGTGACCTCATGCGCCTGGGGCCGTTGCAGCAAGGCCGGATCGTCCAGTGAAACGGCGCGCCCGGAGGCGATGTCGCGCGCGTCCATGGGCGGCGGGGTCGGTCGCCGTTCGTATGCGGCCAGGGCGGAAAGAAAGCCACGCAACGCGTTGGCCTGCTGGGCCGGCGTCAGGGCGGCGCGCACCCGGACCCAGGCGTCCTGAACCGAGGCCGGCAAGGGCGCCGTCTGAGCCGCGGGCTGCACCTGGGCGACAGCAGGCGGCGAGACGCCGACCGCCGAGAGAACGACCAGAATCGACACGACCAGGGGTTTCAGAACTTGCATCAAGGCAGCAGAGGCCGCCGCCGGTGCGAAATGCAAGCTTCACTTTTCCGATGGGCGGATGAACCTTCTTCACGTCCTGCGCGTATGACCCGCACAAGCGTCGCAATGGAAAGCCAATGTCCTCCATCATCCGCCCTACCCCCGGTCAACGCACACGCCGCCTGGTTGTCCTGGCCGCCGCCGTTTTCGCCATCGCCGTGCCCCTGGTCCAGAATCTGGGCGGCCTGGGCCTGAACCAGGCCGAGTTCGCCGAGGACGGGAACAGCACCCTGCGCGTCGCCGGTTACGCCTTCGCCATCTGGGGCCTGATCTATGCGGGCGTGTTGGCCTATGCCATCCGCCAGGCCCTGCCGCAGACGGGAGAAAGCCCGCTGCTGACGCGGATGGGCCTGCCCTCGGCGGTCGCCTTCTTCGGCATCGGCCTATGGATCATCGTCGCCGCCCTGAACCTTAAGGCGGCCAGCGTCGTCGTGATCTTCGCCTCCCTGGTGGCCTTGCTGCTGCCGCTGCTCAGCGTCGCCGGACTTGTGCGCAGCTTGCCGCGTCTGGATCGCGAGCGCCTGCTGCTGGTCTGGCCGCTGGCCGCCCTTGCAGGCTGGTTGACGGTCGCCGCGCCGCTGAATCTGATCACCACCTTGACCGCCTTCGAGGCCCTGCCCGCCGCCCTGTCGCCCGACCTGTGGGCCATCGTCGCCATCGTTGCGGTGACGGTGATCGCGCTGGGCGTGACGGCGGTTCTGCGGACGCTGGCCTATCCGCTGCCGACCGCCTGGGGCCTGCTGGGCGCCTTCGTGGCGGAGCAGGCGGACAAGCCCGCCGTGGCCTTCACGGCCCTGGGCGGCGCGGTTGTGCTTCTGGTGGGCGGCGTGCTGCTAAGCTTCCGCCTGCGCCCCGGCGTCGAACGCGCGCGCTAAGGATGCGAAAGCTTTCCCCCTCATCCCTGTTTTCGTCGGGATGAGGGGAGAGCGATTGATCAGACTTAAGGCTTATCCGTGATGGCGTCATCCTGGGGCTGGTGATCGTCGGCCCCGACGTCGAAGGCGCCGTCTTCATCGAAGCCGACGCTGCCGACGCCGACAGCGGAACCAGTCAGGCGCTGACGGCTGGCCAAGGCGGCCTCTGGCGCGGCGGCGTTCAGTTCGGCCGTCGTCTCCGGGTCGTTCGAACGATCCATCTGTTGGCCCGAGGCGGGAACGATGCGGTCGGTGTGGGGCTTGCTCACTGATCATCCTCCTCGGCGTCGTCTTCCGCCTTCTTCTGAGCGGCTTCGGCAAGGGCGGATGCGCCCGCGTCATCGGCGGCGATCTCGGGCCGGTCGTCGTCCTCGGGCGTGGCGGCGGGGTCGATGGGGGTGTCGGTCATGGTGGGCTCCTTGGGATTGTCGCCGGAATCAACCGCTCGCGATGGTCGATGTTCCCCGTTCTTGCGCCGGGCGGGCTGACATTCGGCGCATCTGCGGCTAGAAGCGCCGCCCATGAGCGCTCCTGAAAAGACCCCCCAGAAGTCGATGGCCGAACTGGCCGCCGAATACGGCCTGGCCCCGAACGAGTATCAGGTCGTCGTGGACCGATTGGGGCGCGAGCCGAACCATGTCGAACTGGGCGTCTTCTCAGTCATGTGGTCCGAGCACTGCTCCTACAAATCCTCCAAGGTCCACCTGGGCAAGTTCCCGACGACCGGCGAGCGCGTCATCTGCGGTCCGGGCGAGAATGCAGGCGTGATCGACATCGACGACGGCGACGCCTGCATCTTCAAGATGGAGAGCCACAACCACCCCAGCTTCATCGAACCCTATCAGGGCGCGGCGACGGGCGTGGGCGGCATCATGCGAGACGTCTTCACCATGGGCGCGCGCCCGGTGGCCCTGTTGAACGCCCTGCGGTTCGGCGATCCCTCGCACGAGAAGTCGAAACGTCTGGTGAAGGGCGTGGTCGCCGGCATCGGCGGCTACGGCAATTGCGTCGGCGTGCCGACGGTCGCGGGCGAGACCAACTTCCACAAGGGCTACAACGGCAACATCCTGGTCAACGCCATGTGCGTCGGCCTGGCCCGCGCCGACGAGATCTACTATTCGGCCGCGCCGGAAGCCGGCCATGACGTGGTCTATTTCGGCTCCAAGACCGGCCGCGACGGCATCCACGGCGCCACCATGTCCTCGACCGAGTTCGACGATGAGTCGGAGGCCAAACGCCCCACCGTCCAGGTCGGCGATCCCTTCGCCGAGAAGCTGTTGATCGAGGCGACGCTGGAGCTGATGGCGTCCGGCGCCGTGGCCGCCATTCAGGACATGGGCGCGGCGGGCCTGACCTCCTCGTCCGTCGAAATGGCGGGCAAGGGCGGCGTCGGGATCGAACTGAACCTCGACAAGGTGCCCCAGCGCGAAACGCGCATGACGGCCTATGAGATGATGCTGTCGGAAAGCCAGGAGCGGATGCTGGCGGTGCTGAAGCCCGGCTACGAAGACGTCGGCTATCGCATCTTCCAGAAATGGGGTCTGGACTTCGCCGTCATCGGCAAGACCACGAACACCGGCCATCTGGTGCTGACGCATCACGGCGAGACCGTCTGCGACGTGCCCCTGGCGCCCCTGTTCGACGACGCGCCCCTGTATGACCGGCCCTGGGTCCAGCCCGAGTTGCAGCCGAAACTGAGCCCCGCCGACGTCCCCGCGCCCGACAACTGGGCCGACGCGGTGATGAAGGTCGTCGCCTGCCCCGACATGGCCTCCAAACGCTGGATCTGGGAACAGTACGACCGTCACGTCATGGCCGATACGCTCCAGGATTCCTCCACCGGCGCCGATGCGGGCGTGGTGCGGGTGCATGGCACGGACAAGGGTCTGGCCGTCACCTCGGACTGCACCCCCCGCTATGTCCAGAACGATCCCTACGAGGGCGGCAAACAGGCGGTGGCCGAGGCATGGCGCAACCTGACCGCCGTGGGCAGCCGCCCCATCGCCATCACCGACAACCTGAACTTCGGCAATCCGCAACGGCCGGAGATCATGGGCCAGATCGTGCGCGCCATCGACGGCATGGCCGAGGCCTGCCGCGACCTGGTCTTCCCGGTCGTTTCGGGGAATGTGTCGCTGTATAACGAGACCAACGGCGTCGCCATTCCGCCGACCCCGACCGTGGGCGCGGTGGGCCTGTTGCCCAACTACGACGTCGTCACCGGCTTCTCCGGCATGGCCGAGGGCGATACGCTGGTCCTGATCGGCCAGACCCACGGCGAACTGGGCGCTTCGATCTATCTGCGCGAGGTCCTGGGCCGCGAGGACGGCGCCCCGCCGCCCGTCGATCTGAAGCTGGAAAAGCAGACCGGCGACTTCGTGCGCGGCCTGATCGAGGGCGGCGAACTGACCGTGGTTCACGACCTGTCCGACGGCGGGCTGATCGGCGCCGCCGTCGATCTGGTGCTGGCGTCGGACGTCGGCGTGACGCTGGACGCCTCCAGCGCCGCCCACGCCCACATCTTCCTGTTCGGGGAGGATCAGGCCCGTTATCTGGTCGCCGTGACCGACGCCGAGGCCCTGATCGCCAAGGCCCAGGCCGCCGGCCTGCACGCCTCGGTCGTCGGCCATGCGGGCGGCGACGCCTTCGCCTCCAGGGGCGACAAGGGCGAACTGTTCAGCATCCCCGTCGCCCATCTGCGCGAATGGCACGAAGGCTGGATGCCCGGCTGGATGGGCGACGCCGCATGATCCGCGTCGCCCTGCCCGTCGCCCTGGTCCTGATGCTGGGGGCGACGGCGGCGGCGATCCGGTGCAGCAGGCGCTGCGCGACGCCTCGGCCGCCAATCATGCGGCGGCGGCCCGCACCACGGCCGAAGTCGAGACGTCCCATAGCCCGGCGTCGGACGTCACGCCGGGCGACCGCGCCTTCGCGGCGTCCGAGGCCGAAATGCACCACAGGATGGCCGCTGCGTCTGGCCAGACGATCGACCAGGCCTATGTCGCCAAGATGATCGCCCACCACGAAGGCGCCGTCGCCATGGCCAAGGTCGCCCTGCGCGACAGCCGCGACCCGGCCATCCGCCGCATGGTCCAGACCGTGATCGACACCCAGACGCGTGAGATCGCCGAGATGAAGGCTTGGGCTCCGACCGACTGACGCGACGAAATCACCCCATTGCTTCGTCCTCGACACTCCTCATATTGAGGGCACAGGAGAGCGCCATGTCGACTTCCATGACCCTCAATGTTCGGGTCACCGGCCCGTTGAGTGAGTTTGTCGCGGCCAATGTGGGCGAGAACGGTGCTTATGAGAACGTCAGCGAATATGTCCGTGATCTGATCCGACGCGATCAGGAACGGGTGGAGACGGAACGGTTCGAACGACTGAAGGCCGAGCTGACGGCGGCGTTTGCAGCGCCGGAAACTCGGTATGGCCCTCTGGACGCCGAAGCCGTTTTCGCGCGTAACGCCAGACGCTGATCGTCGTGCCGGCCTTTCGCATGCAGGACGCGGCCGGCCGTCGCCTCGACGACATCTATACCTATAGACGAGACGCCTGGAGGGAGGCCCAGGCGCAGACCTACGTCCGTCGCCTGTTCGCGTGCTTCGAGGACATCGCGGCGCGCCGTGTGGCGCGGCGGCGATCCCTGCAGAGTTCGGCGTCGACGGCTTCTATGTCCGATGCCAGCATCACTACGTTTACTGGCGTCTGTCGTCCGATGGGACGGTCGGGATCGTGACGATCCTGCATGAACGGATGCATCAGATCGAGCGTTTCAGAGACGATGCGCCCGGTTGAGAGCCAGCGATTTCAAGGAGGAGCGTCCATGGACGCGACGGCCGCCGAAATCTTTCGTCCCGCGATACCGCCTCGACGGGCGGGCAAGCCCCTGTCGTTGCTGCCCTTCCTATGGGTCAGTTGGCGCGATCCGATCCGGATGTGGTCGCAGCGGCATTTCACCGAGCCGCAGATCTACGGTCACTCGGCCTTTGGCGAGGTTCTGGTGGTCAGCCATCCCGAGGGCGTGCGGCATGTCCTGACCGAAAACGCCGCCAACTATGAGAAGGGCGAACTGCAGAAGCGGGTGCTGGGTCCAATGCTGGCCGAGGGCTTGCTGCTGACCGAGGGCGACAAATGGCGCCGCGCCCGGCGCATCCTGGCGCCCCTGTTCACCCCGGCGAAGATGGCCACGCTGAACGCGCGCATGGCCGAGGTCTGCCATGCCCGCGTCGCCGCCTGGTCGCTGTCGGCGCGAGGACGGGTGCTGGATATCGACAGTGAGATGTCGGGCCTGACCTTCGACATCCTGTCGGCCACCATGTTTTCGGACGAACTGGGCGGAGAGGCGCGTGGGTTCGAGCGGGCGCTGAACCAGTTCCTGGCCAATGGCGCGCGCATCGACCCGCTGGATGTTCTGGGCGCCCCGGACTGGGCGCCGCGTCTGGGGCGGGTGGCCAGCTTCCGCTCGGCCCGGTTCTTCGAACAGCGGGTGACGCGGCTGGTCGAGGCGCGCCGGACGCACATCCAGGCGGGCGACGCCCCGCCCGCCGACCTGCTCAGCGCCCTTCTGCTGGCCACGGACGAAAACGGCGGGGCGGGTCTGTCGGACGCGGAGGTGGCCTCCAACATCCTGACCTTCATCCTGGCGGGGCATGAAACGACGGCGCGCGCCCTGGGGTGGGTGCTGCATCTTCTGTCGCGTCAGCCGGAGTATCTGGTCCGGGTGCAGGCCGAGGCGGACCAGTTCGACGTCGCCGATCCCAAATGGGCCGAGGCCCTGCCCTGGACCCGCGCGGTTCTGGAAGAGACGATGCGCCTGTTCCCGCCCGCCCCGACCATGGCGCGCAAGGCGCTGGCGAACGACGAGATCGGGGGCCAGAAGATCAAGGCCGGCGCGACGGTGATCGTCTCCCCGTGGATCCTGCAACGCCACACCCTGCTGTGGGACGATCCGGACGCCTTCAAACCCGAACGCTTCCTGCCCGAACATCGCAAGGCCGTCGACCGCTACGCCTACATCCCCTTCAGCGCCGGGCCGCGCGTCTGCATCGGCGCGGCCTTCGCCCTGCAGGAGGCGATGATCGCCTTGGCCGCCATCCTGCGCGTGGCCGATGTGGAGCCCCTGACGACCGCCGAACCCCGCCCCGTCCACCAGATCACCCTGCGCAGCCGCGAACCGATGCGACTGCGGCTAAGGGCGCGGCGCAAGGGCTGAGCGACGCCCGTCGCCGTTCCGCCACGGATGAGCGATAGAGGATCATCGCCCTTCAACGGACCCGTTTCCCTTTGCGCGTCGCCATCCTCCTGCCGCCCGGATGCCGGTTCTCGGAAGCCCAGCCGAACTCGATGGAGACGGTGGTGCGCACCCTGGCAGGCGCGGATCTAGGAGCTGAGACGCGCATCTTCTGCTGCGCCGGGGCGAACGATCACAATGCCGAAGGCGTTGACGTCCTGCCAGTCGGCCACCGGCGGATGGAGACCCTGATCGCGCGGCTGCGCGCCTTTGGCCCCGACGCGATCGAACATCATCAGCAGGTCAAACAGGCGCTGGCGGTGCAGACCGCCCTGCCCGCGGCCGTGCATCTGCTCTATCGCCACAACGCCCTTCGAACACCGCGCCATGCGCTGGACGTTTGGCGCTATCGGGCGCGTTATCGGAGAGTGGACGGCCTGGTCTTCGTCAGCCAGGCCGAACGCGACGCCTTCGTCGGCGCCTTCCCGGAGATGGGGGCCAGCGCCTTCGCCGTGCCCAACCCCATCGACGCCGGCCAATGGCTGGCGTCACCCGAGGATCGACAGCCGGTCATCGCTTTCGCCGGGCGCGCCATGGTCGAAAAGGGCGTCGATGCGCTGTGCGCCGCCCTGCCCGCCGTGCTGGACGCCCATCCCGATTGGCGCGCCGTCCTGATGCTGAACGATTGGGACGATCACGCCCCGTGGGCCGCCCGCCACGTCGCGCCGCTGGCGCGATATGGCGACCGGGTGGAGGTTCTGAAGTCCGCCCCCTTGGCCGAGGTTCGGCGGCGGATGCAGTCGGCGGCCATCGCCTTGACGCCTTCGGTGTGGGACGAGCCGTTCGGCCTGACAGCCATCGAGGCCCATGCGGCGGGCGCGGCCCTGATCTCGTCTGGTCGCGGGGGTCTGCGCGAGGCCAGCGGGCCGCACGCCCTGTATGTCGATGCGGTGACGCCTGGGACGCTGTCGACGGCGATGGATCGGCTGATCCGAAATCCCGCCGAACGGCTGGCCCTGGCGCGCGGCGGCCAAGCCTATGTGCTGGAGGCCCACACGCCCCAGCGGCGCGCGGCCGAGCTGAACGCGGTCAGGCGCAGCCTGGTCGAGCGTCGCCGGATCGCCGCCTGAGCGGTCAGACCACCGGCACGGCCTGGGACAGCCGCCCGCCGACCCGGATTGGCTCGACGCGCGTCGCCAATCCCGTCCGGTCGTCCGTCTCGACGAAGACGCCGCAGATGGTCGCCGGACCCGAGGCCGGGGTGTAGCGCCCGCCCGAGATGCGCGTGGTGAAGCGCCGCAGCGGCTCTTCCTTCTCGTTGCCGATGACGCTGTCGTAGTCGCAGCAGCCCCCGGCGTCGGTCTGATAGGCCGTGCCGCCCGGCAGGATCTGGCAGTCGGCGGTCGGGACGTGAGTGTGGGTGCCCACGACCAGTGACGCGCGCCCGTCGCAGAAGTGGCCCATGGCCATCTTCTCAGAGGTCGCCTCGCAATGCATGTCCACGATGACGGCGTCGGCGACGGCCCCCAGAGGGGCGGCGGCCAGTTCCCGCTCGACCGCGCCGAACGGATCATCCATCGGGTCCATATGCACCCGACCCAGCACGTTCATGACCAGAACGGTGCGGCCCGAATGGGTTTCGAACAGATTGGCGCCCGCACCCGGCGCATCCATCAGGCGCGGATAGTTGGCGGGGCGGATCAGGCGCGGCTCGCGCACGATATAGGTCAGGGCCTCG
Source organism: Brevundimonas sp. (assembly GCF_032017145.1). Taxonomy (GTDB): domain Bacteria; phylum Pseudomonadota; class Alphaproteobacteria; order Caulobacterales; family Caulobacteraceae; genus Brevundimonas. The sequence continues at coordinate 21,003 of NZ_DALZQC010000013.1, forward strand.
CGCTGGTCCCACGAATGGTTGCCCAGCGTCAGGCAGTCGGCGCCCGCCATGAACAGTTCGCGCGCCGTGTTCTCGGTGATGCCGAAACCGCCCGCGGCGTTCTCGGCATTGATGACCACGAAGTCGAGCTTCAGGTCGCGCTTCAGGCCCGGAAGATAGTCGCTGACGCCGTCACGGCCGGACTTGCCGATGACGTCGCCGAAAAATGCCAGTCTCATTCGAAAGCCGTATAGCCGGTCTCGGTCAGAACGCCATGCAGTCGGATGTCGTGATCTTCCAGCACCAGCCGTTCGACCGCCTGTCCGGCGTAGGCGTAGCCGATGCGGATGGCGTCCGGGCGCGCGGCGAAGGTGCGGTCATAATAGCCCCCGCCCTGGCCCAGCCGCCCGCCGAAAGGGTCAAAGGCCAGAAGCGGCGTCAGGATCAGATCGGGATCGACCTTCTGGGCCAACGGCAGGGGCGCGGGGCATCCGGCGGCGTCCAGCTCCAGCGGCTCGCCCGGCGACCAGGCGCGAAAGATCATCGGGGCATCCCGTTCCAGGACCACCGGCAGGCACAGACGACGCCCCGCCGCCTCCAGCGCCACGGCCAAGGCGTCGGTGTCCAGCTCCGACCCCATCGCGCGGTAGAGGGCCACAACCTCACCCTCCGGCAGCCGGTCCGCATGGTCGGCGGCGCGGGCCGCCGCCTCTGGGTCCAGCCCGGCCAGGTGCTTGCGGCGCGCGCGCATGTCCGCACGCTGTTGGGACTTGTCGCTCATGGAAACAGTCTCGCGTCCCAATAGACGGGGATGTTCAGCCCGGTCGTGATCCGCGCGAACTCGGCGTGGGCGGGATTGATCAGGATATTGCTGTCCAGCCGCGCCACGACGGAGGGCACGATCAGGATCAACGACCGCGCCGATCCGTGCCATTCGCAGCCGAAAGCGCGGCTGACCGCGCCATTCGCCAGATCCCAGCCCGGATGGGCAGCGGGCTGAAACACCTCGTAACTGACGCCTGCGGGGATGGCGATCTCGACGTAGTGCTGGTTCGGCGGCAGGGCGCCGGAGCCGTGGACCAGCTTCTCCAGCAGGGTGGTGGAATAGTGTTGCGCCGCATAGATCAGCGGATGGGTCGGGTCATTCCAGCGGCCTGGATTGATAGTCGATCCTGTGGCGTCGAAGATCGGATAGGCCCCCGCCGGATCGCCGATCCGATAGGCGGTCAGCCCCTTGTCCAGCCGCTGGGCCGTCAAGCCGCCGAGCCGTAGCGCAGCCGACCCAGAATATCGCACACCAGTTCGGCGCCCAGCTCGCTGCCGATGGCCACCGTCATCGGGGCTTGATTTTCCAGCATGGCGTGAGGGCGGAACAGGAAGCCGCGCGCCGCGACATCGCTGCCCCAGACCGCCACCGCCTCAGCCCAGACGCGGGCGACACGGGCGACACGCTCGCTGGCGGAGGGAGAAAGGACGCCGGACTTGTTCCGGGCCGCCGTGGCGCGCGGCACGACCTTGTGACGGAAGCCGTTGTCGTCGGGGCTGACGGCGTCGGCCACCAGCGTCAGGGCGCGGGTCGGCAGACCGGCGCTGACGGATCGGGCCAGATCCATGGGCGAAATGCTGGCGGCGTCCTTGACCCCCAGTACATAGGCGACAGTGGAATAGTCAGACATGACCGACCTCGCTCAACATAGACACGATGTCGTCTCGCATGAGACGTTTGTCAATGACGGCAAGCCGATGTGGCTGAGCGGGATCACGCACACGCGCTCAAGCAGCGCGCCGCCGCGCGGCGAGCGTTAGCGCCAAAAAGAATGAGAGGTGGCGGCGCCGCGCGAACCGTGAAGAACGTTTAAATCCTCTCGACCTGGGTAGCCAGGTGGGCTCCATATGCCCAGGCCCTCGAGCCCGGACAGGGACAGATCCCGTAGAGTGAATTAAGGTCAGAAGGATATGTTGTCTTCGACGTGAGCCGCAGCATGACCCGCCGCCGGACAAGATAGGCCCTTGCGGCGAGACACGCCAGCGGCCCGGCCTCAGATATTTTGAGCGATCTTCTCGATCCGGGCGGCGACGGCATTCAGGGCCTCGGCGACCCCATCGGTCGCGGCGGGCGCGGGCGCAGCGGCGCCGGGCGTCTTTCCCCCGCCCAGGCGGGCTTCGTGCAACTCGTCGGCCAGGATCAGGGCCGACATCAGAAACAGGCGCAGGTCGCCGACCTGACCGACGTCCTGGGCCACGGCGCGAACCTGATTGTCGAACTGTTTGGCCAGGATGCGGACCCGTTCCTCCTGACCATCCGCGCAGCCCACCGCATAGGGGCGGCCGTTCACCTCAACCGTCACCGTCGCCATCAGCGGTCCTCGCCTTCGGTCATGTCCTGGGCCTCTTCCAGAACCTCGCGCACGGCCTCGGCCGCGCGACCCAGGGCCTCGGACGCCTCGCGGCCCGCGGCCTCCAACTCGGCGACGCGCGCATCCGCGGGGCGGGGCGCGAACAGGTCGTCATCCGCCACGGCGGGCGCCGAGGCGGGGCGCGCCTTCAGATCCAGGATCTTGCGTTCGAGGTCGGCCAGGGCGCGGTCGATGCGCGCCCGTGCGGCCGTGGTGGCGTCTGCCATCGGTCGCTCCTTGCAAATTGCGTATAGAACCCGAGGACGCGCCGGGGTAAAGCGGCGCCGCCTCTTAAATTCCGCATCGTTCGAAAGGTCTCCGCCGTGACCGACGCCAAATCCGCACCCAAGGCCACCCCCGAACAGATGGCCAACGCCATCCGCGTCCTCGCGATGGACGGCGTGGAAAAGGCCAAGTCGGGACACCCCGGCATGCCGATGGGGATGGCCGACGTCGCGACGGTGCTGTTTTCCAAGTTCCTGAAGTTCGACGCTTCGCGCCCCGACTGGGCCGACCGCGACCGCTTCATCCTGTCGGCGGGCCACGGCTCGATGCTGATCTACGCCCTGCTGCACCTGACCGGCTACAAGGCCGCGACCAAGGAAGAGCTGTCCAACTTCCGTCAGTGGGGCTCCAAGACCGCCGGCCACCCTGAGTATGGCCATATGCCGGGCGTCGAGGTCACCACCGGCCCGCTGGGTCAGGGTCTGGCCACCTCGGTCGGTTTCGCCATGGCCGAGCGTCATCTGGCCGCCAAATACGGCGACGACCTGGTCGACCACCGCACCTGGGTCATCGCCGGCGACGGCTGCCTGATGGAGGGCGTGTCGCAGGAAGCCATCGCCTTAGCCGGCCGCTACAAGCTGAACAAGCTGACCGTGCTTTGGGACGACAACGAGATCACCATCGACGGCAAGGTCTCGCTGTCGGACGCCGTCGACCAGAAGGCGCGCTTCAAGGCCGCGGGCTGGGCGGTCAAGGCCGTGGACGGCCACGACATGAAGGCGATCAAGTCGGCGATGCAGTGGGCGATCCGCCAGGACAAGCCCGTCCTGCTGGCCTGCAAGACCAAGATCGGCAAGGGCGCCGCCACCATGGAAGGCAGCCACAAGACCCATGGCGCGGCCCTGGGCGCCGCCGAGATCGCCGCCACCCGCCTTGGCCTAGCCTGGGATCACGACCCGTTCGAAATGCCCGAAACCATCCTGTCGGCCTGGCATAAGGTCGGCCGTCGCGGATCCAAGGACCGCAAGAAGTGGGAGGCCCGCCTCGCCGCCTCGCCCCAGGCCGCCGACTTCACCCGCGCCATGAAGGGCGACCTGCCCGAGGCCGCCTTCGACGCCCTGAACGCCAAGATCGCCGAACTGATCGAGACCAAGCCCGCACAGGCCACGCGACAGTCGTCGGGCGCCGCGCTGGACGAACTGTTCGCCGCCATTCCCGAGTTGGTCGGCGGTTCGGCCGACCTGACCGGATCGAACAACACCTTCGTCAAGGGCACGCCGATCCTGGATGCGCCGACCTATGAGGGGCGCTACGTCAACTGGGGCATCCGCGAGTTCGGCATGGCGGCGGCCATGAACGGCCTGGCGCTGCACGGCGGGGTCATCCCCTATGGCGGCACCTTCATGGTGTTTTCGGATTACAGCCGTCCGGCCATTCGCCTCGGCGCCCTGATGGGGGTCCGCGCCATCCACGTTCTGACGCACGACAGCATCGGTCTGGGCGAAGACGGCCCGACCCACCAGCCGGTCGAACATCTGGCGGCCCTGCGCGCCATTCCGAACCTGCTGGTCTTCCGACCCGCCGACACGGTCGAGGCGATGGAGTGCTGGCAGATCGCGCTTCAGACCAAGACCGCGCCCTCGGCCCTGGCCCTGTCGCGCCAGAAGACCCCGGCCGTCCGCACCGTCGCCGCGTCGGAAAACCTGTCCGCCAAGGGCGCCTATGAGATCAAGGCCGCGAACGGCGAGGCCAAGGTCACCCTGTTCGGCACCGGCACGGAACTGGCCCTGGCGCTGGATGCTGCGGCAAGCCTGGAAGCCGAAGGCACGCCCACCCGCGTCGTCTCGGTCCCCTCGTTCGAACTGTTCGAGCAACAGGACGCCGCCTATCAGGCCGCCATCATCGGCCGCGGCACCGTGCGCGTGGCGGTGGAAGCCGCCATCAAACAGGGCTGGGAACGGTTCATCGGCGAAGACGGCGCCTTCATCGGCATGTCCAGCTTCGGCGCCTCGGCCCCGGCCGGAGTCCTGTACGAGAAGTTCGGCATCACCTCGGATGCCGTGGTCGCGGCGGTCAAGGCCCGGCTGTAATTCTCCGTCTCCTCCCTGTTCGCGCAGCGAATGGGGAGGTGGCTCGCAGCGAAGCGGAGAGACGGAGGGGCTCTTTCGGCGCCCAGAACCCCTCCACCGCTTCGCGGTCCCCCTCCCCGCTGGCGCGGGGGGGACACAGGCGCCGGAGACTGATCACCATGAAACTCGGCACCCCGCTTTCCGACACCGCCGTGCGCGTCATGCTGCTGGGCGCGGGCGAACTGGGCAAGGAGGTCGCTATCGAGTTGCAGCGGCTGGGCTGCGAGGTGATCGCGGTGGACCGCTATCCCAACGCCCCGGCCATGCAGGTGGCGCATCGCAGCCACGTCATCCCCATGACCGACGCCCAGGTGCTGAACGGCGTCATCCTGGCCGAGGCCCCGCACATCATCGTGCCCGAGATCGAGGCCATCGCCACCGAGGTTCTGGCCGATATCGAGGCGGCGGGCATGGCGCGGGTCGTGCCCACCGCCCGCGCGGTGCAGCTGACCATGAACCGCGAGGGCATCCGCAAGCTGGCGGCGGAAACCCTGGGCCTGCCCACCAGCCCCTACGCCTTCGCAGGCTCTGCCGAAGAACTGGCGGCAGGGGCCGAGACGGTCGGCTATCCCAATTTCGTCAAGCCGGTCATGTCGTCGTCCGGCAAGGGGCAGTCGTTCGTCGAGAACCCCGACGAAATCGCCGACGCCTGGACCTATGCCCAGGAAGGCGGCCGTGTCTCTGGGGCCCGCGTCATCGTCGAGGGGCGGATCGACTTCGACTTCGAGATCACCCTGCTGACCGTGCGTTCGCTGCGCGACGGCGTGGTCGTCACCGACTTCTGCGCCCCCATCGGCCACCGTCAGGTCAAGGGCGACTATGTCGAGAGCTGGCAGCCCCAGGCCATGAGCGCGGGCGCCCTGGCCGCCTCGCAGGACATCGCCGCCAAGGTGACGGAGGCGCTGGGCGGTCTTGGCGTCTTCGGCGTCGAACTGTTCGTCAAGGGCGATCAGGTCTGGTTCTCCGAGGTCTCGCCCCGTCCGCACGACACCGGCCTGGTCACCCTGGCCAGCCAGACCATGAGCGAGTTCGCCCTGCACGCCCGCGCCATCCTGGGCCTGCCTGTCGATGTGACCCAACGCGAGCCCGCCGCCAGCGCGGTCATCTATGGCGGCATGGAGGCGCAAGGCGTGGCCTTCGAGGGCATGGCCGAGGCCCTGTCGGTCGCCACCGCCGACCTGCGCCTGTTCGGCAAGCCCGAAGCCTTCGAGCGCCGCCGCATGGGCGTGGCGACGGCGCGCGGCGCCGACACCGACCAGGCACGCGAACGCGCGCGCGAAGCCGCGGGGCGCGTGAAGGTCGTTCGGGGCTGACGCCTACCGTCTCCTCCCCATGAAATGGGGAGGGGGACCGCGAAGCGGTGGAGGGGCTCCTGAAGTCCCACAGGCGCCGGTGATGCGGTGAAGAACCCCTCCGTCACGGCGCTAAGATGCGCCGCGCCACCTCCCCGCTCCGCAGGGAGGAGACGTCTTTCTACGACTTTGGTCGATTGGCCTTGTCCCGCATTGTGGTGCAAACCATGGGCGAGGGCCGCGATCAGTCGGCCGGGAGGGATCTGTCGTGGGCAAGCTAAGCACACCCATAATCTTCGGCGCCATCGCCATCCTGGGGGCCGTGTCCCTGGGCATCATCGCCCTGCATCAGGGCGAGAGCATCAGCGCGGTCTGGATGGTGGTCGCCGCCGTCTGCACCTATGCGATCGCCTATCGGTTCTACAGCCGGTATCTGGCCAACAAGGTCATGGGATTGAACCCCGCGCGCCTCACCCCGGCCATGCGTCGCAACGACGGGCTGGACTATGTGCCGACGCCCCGGAACGTCCTGTTCGGCCACCACTTCGCCGCCATCGCCGGCGCCGGGCCGCTGGTCGGGCCGGTGCTGGCCGCCCAGATGGGCTATCTGCCCGGCGTGTTGTGGATCCTGGTCGGGGCGGTGCTGGCGGGGGCGGTTCAGGACATGATGGTCTTGTTCATGTCCACGCGCCGCGACGGCAAGTCGCTGGGCGACATGATCCGCACCGAAATGGGCAATATCCCCGGCATCATCGCCCAGGTCGGCGTCCTGATGATCATGGTCATCATCCTGGCCGTTCTGGCCCTGGTGGTGGTCAAGGCCCTGGCTGAAAGCCCGTGGGGAACCTTTACCGTCGCCGCCACCATCCCCATCGCCATCTTCATGGGCCTCTATACCCGCTTCCTGCGCCCCGGCCGCGTGGGCGAAGTGTCTGTGATCGGCGTCGTCCTGCTGATCCTGGCCATCATCGGCGGCGGCCATGTCGCGGCTGATCCCTATTGGGGCCCGGCCTTCACCCTGACCGGCCGGACCCTGGCCATCCTGATGATGGTCTATGGCTTCATCGCCTCGGTCATTCCGGTCTGGCTGCTCTTGGCGCCGCGCGACTATCTGTCGACCTTCCTGAAGATCGGCGCCATCGTGGCCCTGGCCGTCGGCATCCTGATCGTGCGTCCGCACCTGCAGATGCCCGCCATCACCCCCTTCATCGACGGCACCGGCCCGGTCTTCGCCGGCGCCCTGTTCCCCTTCCTGTTCATCACCATCGCCTGTGGCGCCGTGTCGGGCTTCCACGCCCTGATCTCGTCGGGCACCACGCCCAAGCTGCTGGAGAACGAAGCCCAGATCCCGATGATCGGCTATGGCGCCATGCTGTGCGAAAGCTTCGTCGCCGTCATGGCCCTGATCGCCGCCACCGTTCTGGACCCGGCGGTCTATTTCGCCATGAACAGCCCAGTCGCCGTGATCGGCAAGGATGCGGCCTCGGCCGCCGCCGCCGTGGCCCAGTGGGGCTTCCACATCACGCCCGGCGAGCTTGAGCAACTGGCCCGCGACGTGGGCGAGCATTCGATCCTGTCGCGCGCGGGCGGCGCCCCGACCCTGGCGGTCGGCATGGCCCACATCCTGTCCAGCGTGATCGGCGGCAAGGCCATGATGGCCTTCTGGTATCACTTCGCCATCCTGTTCGAGGCCCTGTTCATCCTGACCACCGTGGACGCCGGCACCCGCGTCTGCCGCTTCATGATCCAGGATCTGCTGGGCGTCGCCGTGCCCAAGATGCGCGAGACCAAGTCCTGGGCCGCCAACGTCGTGGCTACGGCCCTGACGGTCGGTCTGTGGGGCTATTTCCTCTATACCGGCGTGGTCGATCCGCTGGGCGGCATCAACAGCCTGTGGCCCCTGTTCGGCATCGCCAACCAGATGCTGGCGGCCGTCGCCCTGATCCTGGGGACCGTGGTCCTGTTCAAGATGAAGCGCGAGACGTTCGCCTGGGTCATGGTGGTCCCGGCCACCTGGCTGCTGATCTGCACCCTGACGGCGGGCTTCCAGAAGCTGTTCCACCCCGAGGTCCGCATCGGCTTCCTGGCCCATGCCCGCAAGTACCAGGAGGCGCTGGGCGCGGGCGAGTTGATCGCCCCGGCCAAGTCGGCGGCGGACATGCACCGGATCGTGGTCAACGACTACGTCAACTCGGCGCTGACGGCGGGCTTCCTGTTCGTGGTCATCACCATGGTCGTCTATGGCGTCCTGGCCTGCCGCAAGGCCTATCGCAACAACCGTCCGACCGTGCGCGAATATCCCGAAAGCCACGAACTGACCCCGGCCGACGAGGCCGCGGACGTGGCCCGTGCCTGACCCCGCGAACGCCGACCTGCTGTGCCTGTGCCGCGACACCGCCCTGCGGTGGGGTCGCGGCGTCAGGCGCACGGCCGGGGCCATGATCGGCCAGCCGGACTATCAGGCCTATGTCGACCACGCGGCGGCGACCCACCCGGACCAAGCGCCGCTGGACAAGACCGCCTTCTTCCGCCTGCACGAACAGCGCAGGTTCGGCGGGGCGGGCGGGTTCAAATGCTGCTGATCGCTCTTTGATCTTCCGCTCATCCCGGCGAAAGCCGGGACCCAGCGCTTTGGGCGGTCAACCCGGAGTCAGAGCGCCAGCCGCCCATCCAACGCACCCATCTTGAAAAGAACTGGGTCCCCGCTTCCGCCAGGATGACCGGGTGGAAGAGAATGATTTTAAAGCGGGCCGGGTCGGTCAGCGGCGCCGGCCCGGTCCTGGCCGCGAAGCGCGGCGATGGCGGCCTCCAGCGTCGGATCGTCGCCGGCGCGCCGCTGCGCCACGGTGCGGGGGGCGGCGATGTCCGGCGTCACCCCGCGCTTCTCCAGCCGCGTCCCGCCGGCGGTGACGAAATCCGCCCGGCTGAGCGTCAGCCGCCCGCCGTCGGGCAGATTGGTCTCCTGCGCGATCAGGACCGAGCCGCCGGTCCGTTCCCCCACCACAATGCCGCGTCGCGCCTCCTGCAGGGCCGCCGGCGTCAGCTCCGCCGCGCTGCGGCTGCCCTGATCGACCAGCACCGCGACCGGATTGGCCAGCGGATCGCGCCGGTCGCCGCAGTCGCCCGCCGCCCTCAGCACCACCGCCCGCCCGGTGCGGCCGGTCCGCGTGGCCCAGGCCTGGTTGCGCGGCAGGAAACAGGTCAGGACCGATTCCGCCTCCCACAGCCGCCCGCCCGGATTGCCGCGCAGATCAAGCACCACGTCCACATCGGGCGGCAGTCCCTCCAGCGCGCTGCCCATCCACGGCCCCAGGCCCTTGTCGAACTGTTCGACCCGCAGCACCAGGACGCCGGGCCGCGACGTATCGGCGACGAAGGGCTGGACCGCATCCATGATGCGCGGCGTCAGGATCGTCTCGCGCCGCTGGCCCGTCTCGTCGGTCAGGACCAGATGCACGGGCCGGCCGTCGAACGCCTCCACGTCCGCCCCCCACGGCTGGCCATCCACGGTGTTCAGCGCCCAACCCAGTTGTATGCCCGCCTCCTCGGCCGGCGAGCCGGGGCGAATGCGTTCGACGGTCCAGTCGTCCGGCGTCTGCCCCCGCATCAGGGTCATCCCCATCACGGCCCGACGCGCGAACTGCATGTCCTGACGCCGGACGGCCGCCGGCGGGCTGGCGGCGGCATGGCCGTCGTCCAGCAGGTCCAGCATGGCGTTCAGCACCCGGTACAGCGCCCGCTCGTCCGGCGCCGCCAGGGCCTGAGGTCGGAACTGGGTCCGCGCCGCGCGCCAGTCCACGCCATGCAATGACGGGTCGTAATAGCCGCGCCGCACCTCGTCCCACACCCGGTCGAAGACGCGCTGGTTCAACCGTTCCTGCGCACGGCTCGGCGCCACGCCTGATGCGCTGATGGCGGCCTGGGGCGCAGCGACCGCCGCAGCCGCAGACCCCAGGGGCAGACCCAGCAACACGACGCCGAACAGGCGAGACGAAAGAGACAGACGCATGGGTCGCATCTGACCTCGCCGTCCCGGTCCTCTCAAATCACGAATGCGCGTCATTGGCGCGGGCGCGCCGCGACGCCGAACCCTCCATCCCGTCTCCCTTCGCGCCGCATGCCGTGATAGGGGCGCGGAATGAGCATCACAACGGTCGGCCTGGATGCCGACGACACCCTTTGGCACAACGAGACGATCTTCCGCCTGACCCATGCGCGGTTCGTCGATCTGTTGGCCGACCATGGCGACGAGGCGACCATAGAGGCGCGTTTGGCCGAGACCGAACAGCGCAACCTGCGTCTCTATGGCTACGGCGTGAAGGGCTTCACCCTGTCGATGATCGAGACGGCGATGGAGCTGACGGACGGGGCCGCCCCGCCCCACGTCGTGCGCGAAATCCTGGCCGCCGGTCGTGAAATGCTGGCCCACCCGGTCGAAACCCTGCCCGGCGTGGATGAGGTCATCGCCGACCTGTCGGAGAAATATCGCCTCGTCCTGATCACCAAGGGCGACCTGCTGGATCAGGAGCGCAAACTGGCCGCATCCGGCCTGGGCGAACGATTCAGCGCGGTCGAAATAGTGTCCGAGAAGGACCGCACCACCTACGACCGCATCTTCGCCCGCCATGGTACAGGCGCCGCCGAGGCCGTCATGGCCGGAAACTCCATGAAGTCCGACGTCCTGCCCGCCATCGCCGCCGGCGCCTTCGGCGTCCACATCCCCTACGCCGTCACCTGGGCCCACGAACTGGCCGACGCCCCTGTGGACGAGCCGCGGTACGTCTCCCTGGCCCGCATCGGTGAACTGCCCGACTGGATCGCGGCGATCGAGACATAGAAAAAGGGCGGCTCTTTCGAGCCGCCCTTTCCATTTCAGTCTTCGCCGCGCGCTTAGAAGCGGGCGCGGATGCCGCCGAAGAACTGACGACCATAGAGGTCGTAGATCGACGACGTGCCGTTGCCGCTCAGGCCCATCGGCAAGGTATTGTTGAAGGCGTTCTTCACGCCGCCGAACAGTTCCAGACCGCGCGCATAGGGCACGTTCTCGATGGCGTAGCGGACGGTGAAGTCGTGGTAGAACTGGGCCTGAACATAGGCTGGCGCAGTGTTCTCTTCCGGGTTGATCCCAGCCTTCGGCGTCACGTCGAAGCGGGCAACCTCATCCTGGAACCGCGCTTCCCAACCCAAGGTCAGCGGTCCGTTGGTGTAGTTGACGCGCGATTGGAACGACCACTCGGGCGAGCCGATTTCGCCCTTGTTGACGTTGACCTGGTCCGGCCGATCCTGGAACTCGAAGAAGTTCAGCTTCGTCAGGTGGTTGGCTGTCAGGCTTGCAGACAGCCGCCCCTTGATGCCGCCGAACATGGTTGGGTGATCAAGAGCCAGTTCTTCCAGGTTCTTGCTATAGGCGACCTGGAAATCCCAGCCCGTCGTCTCGAGCGCGGCCGCGTTGATATAGGTCGTCTCGACGAAGTTGATGTTTCCATCTGCGCCGCGCGTGAACAGCGAGCAGTATCCGGCGTCCAATCCGCCGTTCGCATCATAACAGTTATTGATGATGTTCTGGGCGCTGATCGACGCGATCGCGTCGTCGATGCGGATGTCATAGTAGTCCGCCGTGAAGCTGAAACCCGGCATCCAGCGCGGTTGCAGAACCACACCGGCGGTCCAGCTCTTGGCTTCTTCGGCTTTCAGGTTGGGGTTGCCGCTAGACGTGCCGTCGATCGAGGCGTTTGTGTTCGCCCGGAACCCAGCGGGGACGCCCGCCGCCGCACAGTTGGCGACGCGGTTCGGATCCTGCTGAATATTGTTCACGTCACAGGGATCAGTGATGGTGAAGAACGTCGAAGTCGCAGGAAGGAAGGCTTCGGTGATGTTCGGCGCACGCACCGCGCGCGAGTAGGTGCCCCGGAAGGTGACGTCGCGAACCGGCGCATAAATGCCGCCGACCTTCCACGCTTCGGCGCCGCCGACCGTCGAATAGTCGGCATAACGATAGGCGCCGTCGATCGACAGGCGATAGGCGAATGGCATGTCGGCCAACAGTGGCGCGTTGAACTCCAGGAAGCCTTCTGTGACGTCGAACTCGCCATAGGCGTCAGGCTGCGGCGCTGTTTCCGACAGGCCCGACTTCACGAAGGCATCGTTGATGTTCTCGCTGGTTTCCTTGCGATATTCGAAGCCGCCTGCGAACGCCAGCGGGCCGCCCGGCAGGTTGAAGAACTTCGACGTGTCGAAGTTGAACAGGCCCGAGACCACTTCTTGCGTGATGGTGTGGGTGCGGGTCGACTCATGGCTGACGTAGTCGATCGCCGCTGCCGTGTTCTGGCGACCGAAGACGTTGAACGGCACGCAGGTCTCGTTGGTCATACCCGCCGGCGCGACATAACCCGGGAACTGAGCGGACGGCACATTTACGCGGCACTGAATCGAGCCGTCGGGCGCTCGCACGGCGTCAATGGCGGCGGCGTAGTTGCCAGGTATGGTGTTCCCCGCTCCCTTGAAGGTGTTTTGCGTCTCACCGTAGTTGTAGGATAGGTCCCACCCGAAATCGGCGATGCTGGTGTCGAACTTGCCCTTCAGACCGGCCACGATGCGATAGGTTTCGCGCGTGATGTCGTTGGTGCGGACACCGATGTCCTCGTTGAATCGACCGAAGGTGATGTCGCGTCCCGCGATGACCGTGGCGATTTCCGGCGTGATGAACGCATTGTCCGGTTCGATGATGTGATCACCGAACGTGAACGACGGCTGGACGAAGTCCTTGATCTCCGAGCGCACGTATTTGGCGTCAATATAGGCCGTTACGCTGTCAGTGATGTCGAAGCGACCACGAACATTCGCGCCGTAACGATCAGTCTTGGGCACCAGAACCACATAGTCGTCGAGCGAGGCGCAGGTCTCGCAATCGGCGAACTGACCGAAGGCGAAGCTGTTGTCACCTAACCGCGGCTGCTGCGGAACAGGGCGGCCATCGCGCGTGAAGGCCGAAATGATTTCAAACGTGCCAGCGTCGAAGATGACGCCGTTCTCGTCCAGGAAGTCCGTCAGAACATTGGGAACGATGAAGCGGTTCGGGATACCGTCGTTGGGGCCGGTGTCGGCGGGATTGAGGATGGTGCCCCAGTTCTTGATCGCCTTGATGTCGCTGGCGAGAACCTGATCAGAGTGGTCATAGAACAGCGTCGCGGTCAGATTGGCGCGACCGTCCAGGAAGTTCTTGCCGTAGACGCCGTTGACCGACCAGTTCTTGCCCGCGCCAGATTCGGCGCCGCCATATTGGGCGGTCATCTCGCCGCCCTCGTAGTCGTTCTTAAGGATGATGTTCACAACGCCGGAAACAGCGTCGGATCCATAGACGGCCGAGGCGCCGCCTGTGATGACTTCAACGCGGTCCACAAGTGCGGCCGGCACGGAATTGAGGTCGACAGCAGCGTTGCCTGCATCCCCGCCGACGTGGCGCTTGCCGTCGATCAGCGTCAGGGTGCGCGACGCACCGAGATTACGCAAGTTGGCGAAGTTCAGGCCGCCATCGTCGCCGAAGCTGTCGGAGTTGCCGCGAACCGTGGCGTTCGCGCTGAGCGCCGGGAGCTGGGCCAAAATGTCACCCAAATTCTGAGTGCCTGCATTGTCGATCGCTTCGCGCGGAACAGTCGAAACGGGCGTCGGCTGCTCCAGGTTCGGGCGGGGAATGCGCGAACCTGTTACGACGATCTCGTCCAGCGTCGTGGCCTGTTGGCCTGCAGCAGGCGTTTCCTGAGCAATCGCGGGAAGCGCTGCCATTAGACCGAATGCCGACCACATGCTGCCAGCTAGCAATCGAGAACGACGATACGTCAAAGCTAGACCTCTCAAAGTCATAAAGCGGCAACCTTGAGAAGGCTGCGGCATTTATACTCACGCGGGGGAACGTGAGTTTGATGCGGCACCCTAGAGCCATTGGCACGCCCCATCCAAGCCCCAAATGTGACCGATCAGCAACATAACAGTCACAACGATTCAATCTAGCCGCAGATGTTTTGAGGTCCATGGGGATTTGCGGCGTCTTTATGTCCATTCACTGCGACGGACGGGCGCATACCGCTTCGGGTGATGTTTCCAGTTGCCCCACCGCCCCTCCCTCTCTAAACGGGCCGCTTAACCGACAACCCGACGCGAACACCGGATGGCTAGGCCTTGCGGCGGCTTCTCGCGCGCGAAAAGAACGAAGGACGACGCAGCCTCTTGGACGCCTCGGACATCCGTCATGACGAACGCGACGCCATGGTGCGCGCGGCGCTGGCCGAGCAGGGCGACAGCGGCGTGACCCCACGTCACACGCGGTTCTACTTCTATGGCGAAGGCGACCATGGCGACCTGAACGAGGTGGCCCGCCGCGCGGGCTTCCTGACCAGCGGCGCCGACGATTCCACCATTCTAGAGACCACCATGGCGGTGGACGAGGCGTCGTTCTCGGCCACCTCGGCCATGATGCAGACCTGGGCCGCGGCCTTCCAGCTGGACTATGACGGCTGGGATTGCGCGGTCGTGACCTATTAGCGTTCAATAAGAAGAAGAGCTGGCGATGCCCAAGCGCACAGACATCAAGTCCATCCTCATCATCGGCGCCGGCCCGATCGTCATCGGCCAGGCGTGCGAGTTCGACTATTCGGGCGTTCAGGCCTGCAAGGCGCTGAAGGCGGAAGGCTATCGGGTCATCCTGGTCAACTCTAACCCCGCCACCATCATGACCGACCCGGAGGTGGCCGACGCCACCTATATCGAGCCGATCACGCCCGAGATGGTCGAGAAGATCATCATCAAGGAAAAGCCCGACGCCCTGCTTCCGACCATGGGCGGCCAGACCGCGCTGAACACCGCCCTGGCCCTGCATGAATCCGGCGCGCTGGCCAGGCACGGGGTCGAGATGATCGGGGCCAAGGCCGAGGTGATCGACAAGGCCGAGGATCGCCAGAAGTTCCGCGACGCGATGGACAAGCTGGGTCTTGAATCGCCCCGCTCCAAGGCCGCCCATTCGATGGAAGAGGCGCTGGAGGGGCTGGAGTTCGTCGGCCTGCCCGCCGTGATCCGCCCGTCCTTCACCCTGGCCGGCACCGGCGGCGGCATCGCCTATAACCGCGAAGAGTTCGACGAGATCGTCGCGCGCGGTCTGGACCTGTCGCCGACCACCGAGGTCCTGATCGAAGAGTCCGTCCTAGGCTGGAAGGAATACGAGATGGAGGTCGTCCGCGACACGGCGGACAACTGCATCATCATCTGCTCCATCGAGAACGTCGATCCGATGGGCGTGCACACGGGCGATAGCATCACCGTGGCCCCTGCGCTTACGCTGACCGACAAGGAATATCAGCGGATGCGGACCGGCTCGATCAATGTGCTGCGCGAGATCGGCGTCGAGACGGGCGGGTCGAACGTGCAGTGGGCGATCAACCCCGCCGACGGCCGCATGGTCGTGATCGAGATGAACCCGCGCGTGTCGCGTTCGTCCGCGCTGGCGTCCAAGGCCACCGGCTTCCCCATCGCCAAGGTCGCGGCGCGTCTGGCCGTCGGCTATACGCTGGACGAACTGCAGAACGACATCACCCAGGTCACGCCCGCCTCGTTCGAGCCGTCGATCGACTATGTCGTCACCAAGATCCCGCGCTTCGCCTTCGAGAAATATCCGGGCTCCGAGCCCCTGCTCGGCACCTCGATGAAGTCGGTGGGCGAGGTCATGGCCATCGGCCGCACCTTCCAGGAATCGATGCAGAAGGCCCTGCGCGGGCTGGAAACCGGCCTGTCCGGCTTTGACGAGATCGAGATCGAAGGCGTCGCCGGGGCCGCCGACGATGCGACGGCGCGCGCCGCCGTCGTCCGCGCGCTGGGCGTGCCCACGCCCGACCGCATCCGCGTCATCGCCCAGGCCTTCCGCCACGGCCTGTCGGTCGAAGAGGTCAACGCGGCCTGCGCCTATGAGCCGTGGTTCCTGCGCCAGATCGCCGACATCGTGCGCGAGGAAGGCCATGTGCGGGTCAAGGGCCTGCCCACCGACTCGACCGAGTTCCGCCGCCTGAAGGCCAAGGGCTTCTCCGACGCCCGCCTCGCCCAACTGACGGGCGCGACCGAGAAGGCCGTGCGTTCGGCCCGTCGCGGCCTGAACGTGCGCCCGGTGTTCAAGCGGATCGACACCTGCGCGGCCGAGTTCGCCTCGGCCACCGCCTATATGTATTCGACCTATGAGACCGGCGCGCTCGGCCAGATCCCCGAGTGCGAGGCCGAGCCGTCGGACAAGAAGAAGGCCATCATCCTGGGCGGCGGTCCGAACCGCATCGGCCAGGGGATCGAGTTCGACTACTGCTGCTGCCACGCGGCCTTCGCCTTCGACCAGATCGGCGTCGAGTCGATCATGGTCAACTGCAACCCCGAGACGGTCTCGACCGACTACGACACCTCCGACCGCCTGTATTTCGAGCCGCTGACGGCCGAGGACGTGCTGGAGTTGATCGAGGTCGAGCGCTCCAAGGGCGAACTGATCGGCTGCGTCGTGCAGTTCGGCGGCCAGACGCCGCTGAAGCTGGCCCACGCGCTGCAGGACGACAACATCCCGGTGCTGGGCACATCCGTCGATTCCATCGACCTTGCCGAAGACCGCGAGCGCTTCCAGCAGATGCTGGAAGGCATCGGCCTGCGCCAGCCGCCGAACGGCCTGGCCCGCAGCGCCGAAGAGGCTGCGCAGAAGGCGGAGGAGGTCGGCTATCCCGTCGTCCTGCGCCCCTCCTACGTTCTGGGCGGACGCGGCATGATGATCGTCCACGACCGCGAGCAGCTGGACCGCTACGTCCATGAGGCCATGCGCGTTTCGGGCGATGATCCCGTCCTGATCGACCACTATCTGAACCGCGCCACCGAGGTCGACGTGGACGCCCTGTGCGACGATGAGACGGTCTTCGTCGCCGGCGTGCTGGAACATATCGAGGAAGCCGGGGTCCACTCGGGCGACAGCGCCTGCTCGATGCCGCCCTACTCCCTGTCCGCCGAGACGGTCGCCGAGCTGAAGCGTCAGACCACCGAAATGGCCAAGGCCCTGAAGGTGCGCGGCCTGATGAACGTGCAGTTCGCCATCGAGGAGCCGCACAGCGCCGAACCCCGCATTTTCGTGCTGGAGGTGAACCCCCGCGCCTCGCGCACGGCGCCGTTCGTCGCCAAGACCATCGGCCAGCCCATCGCCGCCATCGCCGCCAAGGTCATGGCGGGCGTGCCCCTGAAGTCCTTCGGCCTGACCGACAAGCCCTACGACCATATCGCGGTCAAGGAGGCGGTCTTCCCGTTCGCCCGCTTCGCCGGGGTCGACACCATCCTGGGCCCGGAAATGCGTTCGACGGGCGAGGTCATGGGTCTGGACTGGAAACGCGACGGCGAGGCCGACATGGCCCCCGCCTTCGCCCGCGCCTTCGCCAAGTCCCAGATCGGCGGCGGAACCACCCTGCCGACCTCGGGCTGCGCCTTCATCTCGGTCAAGGACGAGGACAAGCCTTTCATCGTCGATGCGGCCAGGACCCTGCTGGCCGAGGGCTTCAGCCTGATCGCCACCGGCGGCACCCACGCCTATCTGGTCGAACAGGGGCTGGAGGTGAAGCGGGTCAAGAAGGTGCTGGAAGGCCGCCCGCACATCGTGGACGCCATGAAGAACGGCGAGGTCCAGCTGGTCTTCAACACCACCTCGGGCAAGCAGTCGCTGCAGGACAGCTTCAGCCTGCGCCGCACGGCCCTGATGATGAAGATGCCCTATTACACCACCACCGCAGGCGCGCTTGCGGCGGCCCAGGCCATCGGCGCCATCAAGGCCGGCGATCTGGATGTGAAGGCGATCCAGGAATATTGAGCGATCGACGAGCGGAGGTTTCGGCCTCCGCCCGTCGGCTTTTCGGGCTCAGCGGGTCAGAACTCTTCCCAGCCCGCATCCTCGGCGACCGACGCCGGGCGCCGGACGGCGGCGGCGCCAGACCCGATGTTGCGCATCTGAACGACGGGCCGCAGGGCCTGGCGGGCGGGAGGCGGGACCGGGGCCTTGCGCGCGACCGAAGCGGGCGCGCCGAGGTTGAACCGTGCGACCGAGTCCGCCAGTCCCAGGGCTTCTTGCGACAGAGAATGGCTGGCCGCCGTCGATTCCTCGACCATGGCGGCGTTCTGCTGGGTCACCTGGTCCATCTGATTCACGGCGGTGTTGACCTGGGCCAGGCCGACCGCCTGCTCCTGGGCCGAGGCGGCGATTTCCGACACCAGGCCGTCGATTTCCGCAACGCGGCCGACGATACGTTGCAGGGCCTCGCCCGTCTGGCCCACCAGATTGACGCCAGTGTTCACCTGGCGCGTGGACGCCGAGATCAGGGTCTTGATCTCCTTTGCGGCCTCGGCCGAACGCTGGGCCAGGGCGCGGACCTCGGAGGCCACGACCGCGAACCCTCGACCGGCGTCGCCCGCGCGGGCGGCTTCCACACCGGCGTTCAGGGCCAGCAGGTTCGTCTGGAAGGCGATCTCGTCGATCACGCCGATGATCTGGCTGATCTCCTGCGCCGATTTTTCGATATCCCCCATCGCCTGCACGGCGTCGCGAACGATGACGCCCGAGGTTTCGGCGTCGTTCTTGGCCGCCTGAACCGTGTCGGAGGCTTGGCGCGCGCCGGCTGCGGTGCGGTTGACGGTGGCGGTGATCTGGTCCAGCGCAGCGGCGGTTTCCTCCAGGCTGGCGGCCTGTTGCTCGGTGCGTCGCGACAGGTCGTCGGCGGCATGGCTGATCTCACCCGAACCCGAGCGGATGGCCGACACATTGGTCACGACGACCGACATCGTATCCTTCAACGCGGCCATGGCGGCGTTGAAATCGGAACGCAGTTTTTCGTACTCCACCGGCAGGCTGTCGTTGACGTGATAGGTCAGGTCGCCCTGCGCCAGCCTGTCCAGCGCGACCCCGAACGATTGCACGACCAGGGCCTGCTGTTCGGCGATGGCCGTCTCGCTGGCGACGCGTTGATCGTGGTCGGCCTTGGCCTTGGCCTCGACCATGGCCGCATCCGCCTTGATCTTGGCGATGGCGGCGTCGCGGAACACCACCACGGCGTCGGCCATCTGCCCCAGTTCATCGCGCTGCCCCACGGCCGGCACGACGATACCGTGGTCGCCGTCGGCAAGGCGCAACATGGCGCGCGTCATGCTCTGCAGCGGCGTGGAGACCCGTCTGACGATCACATGGGTGGCGAAGCCCAGCAGGCCGACAGCCGCCAGGGCGATCAGGGCCATGACGATCATGGCGATCTTGAAGACTGCGGCGGCCTTCACGCCATCTTCGCGAGCGACGCGAACCTGAAGATCGACAAGCTTGGCCATGTTGGCGCTGACCGGATCGATCGCGGGATAAAGGTCGTTTCGGACGAACCGGTCCAGCCCCACCGTGTCGCCCGCCCGCAGCAAACGCTCCAACTCGTCTACAGCCGCATTGGCGGCGGGCAGGGCCGCAGACGTGCTCTCGACCAAAGCATGCTCATCCGTTGTCATGCGCGTGACGCGATAGGCGTTCCAGTTGCTGGCGATCGTAGACTTGGCGGCCGTGATGACCTGGATGGCCTGGTCGGACGTCATCGCGCCGTCGCGCGCCTTATGAGCGGTATCGACGATGTTGACGGCGTACATGTCGACGGCCGCCTTCAACTGCTGCATGGGCACCACGCGATTGGCGAGCACCGACTGCATCCGCTGGTTCATGACCGATGCGGAGACCCAGCCGCTGAGACCGATGGCCGCCATGCCGACGGCCAGGGCGGCCAGACACAGCAGAAGCCGCGCTTTGATGCTCATAATCGCACTTTACCTCGAAAGGGGATCGCGCGTGCCGATGCCGCGCCTGTCCTTATTCACGGGGCGATTACAGAACGCGCATTAAGCAAGTCTCAATTGTTGCTTTTGAAGTAAAGCATCGTCGCAATTCTGAAAACACGCGCCAGTTGCGCCGCCGTTTCCGAAAAGGAGAGAATAGTTTCGCATCGGCGTCTTATGACGTCATGGACTGCTCGGGTTCGATCGGCCTCGCATCCCGGCCCTGCACGATCCGTGTCGCGGCCAGGTCTGCGGTGACGTTGCCGACGGTGCGGAAGATGTCGGGAATGACCTCGACCGCCAGCAACAGCGGCAGGACGCCCAGCGGCAGGCCCATGGCCAAACATATGGGGCCGATGGCGGCGAAGAAGCTGACCTGACCCGGCAGGCCGACCGAGGCGATGGACACGGCGATGGCCGTCAGCCCGCCCGCGATCAGCACCCCTATACTGAGATCGACGCCGTTCAACTGCGCCACATACAGACAGACCGCCAGGTTGGCGACCGGGCTGGTGATGCGAAACACCGCCACCGCCAGCGGCAGAATCAGACCGGCCGAGGTCTGGGGCACGCCCAGCCAGTCGCGCGCCCGTTCGATCATGACCGGCAGGCTGGCCAGCGACGACTGGGTCGAGACGGCGACGACCTGGGCCGGGGCCACCGCACGGGCGAACCGGGCCAAGGATATCCGCCCCCAGACCACCGCCACGACATAGGTGATCACGATCAGGCCGATCTGGCTGAGGCAGACGATGGCGACATAGTGGGCCAGCGTCCCCGCCACCCCCAGGCCCGCGCGCAAGCCCACGCCCAGCGCCAGGGCGAAGACGCCGAACGGCGCGGCCAGCAGCACCCAGTGGACGATCACCACCATGGTTTCGGCCACGGCCTCGAAGAAGCCGGCCAGGGGCCGACGCAGTTCGGTCTTGATCCGGGTGGCGGCGAAACCGAAGGCCACGGCGAAGACGACCACGGCCAGCACCCCGTCGTCGGCGGCCGCCTTGACCACATTGGCCGGCGCCAGACTGGACAGGAAGGCGCGAAGGCCGTCCGTTCGCGCCGCCTCGCCCACCACGGCGGCCGAATTCGCCGGGGTTCCCGCCAGCAGGGCCCGACCGGCCTCCGGGTCGATGGGCCACAGGGCCAGCAGCCCCAGACCCGCCAGGATCGCATAGACGGTCGCCCCGACCAGAAGGACGCCGAAGACCATCAGCGACCGCGCCGCGATCCGTCCGGTGGCGGCCGCGTCGGCGATGGAGACGATGCCGGTGACCAACAGGCTGAAGACCAGCGGGATGACGGTCATGCGCAGCGCGTTCAGCCAGACCTGCCCCAGGCTTTCGACCACGCCCAGCCCGCCCGTCAGCCATGGCGCGTCCGCGCCCTGGGCCATCGTCCCGACCACCACGCCCGCGACCAGGGCGGCGACGACGAAGAAGCTGAGCGAGGTGAAGAAGGCGGCGAGACGAGAAGAGCGCATCGGCCAGAGCTAGCACCCCTTTTCCCGAAGCGCGCGCCAAACCTTCTGACGGTCGCCGACAGATCAGGTCGTCGCAGCACGAAACGCGAACCTGACCGGCGCGTTGAGACCAGAACAAGGAGATCACTATGTCCCGTCTGCACAAATTGGTTCCCATGCTGGGCGGCCTCTTGCTGTCCAAGGGCGGACGCCGCCTGGCGGGCCGTCACGCCGGCAAGCTGGCCCTGGCCACCCTGGCCTATGAGGTCTGGCGCAGCCGTCGCGACGGCGCCCGGCCCGCGGACGCCGCCCAGAACCAGGCCCAGACCCGGCCGCGCGCGCGCGCCCGCTGGAGCGGCCGCAAGCCGCATTAGGCCTCGACTTCACATCCTGGGGCGCGAATAGTCGCCGTTCGCCGCCCGGAGCCGACCGATGATCAAAGTCCATCACCTGAACGACAGCCGCTCGCAACGCGTCCTGTGGCTGCTCGAGGAGTTGGGGCTGGACTATGAGGTGATCCGTTATGAGCGGAACGCCGGCAACCGGCTGGCGCCGCCCGAACTGCTGAAGGTCCATCCGCTGGGCAAGTCGCCGGTGATCGAGGACGGCTCCATCACGGTGGCGGAGACCGGCGCCGTGGTCGAGTATCTGCTGGACGCCTATGGCAAGGGTCGGCTTCGCCCAACGGCGGGCACGGAGGAGGCGCGGCGTTTCACCTATTGGCTGCACTACGCCGAAGGTTCGGCCATGCCGCCGCTGTTGCTGAAACTGGTCTTCTCCATCTTGCCGCAGCGCGCGCCGGGCCTGATGAAGCCGCTGGTCAAGGGCGTGGCGAACAAGGCGCTGGCCAGTTTCGTCGAACCGCAGCTTCGCACCCATGTCGCCTTCTGGGAGAGCGAGTTGGACCGTTCGGAATGGTTCGCGGGAGATCAGTTCACCGCCGCCGACATCATGATGAGCTTCCCCGTTGAGGCCGGGGCCGACCGCGCCTTCGACGCCTCGACCAAGCCGCGCCTGAAGGCCTTCCTCGACCGCATCCACGCCAGGCCGGCCTATCGCCGCGCCCTGGAGCGCGGCGGCGAATACAGCTATGCGTGATCGGATCGTGATCGGCTGATCGCAACCCGACGGGGCGCAACGCGTTAACGGATCATGCGCCTTCAAACCATCCAGATCATCGCCGGGCTGGCCGCCGCCGTCGCCTTCGTTCTGGCCTTCATGGCCGCCGGGGCCGCGCTGGTTTCCGGCCTGTTCATGTTCGCAGGCCTGGCCGCCGTTGGCTGGCTGGCCTACAGCCTGATCAAGGGCGTGCTGCGCCGCGATCACAAGTCTGAACCGCCCGCGCGGGCCTGAAATATGGCCCGTCTGGGGCGGCGCACTTGATTTTCGACGCGATTACCCCTAGCTTTGATGCCCGGCCGCGCCCGCCCCGCGGCCTTTTATGTGCCTACTTCCGCGTCTTTCCAGTCTCCGGGCGAACAAGAAAATCACGACACAATGGAAAAAGTGCCGATGACGGCCGAGGGCTATCGCGTCCTCGACGATCAACTGAAGCAATTGAAGTCGGTCGAGAGGCCCAGCGTGATCGCGGCCATCTCCGAGGCCCGTGAACACGGCGACCTGTCCGAGAACGCCGAATACCATGCCGCCAAGGAGCGGCAGGGCTGGATCGAGGGCCAGATCGCCGAGATCGAGGACAAGATCAGCCGCGCCCAGGTCATCGACGTGTCCAAACTGTCGGGCGACCAGGTCAAGTTCGGCGCCACCGTCACCGTGGTGGACGAGGACACCGAGGAAGAGAGCCGATACCAGATCGTCGGCGAGCATGAGGCCGACGTGAAACAGGGCCGCATCTCAATCGCCTCGCCCATCGCGCGCGCCATGATCTCCAAGGAAGTCGGCGATGTCGTCGAGGTGAACACCCCCGGCGGGGTGAAGGCCTACGAGATCCTCAAGGTCGAGTGGAAATAAGGCCATGACCGACGCCGCCGAAACACGCCCGCCCCTGGTGTCGCATGTTTCGGTAGGCGTCACCGATTTGGCCAGGGCAGGCGCGTTCTACGATGCCGTCTTCAGCGCTCTGGGCGTCGGCCGGGTGATGGAACACCCGACGGGCCTGGCCTATGGCCGCGCCTTTCCCGAATTCTGGGCCTCGCTCCCTCAGGATCATAAGTCGGCTACGGCCGGCAACGGCGCGCATGTCTGTTTCGCCGCGCCGGATCGGGATGTGGTGGATCGCTTCCACGCCCAGGGTCTGAGTGCGGGCGGCGATGATGCAGGCGCGCCAGGCTTCCGTCCCGACTATGCGCCCGGCTACTACGCCGCCTTCCTGCGCGACCCTGACGGCAACAAGGTCGAGGCCATGACCTGGGTGCGGGCCGACGCGACCGGGGCGTGACCCCCATTCCCCCCTCCAGCCCTCTCAGCATCTGGGTCGTTTCGGACGGCCGCGCCGGGATCGAGAATCAGGCCCTGGGTCTGGCCGAGGCCGTTCAACGCCTGACCCCCGCCGAAATCACGACCAAACATATCCGGTGGCGCCGCCTGTTTGACCGCCTGCCCTCCGCCATGAAGACGGCGGCGATGCTGGCCCCCGCGTCCGACCCGATCGCCGCGCCCTGGCCCGATTTGTGGATCGCGACGGGCCGCGCAACCCTGCCCCTATCGACGCGGGTCAAGACTTGGAGCGGGGGCAAGACCTTCGTCGTCCAGACCCAGGACCCGCGCTGGGCGAACGACCGCTATGACATGATCGTCGCGCCCGCCCATGACGGCCTGTCGGGCGACAATGTCTTCGAGATCACCGGCTCGCCCCACCGCATTACGCCCCGGCGCATCGCCGAAGCCGCGCCCGCCTTCGCCGACCGCATCGCCCCCCTGCCCCATCCGCGCGTCGCGGTCCTGATCGGCGGCAAGTCCAAGGCGTTCGACCTGCCTCCCGAACACGCCGCCGATCTGGCCGACCGGATCGCGGCGGCCGTTCTGGCGTCGGGCGGCTCGCTGATGCTGACCTTCTCGCGCCGCACGCCCGAGGCGGCCAAGGCGGCCATGACGGCGCGCCTGTCGGCCCTGCCCGGCTGGATCTGGGAGGGTGCGGGCGACAATCCCCTGTTCGGCTTCCTGCATTTCGCCGACCACATCCTGGTCACCGAGGACAGCGCCAACATGGCCGCCGAGGCCGCCTCGACCCGCAAGCCTGTTCATGTCCTGCCTATGATCCCGCTGAAATCCGGCGACAAGTTCGCCCGCCTGCACGACGACCTTCAGTCACACGGCGCGACCCGCCCGTTCGACGGCACGCTGGATAGCTGGACCTATGAGCCGCTGGCCGAAACCGACCGCGCGGCGCGGGCGGTTCTGGAGGCGATGCGGGCGCGATAAGGCGACGCTTCGTCGTCATCCGTCATGACCGCCATCGCGCAAACGGGAATCACCGCCTAAATAGGCGTCATGACCCAAGCTCGTACCGTTCGCGTCGCCATCATCGGTTCCGGCCCCGCAGGCTGGACCGCCGCCATCTACGCCGCCCGCGCGTCGTTGAACCCCGTCGTCATCGCAGGCATCCAACCCGGCGGCCAGCTGACCATCACCACCGACGTCGAGAACTATCCCGGCTTCGCCGAGACCATTCAGGGCCCGTGGCTGATGGAGCAGATGCAGGCCCAGGCCCTGCATGTCGGGACCGAGGTCATCCACGACATCGTCACCTCGGCGGACCTGTCCCAGCGCCCGTTCCGCCTGACGCTGGACAGCGGCGAGGAGCTTCTGGCCGAGACCGTCATCATCTCCACCGGCGCCCAGGCCAAATGGCTGGGCCTGGAGAGCGAGGCCGCCTATCAGGGCTTCGGCGTTTCCGCCTGCGCCACCTGCGACGGCTTCTTCTATCGCGGCAAGGAAGTGGTCGTGGTCGGCGGCGGCAACACGGCTGTCGAAGAGGCGTTGTTCCTGACCAACTTCGCTTCCAGGGTCACGGTCGTTCACCGCCGCGACGAGTTCCGCGCCGAGAAGATCCTGCAGGACCGCCTGTTCGCCAACCCCAAGGTCGAGGTGATCTGGAACGTGGCCATCCAGGAGATCGTCGGCGTCGTCGACGGCATGGCCAGGAACGTCACCGGCGTGCGCCTGAAGAACGTCAAGGACGGCGCGACCCGGGAAATCCCGGCGGACGGCGTCTTCATCGCCATCGGCCACGCCCCCTCGTCGGAACTGTTCAAGGGCCAGCTCGAGACCAACGCGGGCGGATACCTGCGGGTGAAGCCCGGCACGGCCTCCACCGCCATCGAGGGCGTCTGGGCCGCCGGAGACGTCACCGACGACGTCTATCGCCAGGCCGTCACCGCCGCCGGCATGGGCTGTATGGCCGCCCTGGAGGCCGCCCGCTTCCTGGCCGAGGAAGACCACGCCAAGGCCAACCACCCCATCAGCCACGCCGAGGCCGAGAAGATCGGCGTCTGGTGATGCGCTTTACACCCAAGTCGTCATCCTGGGCCTTGTGCCCAGGATCCATAGACCCCGTCGAGGACGGTGAGCACCGGCGAAACCGGGAGTATGTATCCTCGGGACAAGCCCGAGGATGACGGGTTGTTGGGGTTAGAAGCGCCTTAGGATCTGTGGACTCTAGGGATTCCGGATTAGGCTGAAGCGTGATTCAAGGC
>NZ_DALZQC010000014.1:0-46795 GCF_032017145.1 Brevundimonas sp.
CGCCGCGTCGCCGTGCGCCGCGCCGAGGCGCCGGTCCAGGGCATGGCGGACGCCGCTTCGGCTCCCGCCGCCGTCCAGCCCGTCGCCCGCGCCGCCTATCGGCCCGCCGCCGCCCAGCAGGTCATCGCCCGCAACGACATGGTGCGCGTCACCTATCAGGTCGGCGGCGTGAACCTGGCCGTCATGGGCAAGGCCATGCGCAGCGCCGGTCTGGGCGAGCCCGTGGCCATCATGAACACCACCTCCAACCGCGTCATCGACGCCGTGGCTTCCGGTCCCGGCCAGGCCGTCGCCGGCCCGGCCGCCGACGCGGCGCGCGCCGCCCCTCAACAATTCGCCGCCCGCTAGGGAAACCTCGTCATGCGCAAGATCCTTCTGACCCTCGCCGCCGTCGCCCCTCTGGCCGCCTGCTCCACCGTCGCCGAGACGGTGCGCGGCCCCGAACTGGCGCCCATCGGCTATCCCGCCGCCCTGGTGCCGGTGCAGCAGGCCTATCTGCCGGCGCCCGACACCGCCGCCAGCGCCAACAGCCTGTGGCGGACCGGCGCCCGCACCTTCTTCGGCGACCAGCGCGCCCGCCACGTCGGCGACATCCTTACGGTCAAGATCGACATCGACGACCGCGCCCAGACCCAGAACTCGACCCAGCGTTCGCGTTCGAACAACATCTCCGGCGGCGTCTCGCACCTGTTCGGCCTGGAAAGCAGCCTGGGCCGCGCCTTCCCCGGTGGATTCGATCCGTCGAACATGGTCGGCATGGACGGCGCGTCCAAGTCCACCGGAACCGGCACCGTCAACCGGGCCGAGAAGGTGTCGCTGACCATCGCCGCCGTCGTCACCGACGTTCTGGCCAACGGCAATCTGGTCATTCAGGGTCGGCAGGAAGTGCGCACAAACCGCGAAGTCCGCGAACTGACCGTCGCCGGCATCGTGCGGCCCGAGGACATTTCGTCCGCCAACGCCATCAATCACACCCAGATCGCCGAAGCCCGCATCTCCTATGGCGGACGGGGCGACGTCAGCCGCATCCAGGCCCCGCCCGTGGGCCAGGCTCTGGTCGAGCGGTTCAGCCCGTTCTGACCTGACAGGGTGGGTTGAACCGTCTGCGGATAACCGCGTTCCTTTCGGCTGAGCGCCTGTCTGGAGGATTGCGGCTGTCTGGTCTCTTGCGGTTTCACGCGGTCATGGCGACAGTGCGCGCGACGCGACGGTGCGCGTCGTCGGCGGGGGCTGACGCATGATCCTTATCGCTTCGGCCCTTATGGCCCTGGCGGTCCAGGCCGCGCCTGCGAGCGGCTGGACCTGGAGTCTGTATGAAGGCGAAGGTCCGCTGGTGATGGCCAACGATATTCCCGACACGGCCGAACTGCGCTCGACTCTGCAATGCCAGGCCGGGTCGGGCGCGGTGACGATCTCGATCTATGGCGAACCGGCGACGGCGGGGTTCGCCCGCATCACGGCCGGCGGCAACACCGCCGCCAGCGAGGCGAAGGTCGGACGCGGCGGCAAGCTGGAGACGGGCATCCCCGTCGAACACCCCGCCT
The DNA here is from genome assembly GCF_032017145.1 of Brevundimonas sp. Taxonomy (GTDB): domain Bacteria; phylum Pseudomonadota; class Alphaproteobacteria; order Caulobacterales; family Caulobacteraceae; genus Brevundimonas. The sequence continues at coordinate 1,545 of NZ_DALZQC010000014.1, forward strand.
TCACCGCCTTCGTCGCCGACGGCCGGATGACCATCGCCGTAGGCTCGGACGTCCGAACCGTGACCGTCGAACGCCCCCATCTGGCCAAGCTGCGCCGCTTCGCCGACCGCTGCGCCGGATAAGAGAGGTCGCCCATGCGTGTCTCCCGCCTGATCCCCGCCCTGATCGCCGTCTCGGCCCTGGCCGCCTGCGCCACCCACGCCCCCGCCCCCGCCCCTTCGCCGAGCATGGACGCCGCCCAGGGCGAGCCCGTCGCCACGGCCGGTCTGGACTGGTTCATGAACCGCGACGGCCGCGAGGTCAGCCTGGCCTATGGCGTGGCCAACAGCGACGAGGTGAAACTGCATCTGCTCTGCCAGGCCGGCTCCGGCGCGCTGGAGATCACGGCGGCCAGCGAGAAGCCCGCGCTTGAAATCCATCTGGAATCCGGCGGCGACACCGAACGCTACGCCGCCACCTCGGAGCCGGCCGTGGTCCACGAAGGCGAACTGTTGACCGCCCGCGCCAGGACCAAGGACCCGGTGTTCCTGCGGTTCCGTCGCCTGGGCTGGATAGCCGCCTGGGCGGACGATGCGCGGGAACTGTATGTCGCCCATCCGCCGGCCAAGGCCGGGATCGAACAGTTCTTCACCGTCTGCGGTTGACGCCGCGACGCCGCTCGGCTTGCACTGCGCCCTGCACTGGAGGGGCGCAAAATGAAGATGTCTCAGCTGGCCTTGGCGGCCCTGATCGCGGCGGGGGCGCCGACCCTGGCCATGGCTCAGACGCCGCCGACCGCCGTTGCCGCCCCTGCCGACGCAGCGCTGAACGCCGTGGTCGCCGATTACGAGACCTATCTGAAGTCGGTCGATCCCTTCTCGGCCGGCGGCGAAGGCGATGTGGAGGCCATGGGCCGCGTCCCGGACCTGAGCCGCACCTTCGAACTGGCCCAGCGCGCGCCGCTGGAAGGGTTCGTTCGGCGGCTTGACGCCATCGACCCGGCAAGTCTTTCCCACGCGGGCGCCATCAACCACGCCTTCCTGCTCTACAGCCTGAAACGCAGCATAGAGGGGCTGGATTACGACACCGGACGGCTGGCCTTCGACAGCGAGGGCGGGCCGGGAACCTGGGCGCTTTACGTCGGCGGCGGCACGCGGCTGAACTCGGTCGCGGAGGCCGAGCGCTATATCCAGCGCATACGCGGTTTCGGCGACATCTACACCCAGACCACCGACAATGCGCGGCGCGGCCTGGACACCGGCATGGTTCAGGCCCGTTCGGTCACGCAAAGCGCCGTCGCCCTGGCCCGCAACGACGTGGCCATCGCGCCCGACGCCGAACCGCTGCTGAAACCCTTCGACACCCTGCCCGCGACCGTGCCCCAGGCCGAAAAGGAGCGGCTGAAGGCCGAAGGCGCCGCCGTCGTGGCCGCCGTCATCGTGCCGGCGCGCCAAGCTTGGCTGACCTTCCTCCAGACCGACAATCTGCCAAAGGCGCCGGTCGAGCCCGGCATCGGCAATCGCCCTGGCGGCAAGGCGCTCTACGCCTATCTGGTGCGCGGCCATACCACCACCGACCTGACGCCGGAACAGATCCACCAGATCGGTCTGGACGAGGTGGCCCGCATCCGCGCCCGCATGGAGGTCGAGATGAGAGCGGCCGGCTGGACCGGCGACTTCGCCGGCTTCCTCAACTTCCTGCGTACCGATCCGCAGTTCTATGCGACCAGCCGTGAACAGTTGCTTGAGAAAGCGTCGGAAATGGCGAAGCGGGCTGACGGCGGCCTCCCGGCCCTGTTCGCCACCCTGCCTCGCCTGCCCTATGACGTGCAGCCGGTCCCGGCCCAGATCGAGAAAAACTACACCACCGGCCGCTACAACTCCGGCTCTATGCAGAACGGCATTCCCGGCCACTACATCGTCAATACGTCCAAGCTGGACCAGCGCCCGCTGTACGAACTGCCCGCCCTGACGCTGCACGAAGCCGTTCCGGGCCACCACCTCCAGATCGCGCTGCAACAGGAAGGCGGCGGCCAGCCCTATTTCAGGCGTCAGGCCAATGTCACCGCCTTCACCGAGGGCTGGGGCCTGTATTCCGAATATCTGGGTGAGGAGATGGGCTTTTACCGCACCCCCTATGAGCGGTTCGGCCGTCTGTCCTACGAGATGTGGCGCGCCTGTCGGCTGGTGGCCGACACCGGCCTGCACTGGATGGGCTGGACCGAGGAACAGGCCCGCGCCTGTTTCCGCGACAACTCGGCCCTGGCGCCCCACAATATCGAGACCGAACTGCAACGCTACATCGGCTGGCCGGGTCAGGCCACGGCCTACAAGATCGGCGAGATTCGCCTGCGCGAGATCCGCGAACGGGCCGAGCGGGAACTGGGGCCGAAGTTCAACATCCGCACCTTCCACGACGCCCTGCTGGTCGAAGGCCCCCTGCCGCTCGCCCTTCTGGACCACCGCATGGATATGTGGATCGCGGAGCAGAAGGCGAAATAGCGGAACCATCGTCTCCTCCCCGCTTCGCGGGGAGGTGGCGCGGCGCTTTTTCAGCGCCGTGACGGAGGGGCTCTGGCCGCATCACAGGCGCCTGTGGGACCTCAAGAGCCCCGCCACCGCTTTGCGGTCCCCCTCCCCACAAGTGGGGAGGATACGATGGGTTCACGCCCAGTCCGGCTCGGGCAATCCCTTGGACCGCAGGAAGGCCGGATTGAACAGTTTGGACGCATAGCGCGATCCGGGGTCGCACAGGCAGGTGACGATGGTCTTGCCCGGCCCGATCTCGCGCGCCAGCCGCACGGCGCCGGCGATGTTCACCCCAGCCGATCCCCCCAGCGACAGGCCTTCGTGCTTCACCAGATCGAACAGGATCGGCAGGAACTCGGCGTCCTCGATCCGATAGGCGTGATCGGGTCGGAACCCTTCCAGATTGCCGGTGATCCGCGCCACGCCGATGCCTTCGGTGATCGACGAGCCTTCGCCGGTCATCTCGCCCTTGTTGAACCAGTTGAACATGGCCGCGCCCGCCGGATCGGCCAGGGCGATGGTCACATCGGGCTTCTTCTCGCGCAGATAGGCCGAGACGCCCGCGATGGTGCCGCCAGACCCCACCGCTGAAACAAAGGCGTCAACGCGCCCCTCCGTCTGGTCCCAGATTTCCGGCCCCGTCGTCTGATAGTGGGCGTCGCGATTGGCCGTGTTGTCGAACTGATTGGCCCAGATGGCCCCGGCCTCTTCGCTGTCGTTCAACTCGGCCGCCAGACGCCCGGAATAGTGGACGAAATGGTTGGGGCTGGAAAACGGCGCGGCGTCCACCTCGACCAGTCGCGCGCCCAGCGAACGGATGGCCGACTTTTTCTCTTCCGACTGGGTGCGGGGAATGACGATGACGACCGGATGGCCCAGAGCCGCCCCGACCAGGGCCAGGCCGATGCCGGTGTTTCCCGCCGTGCCCTCCACTATCGTTCCGCCGGGCCGCAGGGCGCCCGACGCGCGCGCCGCCTGGACGATGGACAGGGCGGCGCGGTCCTTGATCGAACCGCCGGGGTTCATGAACTCGGCCTTGCCCAGAATTTCGCACCCCGTCTGGTCGGACAGGCGGTTCAGGCGCACCAGCGGCGTATGGCCGATCAGGTCGATGACGGTAGGCGTGACGGACACGTTGAAGCTTTCAGGCGAGGTCGAGAACAGGTCGGATCAGGCCGCAGCCTGACGTTTGCCTAGGTGGATGCCGCACTCGACCTTGTCCATACCCGACCAGCGCCCGGCGCGGGCGTCCTCTCCGGTCTGGACCGCCCGCGTGCAGGGCCAGCAGCCGATGGAGGCATAGCCCTGCTCGACCAATGGATGGCGCGGCAGGTCGTTCTCATCCAGCCAGGCCTCGACGTCGTCGGCGTTCCAGTTCGCCAGCGGATTGATCCGCAGCACCCCATCCAGCACCTCGAACGGCTTCAGCCGCGCCCGCGTCGCGGCCTGATAGCGTTTGCGGCCCGTGATGATGGCGTTGAACCCCGCCGTCGCCCGCGCCATCGGCCGCACCTTCCTGAGGTCGCAGCAGGCGTCGGCGTCGGTGCGCCACAGGTCGTCGCGCGCATCCAGCGTCGCCTTCTCGTTCGCATCGGGCGTGACCAGCCGCACATCGGTCAGACCCAGCGCCTTGGTCAGTTGGGTGCGATAGGACAGGGTCTGCAGGAAATGCTGGCCGGTCTCCAGAAAGACCACCGGCACGGCCTTGTTCTCGCTGGCGATAATGTCGAGCAGGGCCGCCGATTCCGCTCCGAACGACGAGATGGCTCCGACCCGCAGTCCCAGCGCAGGGTCCAGCGCCGCCTTGACGATTTCAGGCGCCGACTTGCCCTCGGTCTCGTGGTTCAGCCGTTCCGCCAGCGCCTCCAGGTCGCGGTCGTTCGAGGCCGCGTGGCGGCGCCGCCAGATGGTCGGCGCAGGATCGACGGCGGGCTGATAGGCGCCGCTGAACGCCTGATCCATCCGGCCCCAGGCGCCCGAGTCGGCTCCCGGCGACAGCTCCACCGCATCGAAGCCAGAGCGCCGCAGGTGCCGCGCCTGATCCGGCAGCACCTTGCCCGCCGCGATCAGCCGCCCGACGTATCCCCGCTCGCGCAGCACCGCCGCCAGTGAAAAGCCGCGCCCGTCGCGAAAGGCGTCGAACTCCAGCACCAGCACGTCCTCGGTCGCGGCCGCCGCCTCGACCTCTTCCAGCGGCGTCGTGACCGACAGACGCAGGCCGTTCTGAATCCCTTCAAGCGTTTGCAGCATCGAGCGTCTCATAGATGGCGTCGCGGAAGGGGTCGGGACCGACGCGGCGAACCGTGTCGATGAACCGTTCGCCTTCCGTGCGGATTTTCAGATAGCGGTCCAGCGTCCGCTGAATGGCGGGCGCCACCTCGTCGGACGGCAGGCTCTTGCCCACGATGTCGCCCAGCGCCGCCTGTTCGTCGGGCGAGCCGCCGACGGTGATCTGATAGTATTCCTCGCCCTTACGATCGACGCCCAGCACGCCGATGTGGCCGACGTGGTGGTGACCGCAGGCGTTGATGCAGCCGCTCATATTGATGCGAACCGGTCCCAGCGTCTCTTGATAGTCCAGGTCGGCCAACCGCTTGGACAGGGCCTGGGCTACCGGGATCGAGCGGGCGTTGGCCAGGCTGCAATAGTCCAGTCCGGGGCAGGCGATGACGTCGGTCGCCAGGTCCGCATTGGCCGTCGCCAGACCCGCCTCATGCAGGGCCCGCCACACCGTCGGCACGTCGTCCAGCTTCACATGCGGCAGGACCAGGTTCTGCTCATAGGCGGCGCGCAGTTCGTCGAACGAATAGCGCTCGGCCAGATCCGCCACGGCCTCCATCTGATCCGCCGTGATGTCGCCCGGCACCCCGCCGACCGGCTTCAGCGACACCACCACCGAGGCGTAGCCCGACTGGCGATGGCGACGCACATTGTTGCGCGCGAACCGGGCGAAGTCGGGATCGGCCAGCAGGGCGCGGTCGAAAGGAGCGCTGACCTTGGGCAGATCGGCAAAGGGCGGCGGGGCGAAATAGGCCCGAATGCGATCAAGCTCATCGTCCGGCACGCGCAGGTCTTCGCGGCGCAGGGTGGCGTAGTGCCTCTCGACCTCCTCGCGGAAGGCGTCGACGCCCAGGGAGGCGACCAGGATCTTGATCCGCGCCTTGTGGATGTTGTCGCGCCGCCCCAGCAGGTTCCACGCCCGCAGGATGGCGGTCAGATAGGCCAGCAGGTCGGCCGCGGGCACCGCCGCCGCGACTTCCTGCGCGATATGCGGCAGACGCCCCTGCCCGCCGCCGACGAAGACGCGGAAGGCCGTGCCGCCGTCCGGGCCGCGCACGATCTGCAGGCCGACATCGTGGGTGCGGATCGCCGCCCGGTCCTTTTCGGCGCCGATCACCGCGATCTTGAACTTGCGCGGCAGGAAGGAAAACTCGGGGTGGATGGTCGACCACTGACGGATGATCTCGCACCAGGGACGCGGGTCCTCGATCTCGTCGTCGGCGGCGCCCGCGAACACGTCGGTCGTGGTGTTGCGGATGCAGTTGCCGCTGGTCTGGATGGCGTGCATCTCCACCTCGGCCAGATCGCTCAGGATCGCCGGCAGGTCGGTCAGGGCCGGCCAGTTGTACTGGATGTTGCACCGCGTGGTGAAGTGGCCGTAGCCCTTGTCATAGGTGCGCGCGATGTGGGCCAGCCGTCGCATCTGGCGACTGCTCATCACGCCGTAGGGAATAGCGACCCGCAGCATATAGGCGTGAAGCTGCAGATAGACGCCGTTCATCAGCCGCAGCGGCTTGAACTCGTCCTCGGTCAAAGCGCCGGACGCGCGTCGCGCCACCTGATCGGAGAACTCCTCGACCCGTTCGCGCACCAGCGCATGGTCGAACTCGTCATAGCGATACATCAGCCCACGCCTCCCGCGACGCTGTGACCCACGGTCGGTCCGGCCGAGCGGATACGCTCCTTCAAACGGTCGCGGCCCGAGGGCGTGCGGTCGCTGACCTCGAACAGATAGGGGTTTACAAAGACATCGGGCCGTCCGGCTGCCTCGGCCAGCACGATCTCCGCCGCGGCGTCATCCAGCACCGACGCCTGATCGATATGATCGACAGGCTGATTGTCCACGCCCGCATAGATGACGCGGCCGTCCGACAGGCGGTTCGCGGTCACGATCTTCATGCCGCCGCCTCCGAAATATCCGCCTGCGTCGCCGAAAAGGCCGCCGTCTCGCCGACGAACAACAGGGCCGGTCCCGTCAGCTCGGCGCCCCGCACCAGCGCGCCCAGCCCGTTCAGCCGTCCCGTCAGAACACGCTCGTCCGGGCGGCTGCCGTTTTCGACCACGGCCACCGGCGTCGAGCCTGCGCGCCCTGCGGCCATCAGCTTGGCCGCCGTCTCCTCGGCGCGATCCGTTCCCATATAGATGGCCAGGGTGTGGTTCGGCGCGGCCAGGCGCGACCAGTCGGCGTCGACGCCGCCCGGCTTGGCCTGCGCCGTCACGAAGGTCACCGCCTGGGCGTGATCGCGGTGCGTCAGGGGAATGCCCGCAGAGGCCGCGCAGGCCAGGGCCGCCGTCACGCCCGGCACGACGAAGACCGGCACGCCCGCCGCCCGCATGGCCTCCAGCTCCTCGCCGCCGCGCCCGAAGACGAAGGGATCGCCGCCCTTCAGCCGCACGACGCGATGCCCGGCCTTCGCCTCGGCGATCATCAGGGCCTCGATCTGGTCCTGCGGCACGGAATGGTCGCCGCGCGCCTTGCCGACATACAGGCGTTTGGCGTCGCGCCGCGCCCGCTCCAGCACCGCCTCCGGGACCAGCCGGTCGTGGACGATGACGTCGGCGTCCTGCAGCACCCGCAGCGCCTTCAGCGTCAGAAGCTCCGGGTCGCCCGGTCCCGCGCCGACGATATGGACCACGCCCTGTTCCGGCGCGGCGACGTTCAGCAGACGCAGCATCTCGCGCCGCGCCTCGGCCGTGCGTCCGGCCGCCGCCAGATCGGCCGCCGGTCCCCGGAACGCCTTTTCCCAGAACCGCCGCCGCGCCATGAAGTCCGGCACGCTGGCCTTGACCGTGTCGCGCAGCTCGCGCGCCATCCGCGCCACATTGGCCAGACCCGCAGGCAGCACATTTTCGATGGCCGTGCGGATATCGCGGGCCAGGATCGGCGCCGAGCCGCCCGTCGCCACGCCGACCACCACCTCGTCCCGGTCGATCAGGGCCGGGGTCTGGAAATCGCTGAGAGCAGGCTGGTCCACCACATTGACCTGCGCCCCCGCAGCCCGCGCCAGGGCCGCCAGTCGTCGAACCTCATCCAGATCACCCAGGGCGATGAACACCAGGCGCGCGCCCGCCAGTTCATGGGCTTCCGGCGCGCGCAGAACCGGCGTCGGCGCCCCCTGCGGCGTCTCGATGGCCTGGGGCGCGCCATCGGGCGCGAACCACCGGACCTCGGCCGGGCCGTTGAGGAACAGCCGCAACTTGGCCAACGCCGGCTCCCCGCCGCCGATGATCACGATTTTGGCGGCCTCCAGCGGAATGGAGGCGAGAAAGACACGCATCGTCTGGCTTTCTGGAGCGATCGGGAAGGAAAAGCGCCGGATTCTGGCGCAAACTCAGGCTTGGAACCTTCGACGTCATCGCGGGCGCCCGCAAACCAGATTGCCTTTGTCTCGCTGATAGGATTTCTAACGGCGATGGCCCGATCCCTGCTCCCGCTCAACGCCCTGCGCGCCTTCGAGGCCGCCGCGCGTCACCTGAACTTCTCGCGCGCCGCCGACGAACTGTCGGTGACGCCGGGCGCCGTCAGTCAGCAGATCCGGCTGCTGGAGGACATCGTGGGCGGCCCCCTGTTCGTGCGCGAGGCGCGCGGTCTTCAACTGACCGACTTGGGCCGATCCTCCGTGCCGCTGCTGCGCGAAGGCTTCGAACGGCTGATGGACGCCTCGGCCCTGTTGCGCGAGCCGCCGCGCAGGAAACAGGTGTCGATCAGCGTGGCGCCGGGTTTCGCCTCCAAATGGCTGATGCCGCGCATGGACGACTTCCACACCGCCCATCCCGAGATCGAGCTGTGGATTTCCGCCGACATGGAGACGGCGGACCTGTCGGAGGGCAAGATCGACTTGGCCGTCCGCTATGGTCCCGGCGACTATCCCGGCCTGACCGTTGACCGACTGATGACCGAGACGGTCCTGCCCGTCTGCGCGCCGTCGCTTATGGACGGGGAACATCCGATCCGAAGGCCCGCCGACCTGATCCGCCACACCTTGCTGCACGACATGTCCAACGACGGCGACCCCAGCCGCCCGGACTGGGCCATGTGGCTGAAGGCGCGCGGCGTGCGCCATCCCGATCCGCGCCGGGGCTCGCGCTTCAACCAGTCGGGCCTGTTGATCGAGGCGGCCATCGCCGGTCGCGGCGTGGCCCTGGCGAAACGCACCCTGGCCCAGGCGGACCTGGCGTCCGGTCGCCTGATCGCCCCCTTCCCCGATGGCTCGGAAGCCGTGGGTTTCGCCTATTATGTCGTTCAACCCCGCGACCGCCCGCCCTCGTCCAGCGCGACCGCCTTCGTCGGCTGGCTGAAGAAGCAGGCGGTCGATCACGACAATACGATGGGCCAACTCTAACCCGCCAAGGAGGCTGTCATGGCCAATGGAAAGCCCGCGCGCCTGGCCGTGCTGATCGACGCGGAAAACGCCTCGTCCCGCATCGCAGAGGCGCTGTTCACCGAGATCGCCACTCTGGGCGAGGCCTCGGCGCGTCGCGTGTATGGCGATTTCTCCAGTCCGCAGATCGCCGGCTGGACCAAGGTGCTGGCCCGCTGGGCCATCCAGCCGCAGCAGAACTTCGCCAACACCAAGGGCAAGAACTCCGGCGACATCGCCCTGGTGATCGACGCCATGGACCTGCTGCACTCGGGCAGGTTCGACGGCTTCTGCCTGGTGTCGTCGGATTCGGACTTCACCCGTCTGGCGGCGCGCATCCGCGAGGAGGGCGTGGACGTCTATGGATTCGGCGAACAGAAGACGCCGGAAAGCTTCCGTCAGGCCTGCACCCGCTTCATCTACACCGAGAACCTGACCACCCAGGCCGAGCCGGACGGCGACACCGGCAAGAAGGCGGCCGCCGAACCCGCTGCGGTCAAGCGCAAGCCAAGCGAAGCGACGCGGCTGATCGCCTCGATCATCGCAGACATGGACGAGGACGGCGACGGTTGGGTCAGCGCGGGGGCCATCGGCAATCGGCTGCGCAACGCCTATCCCGACTTCGATCAGCGCACCTATGGCTACGCCAAACTGTCCGACCTGATCCGCGCGACGGGCCGGTTCGAGGTCGACAGCAAGGGGCCGGGCGGCATGAGAATCCGCGACCGCGCCTGAGACCTTCTCAGGCCCTGACGGCGCGCGGCGTTTCGATACCCAGGGCGGTCAGGGACGCCGCCGCGATATGTTCGGCGTTCAGACCGGCCTTGGCGTACATGGCCACCGGCGAATCCTGATCCTGGAAGATGTCCGGCAGGTTCAGGGTGCGAACCTTCAGGCCGCGATCCAGAGCGCTCTTCTCGGCCAGCAGCTGCAGCACAAAGGCGCCGAAGCCGCCCATGGCGCCTTCTTCCACCGTGATCAGGCATTCATGCTCGCGCGCCAGGCGCAGGATCAGGTCGGCGTCCAGCGGCTTGGCGAAGCGGGCGTCGGCGACGGTGGCCGACACGCCCCTGGCCGCCAACAGGTCCGCCGCCTTCAGCGATTCCTGCAGACGGGTGCCCAGCGACAGGATGGCGACCGAGGTCCCCTCGCGCACGATCCGGCCCTTGCCGATCTCCAGCGGGGCGGCCAGTTCCGGGATTTCCACGCCCACGCCGTCGCCGCGCGGATAGCGGAAGGCGCTGGGGCGGTCGTCGATGGCCAGGGACGTCGAAATCATCGCCGCCAGTTCGGCCTCGTCCGCCGCCGCCATCAGCACCATGCCGGGCAGCGCCCCCATGAAGCCTATGTCGAACGATCCGGCGTGGGTCGATCCGTCCGCGCCCACCAGACCAGCCCGGTCCATGGCGAACCGCACCGGCAGCGACTGGATCGCCACGTCGTGGACCACCTGGTCGTAACCGCGTTGCAGGAAGGTGGAATAGATGGCGCAGACCGGCTTCATCCCGTCCGCCGCCAGACCGGCGGCGAAGGTCACGGCGTGCTGTTCGGCGATGCCGACGTCATAGGTCCGCTCGGGGAAGGCCTGACCGAACAGGTCCAGACCTGTGCCCGACGGCATGGCGGCGGTGATCGCCACCACGGTCGGATCGACCTTGGCGTGTTTGATCAGCTCGGTCCCGAACACCTTGGTGTAGCTGGGCGCGTTTGAGATGGCCTTGGCCTGTTTGCCCGACACCACGTCGAACTTGACCACGGCGTGCAGCTTGTCGGCGCTGGATTCGGCGGGGGCGTATCCCTTGCCCTTCTGCGTCACGACATGGACCAGAACCGGCCGGTCCTCGATGGCGGCCGCCTTCTTCAGGATCGGCACCAGATTGTCCATGTCGTGACCGTCGATGGGGCCGACGTAATAGAAGCCCAGCTCCTCGAAGAAGGTGCCGCCGGTCACCATGCCGCGCGCGTATTCCTCGGCCTTCTTGGCCGCCTTGCGGAAGGGCCGCGGCAGGTGCTGGGCCACCGTCTTGCCCAGGCGGCGGACGTTCTGATAGGCGCCGCCCGACACCAGACCGGCCAGATAGGCGCTCATCCCGCCGACCGGCGGCGCGATCGACATGTCGTTGTCGTTCAGAATGACCATCAGCTGGCCGCTGGTCGCCTCGGCGGCGTTGTTCATCGCCTCATAGGCCATGCCGGCGGACATGGAGCCGTCGCCGATGACGGCCACGACGCGGTTCTTTTCGCCCTTCTGGTCGCGCGCGGCGGCGAAGCCCAGGGCGGCGCTGATGGAGGTCGAGGCGTGGGCGGCACCGAACGGGTCGTATTCGCTCTCGCTGCGCTTGGTGAAGCCCGACAGGCCGCCGCCCTGGCGCAGGGTGCGGATGCGGTCGCGACGTCCGGTCAGGATCTTGTGCGGATAGCACTGGTGACCCACGTCCCAGATCAGGATGTCCCTGGGCGTCTCGAACACATGGTGCAGCGCCGTGGTCAGTTCGACCACCCCCAGCCCCGCGCCCAGATGCCCGCCGGTGACGGACACCGCGTCGATGGTCTCGGCCCGCACCTCATCGGCCAGCTGTTTCAGCTGGGCGATGTCGAAGCCCCGCATATCGGCGGGAACCTTGACGGTGTCGAGCAGGGGGGTGTCGGGCATGGGCGGAACCTTGATGGTCTTCTTGTCGTAACCCGCGTTCACGGGTCAGCTTTTCTATCAGGCCCGGCGCTTTAACACAAAGTCCACGCTGGCCTTGAGGATTTCGGCCTCGTGGCCGAAAGGCTCCAGATGGGCGCGCGCCTGATCGGCCAGATGCGCGACCCGTTGTCGCGCCGCCTCGACGCCCAGCAGGGTGACGAAGTTGGTCTTGCCCAGGGCCGCGTCCTTGCCGCCGGCCGCCTTGCCCATCTCCTCGGGCGAACCTTCGACATCCAGCAGGTCGTCGACGATCTGATACGCCAGCCCCACATCGTGCGAGAAGCTGATCAGGGCGTGCTGATGCTGGGCCGAGGCGCCGGCGATGATCAGCGGAATCTCGAACGCATAGGCGAACAGGGCGCCGGTCTTCAGCCGCTGCATCCGCGCCACCCCGCCCAGATCGTCGCGCACGCCCAGAAGGTCGATCATCTGTCCGCCCGCCATGCCGCGCGCGCCCGAGGCCAGAGACAGCCGCGCCGCCAGTTCGCACCGCACGGCCGCATCCTCATGCGTGTCCTCATGCAGCAGGATATCGAACGCCGCCGTCTGCAACGCATCCCCCGCCAGCACCGCCGTCGCCTCGTCATAGGCGATATGGACCGTCGGGCGGCCGCGCCGCATGTCGTCGTCGTCCATGCAGGGCAGGTCGTCGTGGACCAGGCTGTAGGCGTGGACGCATTCCAGGGCGCAGGCGGCCCGCAGCACTGACCGTTCGTCAATATCGAACAGCCGCGCCGCCTCCAGCGCGAAGAAGGGCCGCAGCCGCTTGCCCGGCCCCAGGGCGGCGTAGCGCATCGCCTCGGTCAGGCGCGATTCCGGCCCTTCCGCGCGTGGCAGCAGTTCGTCCAGCGCGACCGTGACTAGATCGGCGACCTCCGCCACACGATCAATAACGGCCTGCTCGGGCGAATTCGCAGCGATCACATGGGTCAAAACAGACGTCCGCCTAGAGGAAGTTCACGATCCACCCCGACCAGCACGACCTCGCCCTGCGCATCGGGAAAGCCCAGGGTCAGGACTTCGGACTTCACAGGCCCGATCTGGCGCGGCGGGAAGTTGACGACGGCCGCGACCATCCGGCCGGCCAGCTGTTCCAGGGTGTAGTGGTGTGTGATCTGGGCCGAGGATGTCTTGACGCCGATCTCGAGCCCGAAGTCGATCTTCAGTTTAAACGCCGGTTTGCGCGCCTCCGGGAAGGACTCGGCCTTCACGATCCGGCCCACGCGGATGTCGACTTTCAGAAAGTCGTCGAAACCGATGGTGTCGGCGACGCCGCTCATTCGAACGAGGCCGGCTCGGCGCCCCGCGCCTGACCGTCGGGACCGACCACGATCTTCTCGACGCGAAGCTGGGCCGCCTTCAGACGCGCCTCGCAGTGCGCCTTCAGCCGCGCGCCCTCTTCGTAAAGGGCGATCGATTCCTCCAGCGGGGCCTGGCCGGATTCCAGGCGGGACACGATGGTCTCCAGCCGCTGCAGGGCGTCTTCGAAACTGAGGTCGGCGGGGATGGCGGGGGCGGCGTCGGTCATGGCGCGGACCCTAGAGGGGGTCGCCCCACGCTTCAACGGCAGAAGCGGCTATCGCTTCTCGTAGCGACGCTGGGACCAGTATTTGAAGCCCTGGTTCTGGACCAGCTTCCAGCCGTCGCTTTTCAGCGCACGCCCGACCATATGGTTGAAATAGCCATGGGCGAAGACCAGCACGTCCTGGCCGCCTTCGGCGCGGGCGATCAGCTTTTGCGCCGCCTGATCGGCGCGCGCCTCGGCCTGGGCGCGGGTCTCCTGGCCGTCGTGGTGATCGAAGGCGTGCCACCAGAACCGCGACACCACGCCCCACCATTTGGGCGACAGCTTGATCCATTCCGGCACCGGCGGCGGCGGTAGCGGCGCCTCGATGAACATGACGTCCGACAGCACCTCACGCCCTGCCGAGACGGCGGCGGCGGTCTCCTGGGCGCGCTGGCGGGTGGAGGCGTAGATGGCGCCGGCGCCCTGGGCCGCTGCGACCAGTTCGGCGGGCGGCGTCTGGCCGGCTAGCAGGCCGCCGATCTCATACTTCGCCCACCACTCGCCATACTGGCGCGCCGTGATCAGGCATTTGCGCGACAGGGCCGGCTCGCCGTGGCGGGTCAGAATGATTGCGCCGGGACGGGTCGCGACCAGGGCGCCCACGGCGGGCGAGGCGGTCGGAGCCACGGGCGGTTCGGTCGAATCGAGGGACAGGGCGGGGACAGACATGACGAGCGGACGGGCCTTTGGCATCAAGGCTTTGAACGTCCTCAGTCCTCCCCAAGCACGGTGACGTGTGCGACCGCAGAACGGCCTGATGCTTCAAGGTCGTAGCTCCCCTCGCGCGCGGACACAACCTTGCCTGAACACCTGGGTCGCGGGACCTCCGGAACGGCGACATCGACAGGTCGGTCCTGCGCGCCTTGATTTCTCGGACGCGCCTTGCGCCCGGCCTTCTGCAAACCGATCTGGATGACGACGAACCATGCCCAGGAGCGCATCATGAAGGCCATCGGCACGACCGGCCCCCGCCCCGCGACCGACCTCGCCGCCCTGGTCGCCTTCGACGCTCCCGAACCGACCTTGCGCCCCCGCGACCTGCTGGTTCAGGTCAAGGCCGTCAGCCTGAACCCGGTGGACACCAAGGTCCGAAACAGCCGCCAGCCGGAGGCCGGCCAGACCAGCATCCTGGGCTATGACGCAGCAGGCGTGGTGATCGGCGTGGGCGACGATGCCAGCCTGTTCAAAGTCGGAGATACCGTCTTCTACGCCGGTCAGATCGATCGCCCCGGCTCCAACGCCGAACGCCAGGGGGTGGACGAACGGATCGTGGGGCCCAAGCCCACGTCCCTGACCTTTCCCGAAGCGGCCGCCCTGCCACTGACCGTCATCACGGCCTGGGAGTTGCTGTTCGACCGGATGAAGGCCGGGGCCGACGAGGACGAGACCCTGCTGATCGTCGGCGGCGCAGGCGGCGTGGGCTCGGCCCTGATCCAGATCGCACGGGCGACGACCCGGCTGCGCGTCGTGGCCACCGCCTCGCGCCCCGACACCCGCCAATGGTGCGTGGACCTGGGCGCCCATGCCGTGATCGACCACTCCGGCCCGATAGACCAGGCCCTGACCGCCGCCGGCGAGCAGGCGCCCCGCTACATCGCCGCCCTGACCCACACCCAGTCCCATTTCGAGGCCCTGACCCGCGCGGTCGCGGCGCAAGGGGTGATCGGCGCCATCGACGACTTCAAGGGCCTCCCGGTCGAATTGCTGAAGCCCAAGGCCGCCGGCTTCGTCTGGGAGTTCATGTTCACCCGGCCGGTCCAGCAGACGCCGGACATGATCCGGCAGCATGAAATCCTAGCCGAGGTTTCGCGCCTGGTCGACGCGGGCGCAATCCGCACCACCTTGACCGAGAACCTCGGGCCCTTGTCGGTGGAAACCCTGCTGGACGGTCATCGTCGGCTGGAAAGCGGCGCGACCATCGGCAAGATCGCGCTGGACGGTTTCTGACCCTTGCCCTCTAAGGGCTGACCATGACCGCGCCCGTGATCCGCCCCGCCCGCCCCGAAGACGCCGCCGCGCTGGGCGCCCTGGGTCGCCGGACCTTCGTGGACACCTTCGTCACCGGGTTCGGCATCCCCTATCCGACGGCCGATCTGAACGCCTTTCTCGACGCCAGTTTCGACCTGGAGCCGACGCTGAAGAAGCTGGCCGAACCCGGCTGCGTCTGGTGGGTGGCCGAGCGCGACGGCGAACTTCTGGCCTTCGCCAACGCCGGCCCCAACGGCCTGCCCCATCCCGAGGCCAGAAGCGGCGATCTGGAGCTGCGCCGCCTCTATGTCGCCAAATCGGCGCAAGGGCTGGGCCTCGGCACGGCGCTGCTGACCCTGGCGCTGGACTGGATGCAGACGAACACCGCCCGCCCGCTGTGGATCGGCGTCTGGAGCGGCAACGCCAAGGCCCAGCGCCTCTACGCCGCCCGCGGCTTCGAAAAGGTCGGCGAATACGATTATCCTGTCGGCGCCTGGCGCGACCGCGAGTTCATCTTGCGGCGGGGATAGACTATGTTGCCGACATGACCCGCGCCGAACTGCTGAAAAAACTGCGCGACCTGAAACCCTGGCTCGAAGAGCAGGGCATCGTCAACGTGCGGCTGTTCGGCAGCTACGCCCGCGACGAGGCAGGACCGGACAGCGACGTCGATCTGCTGGTGGATGAAGCCGGTCCTGTCGCCGCGTGGGGCGAATTGGCGATGGAGGACGCGTTGAGCCGCCGGCTTGGCGTCAAGGTCGAACTGATCCTGGATCGTTCTTTGACCAACCCCTACATTCGCCATACGGCCGAAAGGGACGCCCTTGTGGTCTGATCCCCGAGACGCCGCCCATCTGCATGAGATGATGGCGCGCATCGCCGAGATCGAAAGCCTGGTCGCCGATCAGGACCGTGGCGCCTTTCTCTCGGACATCGCCCGTCCTCACGCCCTTGCCCTGCATTTTCTCGTGCTGGGCGAAACGGCCAACAGATTGTCGGAGCCATTCCGGGCGACGCTTCCGCAGATTGAATGGCGCAAGATCGTCAATCTGCGGCATTTGCGCTTTGGCATCTGGCGCTGACAGAGATTCCGCAGTTGAAGTTCGCTTTGCCTTCGCTGCCGCCACCCACCGAAATCTTCTGATGCTCCTGCCCTTCTTCTCCGCCCTGCGTGACGCCAAGGTTCCGGTGTCGATGAAGGAATGGCTTCATCTGATGGAAGCCATGGATCGGGACTTGGCCGGGCGCGAGGTGGAGAGCTTCTATCATCTTTCGCGCGCCGTTCTGGTCAAGGACGAGAAACACTACGACCGCTTCGATCTGGTGTTCGGCACGGTGTTCAAAGGCGTCGAGACGGTCGGCGCAGGCGAGGACCTGACCACCGACATCCCGGAAGACTGGCTGCGGCTGCTGAACGAAAAATACCTGACCGACGAGGAGAAGGCCCAGATCGAGGCCATGGGCGGTTTCGACAAACTGATGGAGACGCTGAAACAGCGGCTGGAGGAGCAGAAGGAACGCCATTCCGGCGGCTCGAAATGGATCGGAACGGGCGGGACCAGCCCCTTCGGACATGGCGGCTACAATCCCGAAGGGGTGCGGATCGGCGGTCCGGGCAAGCACGGCCGGGCGGTCAAGGTCTGGGAAAAGCGCGAATTCAAGAACCTGGACGATACCGTCGAACTGGGCACCCGAAACATCAAGGTGGCCCTGCGCCGTCTGCGCCGTTTCGCGCGGCAAGGGGCGGCGGACGAACTGGACATCGACGGCACCATCGACGGCACGGCGCGTCAGGGCTGGCTGGACATCCAGATGCGGCCCGAGCGGCGCAACACGATTAAGGTGCTGCTGTTCCTGGACGTCGGCGGCTCGATGGACGGCCATATCAAGATGGTCGAGGAGCTGTTCTCGGCGGCCAAGACCGAGTTCAAGAACCTGGAGTTCTTCTACTTCCACAACTGCCTTTACGAAGGGGTCTGGAAGGACAACCGCCGCCGCCATACCGAACGGATCCCGACCTGGGACGTCCTGAACAAATATCCGGGCGACTGGCGCGCGATCTTCGTCGGGGATGCGACGATGAGCCCCTATGAGATCACCATGCCCGGCGGCTCGGTCGAGCACTGGAACGAGGAGGCCGGCGCCGTCTGGATGAAGCGCGCCTGCCAGCAGTGGGAAAAATCGGTCTGGCTGAACCCTGTGACCGAGCGTTACTGGGGCTACACCGCTTCCGTCGGCCTGCTGAACGAGATCATGGACCAGCGGATGTATCCGCTGACGCTGGACGGACTGGACAAGGCGATGCGCGCCCTGACAAGGTAACGCTGGCGCACACGGCGAACGGCCCAGGCGCTGCACGAGGGGTTCGACCGATGATCGCCGCCGCCTTCACCTTACTGCTTCTGCAACAGACCGCGCCGACGGTGGTGTGGTATGCGCCCCCCACCGCGCCCGCGACCGCACCTGCGTCCCCTGAGCCCGCCGCATCGCATTCCGTGCCGGCCTGGGGCCTGGCCGATCCCTTCGGATTCGAGCGAGCGCGGTGCAGCCCCCTGGTCCGCGGCGAAACGCCGATGCAGACCTGTCAGGCCGAGGTGCGCGCCCAGTTGGCCTTGGCCATGGGACCGAACCTGCCCGAGGCGCTACGGCCCAGCGGCATGGCCGGCGATTGCCAGATGATGCAGGCCTCCGCCGGCGGCTCCGCCTATGCCGTCCAGTGCGGACCCCAGTCGCGGACGACCAATGCGCCCTCCGGCCTTCAGGAAATGGACTGTCGCCCACGCCCGACGCAGGGCGGTTTCACCTCTGAGTGCCGACCCGTGGATGGAGCGGACAAGAAGGGCCTCTCACTTACGCTTTGGGGCGACAAGACCAACTGATCAAAGGGAAACGCCGCCCGCTTTCGCGGACGGCGTTTCGCGCATTCAGTGAAGAGTAGGTTTCGGATCAGTCCTTGTCGCGCAGGCTGTCCTTGACGCCGCCGACGGCGTTCTGGACCTTGCCTTCGACCTGATCGGCCTTGCCTTCGGCTTGCATCTTGGTGTCGCCGGTCACCTTGCCAGCGGCTTCCTTAACCTTGCCACCGATGTTCTTGGCGGCGCCTTCGATACGGTCATGATCGGCCATGGTCTGTCTCCTGATCCTGCGCCGCCGGTATGGCGTGACGCGTTGATCGGAAAACGGAATCTCAACGGCCTTGTTCCGTAAGGCTCAGCTTGCGCGCCGCAGCCAGACGGCCACCGCCCAGGCGTGCGAATCGTGGCGCAGCCGCGACAGGGCGAAGGTCGGGTCCAGCCAGACCAGAGTGTGGTCATCCTCGCATTTGGCGGCCGGATCTTCCGCCACGACGCGCGCCGTCCAGAAGCCGCCGACATTGTTCAGCGGCTCGTCGGTCGACCGTATGAAATACTGGCTGGCCTCGGCGATGCGGTTCAGGGGCGTGATCGTCAGTCCCGTCTCCTCGACGAACTCGCGCCGCAGGGCCTCGACCTCTGTCTCCTCCACGTCCACCCCGCCGCCCGGCAGGTCGAAGTAGGGTCCGGTCGCTCGCTCCACGCGCACGCAGGCGATCAGGCCATCACGCTCCACCACGCCGAAGGCGACGGCGCGATGGCGATAGTCGGTTGCGGGTTTTCGAACGCCGAACTGCAGCATGATTACGCCAACCCCTAAAGGTCGAAGGCCAGCCTGGCGCGCACGCCCTTGTGGGCGCCGTCGAACTCGACCGCGGAACGCAGGCCCGACGCCATGGCCGAGATGATCTTGGCCCCCAGACCCGTGCCCTTGGGCGCGCCATCGCCCATCCCCGGCCCATCGTCCTCGACGGTCAGGACGACGCGGCTATCGCCTTCGCGGTCCATGCGGATGCGGATTTCGCCACCCTGCCCCGGCGCATAGGCGTATTTGACCGCATTGGTCACCAGTTCGGTCACGATCACGCCGATGGACACGGCCTGGTCGGTCGTGACGGACAGGGGCGCGGCCTCCAGCTTCAGGTGCGGCGAGCCGTCGTCCGGCCCGATGGACTTTGACAGTTCGTCCATCAGCCCTTCCAGATACTCGTGCATGGCCACCTGGCTCATGTCGCCGGAGGTGTAGAGGCGGCGGTGAACATGGGCCACCGCCTCGATCCGGGCCTGGGATTCCCGCAGCGCGTCCTTGGCGCCCTGGTCCGACACATGACGCATCTGCAGCGACATGAAGCTGGACACCAGCTGCAGCGAATTGCCGACGCGGTGGTTCACCTCGCGCAGCATCGCCTCCGCCCGATCGCGGGCCAGCCGGATTTCTTCCTGCGCCAGATCGTTCTCGCGTTGCAGGCGCCGCCGCAAAAGGGAGTCCTCCAGCGCCACGCGCAGCAGGGAGGTGAAGTCCTCCGACACGTCCTTGATGACATAGTCGGCGGCGCCGGCGCGAAGGGCGGCCACCGCGATCCGCCCATCCTGGGCGCCGGTGACATAGACGACCGGCGGCGGCGCCGTCAGCGCCAGGATGTCCGGCAACACGTCCAGCCCGTCCCGCGACGGCATATAGTGGTCCAGCGCGCAGACATCGTACTCATGCTGCTGCAACAGTTCCAGCCCGGCGTCGCCGTCGGGCGCGCAGGTGACGGCATAGCCGTGACGCGCCAACTCCTTTTCGACCAATCGGGACAGGCCCCGGTCGTCGTCGATGTAGAGCAGACGAATGGGCTGGTCGGCCGCGATCACTCGATCTCCGGGGCCTGGATCACCGACAGGAACAGGCCCAGTTGGCGGATCGCGCCGGCGAAGGATTCATAATCGACGGGCTTGGTAATGTAGACATTGCAGCCCAGGTCGTAGCACCGCTGAATCTCGACCTTGTCGTCGGTGGTGGTCAAAACCACCACAGGCGCGCGCCGCAACCTCTCATTGCCTTTCACCTTTTCCAGTATGTCGGTTCCCGACATGTCCGGCAGGTTGAGGTCCAGCAGGATCAGAAGCGGCCCGTTCTCCAGGATTTCGTCGCTGAACAGATATTCCAGCGCCGCGCCACCTTCATCGAAATGCTTGATTTCGTTGTTGATGTTCGCGCGACGGATGTTCTTTTCGATCAGCTTGGCGTGACCGTGGTCGTCTTCGACCATGATGATTTTGACGGGATGCGTCACAACGCGACTCCAGGTTCGGCTACAATCAGTCGTTTGGGGAATTTCAGCAGGAAAGTCGAGCCTTTACCCAGCTCGGATTCCACGTCGATGGTCCCGCCCAACCGGCGAACGCTGTTGCGGACGAACGCCAGGCCCAACCCCTCGCCCGACCGGTCCTGTTTGCCGGAGCGGCGGAACAGTTCGAAAATCCGCTCGTGGTCGCGCGGCGCTATGCCCCGACCATTGTCGGCGATGCGATAGACGACCCAGCCGCCGGGCGTATCCTCTCCCGAGACGACGATCTCGCCGGGCCGGGCATGGTCCAGATATTTGACCGCATTGTCGATCAGATTGCCGACGATCTGCTCCATCGAAATCCGGTCGCTCTCGATCGCCGGCAAGGGCTGGACCTCGATGCGGGCGCCGGAAGCCTCGGTCTGGTGGTGGACGCTCTTGGCGATGTTCTCGGCCATGGCCGTCATGTCCAATGTCTCAGGCAGCAGATTGCGGCGGCCCTCGCGCGACAGCTTCAGGATGGCGTTGATCAGCCGGTCCATCTTTTCCGTCGAGGCGCGGATGAAGCCGATGGCCTCGGGCATGTCCTCGCGCACGGCCATGACCACATCGGCGTCGACCGCGCGGGTCTTCTCGGCATGGGCGATGGCCTTATCGACCACCTTGCCGGCCTGCTCCAGCTCCGAAGTGTAACCCATGACATTGACCAGGGGCGCGCGAAGATCGTGGCTGACGATATAGGCGAACCGCTGGATTTCCTCGTTGGCGCGCATCAGGTCGCCGGTCCGCTCCTTGACCTTGTCCTCCAGACTGGCGTTGGCGGCGTCCAGGGTGGCGCGGGCGGTCTGTATCTCTCCGACGTAGCGGCGGACCATCCAGGCCGACAGAAGCGCCAGCACCACCACCAGAAGCCCCGTGATCGCATTCATCACCACGGTCAGGGTGCCGTATCGCTCCGACTTCAGGGTGCGGTCGGCGATGCGTCGGGACTTGATGGCGTCGAAGTCGTCCACAGCCGCCCGCAGTTCATCCATATAGCGTTTGCCTTCGCCGGAACGGACCGACTGGATCGACTGACCGATGCGGCCCTGCTGCGCCAGCGTCAGCGTATGTTCCATTTCAGCCCATTTCTGATCGGCCAGCCGATGAATGCGGTCGATCGGCGCCTTCAGGGTGGGATCTCGCGCAGCGCCCTCGTCCAGAAAGGCGACAGCGGGGGCGATCTCGGCCTGCGCTTTGCGATAGGGCTCCAGGAAGTCGCTGCGGCCGGTCAGCAGGAAGCCGCGCTGCGCCGTCTCCGCATTCAGCATGGCGATCAGGGTGGTGCGCGAGGCCCGGCGCATCTGCTGGGCATGCTCAATCGTGTCGTTCACCGCCGCCGTGCGCTGGATCATCACGAAGGTGGTCACATTGACCACGATCAGCAGGGCGAACGCCAGGACAAGCATCGCCGAGATCGAGCGCGCCAGAGACGGCGTGCGCGCGAAGTCTCTGAATCGTAAAAGGCTGCGTCGCGAAGTGGGGATCATAGCGCAGCTTTAGACCCGCAGGCGCTCGCGTCAAACGCCAATCTGGAGGCGCCGCCGAAGACGTCGGATCACACCTGCCCCAACGTACGCAACCGCGCCTTGGGGTGGATCTCGTTCTGGCTCATGACCACCGTCTGGCCCCGGAAGCGCTCGATGATGGAGCGGACATAGGGGCGGGTCATCGGGCCGGTCAGCAGGACCGGGTTCTCGCCCGTCATGGCGATGCGCTCGAAGGTGTCGCGCACCGCCCGGATGAAGTCCTGCAGGCGCGACGGCGCCATGGCCAGCTGCTTGTCCTCGCCATTGCCGATCAGACTTTCGGCAAAGGCGGCCTCCCATTCGGGCGACAAGGTGACGATGGGCAGAGCGCCGTCGCCGTCCTTGTTCTGCCAGCATAGTTGGCGGCCCAGGCGCGCGCGGACGTGTTCGACCAGGGTGGTGACGGACGAACTGTGCGGCGCGGCCTCGGCCAGACCTTCCAGAATGGCGGGCAGGTCGCGGATCGACACCTTCTCGCGCAGCAGGGCCTGAAGCACCCGCTGCAGCGTGGTGACGGTGACGACGCTGGGGACCAGTTCCTCGACCAGCTTCTTCTCTTCGGCGCCCAGGTCCTTCAGCAGCTTCTGCACCTCGGCGTAGGACAGCAGGTCCGCCATATTCTCCTTGAGGATTTCGGTCAGGTGGGTGGTCAGCACGGTCGACGGATCGACCAGCGTATAGCCTCGGAACGTCGCCTCTTCGCGCAGCCCTTCCTCGATCCAGGTGGCGGGCAGGCCGAAGGCGGGTTCGCGCATATGTTCGCCCGGCAGCTCCACCTGACGCCCCGACGGGTCCATCGCCATCAGATGGCCCAGCCGCACCTCGCCCGCCCCGCTTTCCATCTCCTTGATGCGGATGGCGTAGCCCTGGGTCGGCAGGCGCATATTGTCCAGGATGCGGACCTGCGGGATGACGAAGCCGTATTCCTGGGCCAGCGACCGGCGCAGGGCGCGGATCTGATCGGTCAGCCGCCGGCCTTCCAGATCGTTGATCAGGCTAAGCAGCGAATAGCCCAGCTCGATCTTGACCTCGTCGATGGTCAGGATGTTGGCGATGGGCTCCTCGACATCTTCCTTGGGCTTGGCGGCGGCCTCGGCGGCGGCGCGTTCGGCCTCGGTCGGCTGGGGCCTCAACCGATTACGACCCAGCCGCCATGCCATGAAGCCCGAACCGATGGCCAGGGCGGCGAAGGGGATCAGCGGCATTCCGGGGATCAGGCCGATCAGGCCGGCCGCCCCCGACACCACGCCCAGCGACACCGGATTGGTGGCCAGTTGCGTGACCAAGGCCTTGTCGGCCGTGCCCTCGACGCCCGCCTTGGACACCAGGAAGCCGGCGGCGATGGAGATGATGATGGCCGGCACCTGCGTCACCAGGCCGTCGCCGATGGTCAGCTGGACATAGGTGTTGGCCGCGTCCGGCAGGGCCATCTTGTGCTGCAGCGTGCCGATCAGGATGCCGCCGATCACATTGATGAATGTGATGATCAGACCGGCGACCGCATCGCCGCGCACGAACTTTGAGGCGCCGTCCATGGCGCCGAAGAAGGTCGATTCCTGCTCCAGTTCCTTGCGGCGGGTCTTGGCCTGGTCCTCGGTGATCAGGCCCGACGACAGATCGGCGTCGATGGCCATCTGCTTGCCCGGCATGGAGTCCAGGGTGAAGCGGGCGGACACTTCGGCGATCCGCGTCGATCCCTTGGTGATGACCACGAAGTTCACCACCAGGATGATGGCGAAGATGATCACCCCGATGATGAAGTTGCCGCCCATCATCAGCTGACCGAAGGCGTTGATGACCTGGCCGGCCGCGTCGTGGCCCTCCTGGCCGTGGGTCAGGATCAGTCGCGTCGAGGCCAGGTTCAGCCCCAGGCGGAACAGGGTCGAAACCAGCAGCACCGTCGGGAAGATGGCGAAGTCCAGCGGCCGTTTCATCATCACGGCCGTCATCAGGATCAGCACGGACGAGACCAGCGAGATCGCCAGCAACAGGTCCAGCAGCATCTTCGGGACCGGCAGGATCAGCAGCATGATCACGCCGATCACGCCGACCGCCATCAGCACCTCGCCGCGGTTGACCCAGCCCAGGACGTCACGCCCGGTGGGGCGCGCCATGCCGTCCTTCATCATCACGGGCGTATCAGTCACGGCCCAACGCCCTGAAGACGCGACGGGTCGCCTCTGCGATCACGGCATCGCGCTGATCGTCGCTCGCCTGCGTCGCGCCGGTGAAATAGGTCGCCAGGATCACCGGCGCGCCAGACAGGGGGAAGGCCACGCCGACGTCGTTGGCGGTTCCATTCGCGCCCGTGCCGGTCTTGTGCGCGACGGTCCAGCCCTGCGGCGCGCCGGCCTTGATGCGGTTCGGGCCGGTCGGCGAGGCCGTCATCCAGCCCTGGATCATCTGGTCGTGCGGCGGCGTCAGCCGGTTGCCGAAGGCCAGCTCGCGAATATTGGCGATGCTCTGGTCCGGCAGGCAGGTGTCGCGCGGATCATTGGGCAGGGCGGTGTTCAGGTCCGGCTCCAGGCGCGAGATCAGGGTGGTGGTGTCGCCGAACGTCGGCCACCACGAACGCCATACGGCGATTCCGCCCATTTCACGGATCAGGATATTGGCGGCCGGATTGTCGCTGACCTCCACGGCGGCCTGCATCAGTTCACGAATGGTCAGGGTGCGGCCGATGGCCTTTTCGGTCACCGGCGCATGGGGGATCATGTCGGCGCGAACGACCGGCACGGCGCGATCCAATCGCTCTTCGTCGCGCTGCACCCGCTCCAGAACGGCGGCGGCCAGGAACGCCTTGAAGGTCGAGCAGAAGGGGAACCGCTCCTGCCCGCGCCAGGACACGCGGCGCTGGCTGCCGACGTCGAGCGCCGCCACGCCCAGCCGACCGCCGTGACGCGCTTCCAGATCGGCCAGCAGGAACTCGGGCCGGTCGTCCTCGGCTTTCGGCTCCTCGCGCTTCGGATAGCAGCCGACGAGCGTCATCGCGCCCGCGCCGCCGATCAACGTCCTGCGATCAAAGCCCCGGCCCATCCGTCAGGCCGCATAGCCCGAGGCGGACACCCCGCTCTGGGGCGCCGGGATGGCCGCGCCCTCGTCGGCGTATTCGTTCAGCTTGTTGCGCAGAGTGCGGATGGAGATGCCCAGGATGTTGGCCGCATGGGTGCGGTTGCCCAGACAGTGGGTCAGGGTGTCCAGGATCAGGGTCTTCTCCATCGCCGCCACCGTCTGTCCGACGAAGCTGCGGGTCACGGCGTCGGCGGCCTGGGCGGCGCGTGCGGCGACCCCGCCAAGCGGCGCCTCATAGGCCTGTCCCGCCATCATGGCGGCGCCCATCCCGCCCAAGGGCTGACCGTCCGGCAGGCGGATGGCGTCCACGTCGATCTCGGGCCCGACCGCCAGCAGCACCGCCCGGTGCATGGCGTTTTCCAGCTCGCGAACGTTGCCGGGCCAGCGATGGGCGACGATGGCCTGGCGCGCGGCGGCCGACATGGGGCGCACCGGCACGCCGTTGGCGTCGGCGTATTTCTTGATGAAGTGATCGGCCAGCACGCCGATGTCGCCGGGCCGTTCGCGCAGGGACGGCAGTCGCAGGTTCACGACGTTCAGCCGATACAGCAGGTCTTCGCGGAACACGCCCTCCGCCACGGCCTTGGACAGGTCGCGGTTCGAGGTGGCGATGATGCGGATGTTGACCGGCACGGGTTTGGAGCCGCCCACGCGGTCGATGACCCGCTCCTGGATCGCGCGCAGAAGCTTGGCCTGCAGCCGGGCGTCCATCTCCGAGATTTCGTCCAGCAGCAGGGTGCCGCCGTCGGCCTCCTCGAACTTGCCGATCCGGCGCGCGACGGCGCCGGTGAAGGCGCCCTTCTCATGGCCGAACAGTTCGGATTCCAGCAGATTGTCGGGAATGGCGGCGCAGTTGACGCTGATGAACGGGCGTTCCTTGCGGCGCGAGTTTTCGTGCAGGTAACGGGCCATCACCTCCTTGCCGACGCCGCTTTCGCCGGTGACCAGGATCGAGGCTTCCGACCGGGCGACCTGATCGGCCAGTTGCAGCACCGCCTTCATCGACGGATCGGCCGAGATCATCGGCTTTTCGTCGTCCGCCACCGCCGACAGGACGGCGGCGATCAGTTCGGCGTCGGGCGGAAGCGGGATGAACTCCTTGGCCCCGGCCTTGATGGCGGCGGCGGCCTCACGCGCATCGGCATCGACGCCGAAGGCCACCACCGGAATGGTGATCCGCTCGGCCTCGTTGGCGGCGATCAGGGCGGCGATGTCGAGCTGATAGTCGACCATCAGCAGATCCGCGCCCTGCCCGCGCCGAAGCTGCTCGGTCGCCTGATCGGCGCGTTCGACGTGATTGACCTTGGCGCCGTGCGCCATGGCCATCTTGACCGCCGAAGCCAGCTGGCCGCTCAGTCTGCCTACCACCAGAAGACGCATCGTTCTTCTCCTCTAATTCCTGTTTCG
The DNA here is from genome assembly GCF_032017145.1 of Brevundimonas sp. Lineage (GTDB taxonomy): Bacteria > Pseudomonadota > Alphaproteobacteria > Caulobacterales > Caulobacteraceae > Brevundimonas. The sequence goes on from NZ_DALZQC010000014.1 coordinate 28,092, forward strand.
AGCGCGTCGCCGATCAGGCGCCGCTGTCCTCGCTCTTGATGATTTCCGTCATGGTCACGCCCAGCCGGTCGTCGACGACGACGACCTCGCCGCGCGCGATCAGGCGGTTGTTGACGAAGATGTCGATGGCCTCGCCGACCTTGCGGTCCAGCTCCAGCACCGACCCCTTGTTCAGCTTCAGCAACTGGGCCACCGACATGTGCGACTTGCCCAACACGGCCGAAATATTGACCGGCACGTCGAAGACGGTGGCCAGATCGGCGGCGGTCTTCTCGCCCGCGTCCTCCACCGGCGGCAGATCGGACAGGGCGGAGAATTCCTCAAGGGCCAGGTCGTCGGACGCCATCAGAACATGCTCCTATCGACGGAAAGGGTTTCGGCGTGTCCGGCCTCGGCCGCCAGGGCGGCGGCCAGGGCCTCGGCGACGCGTTGGGCGGACATCTGCGGATCATGGTCGGCGCGACCGTCCGCCCATTCCAGCTGGAAGGCGGCGGCGTGCAGGCCCGGCTCGTCGCGGAAGGCGACCGCCCCGGTGAAGCCGCTGTCGGCGCAGGCCTGTTCGATCAGTCCGCGCGCCGTCTCGTCCAGGCCCGAGGCGCGGACCACCAGACGGGGCGAGGCGTCGATCTCCTGCGCCAGCATCTCCAGCGCAGCCTTCAACGGCGCCTGGGGAAACCGATCCAGCGCGGCGCCGGCGATGGCGCGGGCGGCGGCAAGAGCCAGGTCGGCCGACTGTTCGCGATGCGCCTGGGCCGCGGCCCGCAGGGTCGGCATGGCCGAGGCGGCCGCCTGGGCGATGTTGGTCAGGGCCAGGGCGCGGATGTTCTCGATCTCGTTCAACGCCTGCTGGCGGGCCTCCAGCCGCGCCTGCGCCACCAGGGCGTCCACCTCGGCGGGCAGATAGGCGCGCTTGGTCGGCGTCCAGGCGCTGGGACGCACGACGGAGCCGTCCGCGTCGAACTCGGTGTCGAAGACGAAGGGGCGGCGATCTTGGGCGGAGGCGGTCATGTCAGTAGATCAACTCGTCGTCGGCGCCCTGACCGGCCAGCATGATGTCGCCCTTGGCGGCCAGATCCTTGGCGACCTGGACCATGGCCATCTGGGCGGTGTCCACGTCCTTCAAACGCACGGGCCCCATGGATTCCATGTCCTCGCGCATGATCTTGGAGGCGCGCTCGGACATGTTGGAGAAGAACATCTCGCGCAGCCCTTCCGAAGCGCCTTTCAGCGCCAGACCCAGCGAATCCTTGTCCACGCTGCGCAACAGGGTCTGCACCCCGCCGGGGTCCAGCTTGGACAGGTCCTCGAACACGAACATCAGGGCGCGGATGCGTTCGGCGGATTCGCGGTTGCGCTCCTCCAGCGCGCCGATGAAGCGGGCCTCGGTCTGGCGGTCGAAGCTGTTGAAGATGTCGGCCATCATCTCATGGCTGTCGCGCTTGGAGGTGCGCGCCAGGTTGGACATGAACTCGGTGCGCAGGGTGGCCTCGATCTTGTCTAGGATTTCGCGCTGCACCGGCTCCATGCGAAGCATCCGCTGCACGCATTCCAGGGCGAAATCTTCGGGTAGGCTGGTCAGGACGCGGGCGGCGTGATCGGTGCGGACCTTTGACAGGATGACCGCCACGGTCTGGGGGTATTCGTTCTTCAGATAGTTGGCGAGCACCGCCTCGTTCACATTGCCCAGCTTGTCCCACATGGTGCGACCCGCCGGACCGCGGATCTCCTCCATCAGCCCGTCGACGCGCTCCTTGGGCAGGAAGGCGCTGAGCAGTCGCTGGGTCTGTTCATAGCTGCCCATCACCGAGCCGGAGCCGGACAGGCCCGACACGAACTCGATCAACAGCGCCTCGACCGCCTCGGCCGTGACATTGCCCAGGGTCGCCATGGCCTGGGAGATTTCCTTGACCTCGTCGTCGTCCAGCCGCTCCCACAGGGCGGTGTGCTCCTCGCCCAGGGCCAGCAGGATGACGGCCGCCTTTTCAGGGCCCGACAGCTTGTTGGCGTCTTCGATGGACGCCTTCTTGTTGACCAGCTTCGCCATCAGCCTTCGGCCACCCAGGACCGCAGGATGCCGGCCGCATCGTCAGGATGCGACTGAACGAAGTCGGCGACCTTCTTGACCGAGGACGCCTTCACCTGGCCCTCGATGCGGGCGATGTCGATCTTCTGCTCCATCTCGCTGGGCGAAGGCAGCTGGACCAGCTGCGGCTGACCGTCCGGGCCGATCACCGTCGTCGTCACCGCCGTCACCGGCAAACCGGCCGGGGACGCCGCCGCCGGCAGGTTCGTTCCGCCCGCCGCCGTCTTCAGCAGCGGCCGCAGGACGAAGAAGATCAGCAGCACGCCGGTGATCAGCAGGACCAGCAGCTCGACGCCCCGCATGATGTCGTCCTTGGAGAAGTCGAACATCGAGGAGGCGCCTTCTAGGCCGCCGGGGATGCCGGTGTCGTGGTTGAAGCGGACGTTGATCACCTCGATCTTGTCGCCCCGGCTCTCGTCGATGCCGGCGGCGGCGGCGACCAGGGACTTGATCTGGTTGATCTCCTCGGCCGAGCGGGGGGCGTAGGTCGCCTCGCCCTTGCCGTCCTTGGCGGGCGTCCACTTGCCGTCCACGGCGACGGCGACGGCCAGTTTCCTGACCTCGCCCGGCTCCTTGGTCGTGGTCGTGGTGGTGTTGGAGATTTCGTAGTTGGTGGTCTCGGCGTTCTGGGCGTTGGTCGAACCGGCCGGGGTCGCAGCAGGCGCCGCGCCGCCGGGGATGTTGTTGGTCGCCGTCACCCCGCCGTCCGGCTGGCCCGTCGTGTCGCTGGACTGGGAGCCGTTAGTGGTGGTCGAACGCACCACCTGACCGTCGGGATCGAACTTCTGCTCCTGGGTGGTGGAGCGGCTGTGGTCGATGTCGGCCGTGACCTGAACGCGGGCGGCGCCGACGCCGACGACGCCTTCCACGATGTCCTTGATGCGGGACTGAAGCTGGGCCTCGGTATTGCCCTTGGCCTCCTCGGCCGAGGCGGAGGTGAAGCCGTCCTCGCCGCCCGCCGCCAAGGTGCGGTTGTTCTGATCGGCGACGGTCACGCGGTCGGGCTTCAGGTTCGGCACGGAAGAGGCCACCAGATTGCGGATCGCCCGCACCTGATCGCCGCTCAGATCACGCCCCCCCACGCCCACCAGGACGGCGGCGGTCGGCTCTCCGGCGGCGGAGGTGAACATTTCGCGGCGCGGCAAGGTGATGTGGACGCGGGCGGCGGTGATGCCGCGCATCGACATGATGGTGCGCGACAGCTCGCCCTGCAGGGCGCGCTGTTCGTTCAACTGCTGCTGGAACTCGGTCTGGCCCAGGACCGACTGGTTGTCGAACAGCTCGTAACCGACCGAGCCCGACGTCACCAATCCCTTGCCGGCGACCAGCATCCGGGCCGTGCCGACCTCGTCGCGGTTGACCATGATGGTCGAGCCGTCGCCCTTGGACGAATATTTGATGTTGGCCTGGTCCAGGGCGGCGGTGATCTCGCCGGCCTCGCGCAGGTCCAGGTTGGAATACAGCAGCGCGTCGGGCGCCTGGCCCATACGCAGCATGACGGCGACCAGCACGGCGGCCACGCCGGCGGCGACGCCGAGGACCGCCGCCAGACGGCCGATCCCGAACTTCTGCAACGCCGCCGTAAAGCCGCCCACGCGATCCCGCCCCAAACTCGCGGGAGATGCCTACGCCCCGCTAGGCAGAAAATGCCGCCTGGATGGTAAACGTCGCGTTAAGAGTGGCGGCCGAGGCGGCCGGGCTGGGCCTCCAACTGGGGCAGAACCTCAGGTGCGCCGGATGGAAGCGGCGCCCTGGGGTCGCGCAGCCAGGCGGCCACGTCACGGTAGACGATCTCCGCATCCAGATCGCGGTCCAGCAGATGCCAGCTGTGCGGATACCAGGCGGTCTGCAGCGTCCCGCCCTCCGCCTGGGCGCGCCGCAGGGCCGCGCGCATCTGATCGCGCTTCACCACCTCGTCGTTGGCGCCGTACATCAATAGGGCGTCGCCGCGAATGCGGCCCAGGTTCTGCGCCGAAGTCTCCATCAGATCGACCAGGCCGTAGATGGTGTCGAACCGCGTCGCCAGTATGCTGCGGGGATCGCGCCCGTTCCGCACCAGCTCCAGCGTGTTGGACGAGGCGTGAATGCCCCGGGTGATGAAGGACGGCGGCTCCAGCGCCACATCGCCCAGCGCCCGCGCCGCCAGGGTGATCGCCGCGCTGTTGAACGGCCCCTGCGACGACCAGCCCCAGACGCCGGGCGACAGCAGAACCACCCGGTCCGCATCCGGCGGATTGTCGGAGGCGAAGGCGGCCGCCGCGACCGAGCCGCCCATGCTTTCGCCCACCACGGCGATGACGGCGTCGGGATAGCGGGCGCGCGCCATGGCCACGGCCTCGCGCACGTCGTCGGTCATACGCTGCTGACCGGCCCAGACGCCGCGTCCCGGCGCGCCGCCGAAGCCGCGCTGGTCGAAGGCCCAGGTCTCGATCCCCTGCTCGGCCCACCACGGCCCGGCCAGGCGGAAGCTGGCCCCATGATCGTTCATGCCGTGCAGCGCCACGATCACCGCCCAGGGGTTCCGATCCTTGGGTCCCCATTGCAGAAGCGGCAGGCTGGCGCCGTCGGACATGACCAGGGCCTTGTCCTCGACGTGCGGCCCGACGAACCCCGGCGGCGGCGTCAGCGGCGGCTGGATGTGGGGCGTGGCGCAAGCCGACAACGCCAGGGCGGCCGCCAGCGGGATCAGCCCGGAAACCCTCGACGCCATTCGCCATACCCTTCGCTTCATGAAAGCCCCGGCTCCCCGGTGTTCGCTGGATCAGCGAAAGTCAGAATGCCGCGCACCCGTTCCCGCAGATAGGGCACGACCTCATCCTCGAACCACGGATTCTTCCTCAGCCAGGCCGTATTGCGCCACGACGGATGCGGCAGAACCAAGAGGTCCGGCGCATAGTCGCGCCACGCCCGCACCGTCTCGGTCATGTTGCGCCCGGCCCGCTCGCCCAGCGCCCAGGCCTGGGCATAGCCTCCGACCAGCAGGGTCAGCTCCATGCGCGGCAAGGCGTCCATCAGCTGCGCCCGCCACAGGTCCGCGCACCGCCTCGGCGGCGGATAGTCGCCGCCTTTCGGCGCGGTTCCGGGATAGCAGAAGGCCTGGGCCGCCACGCCGATGCGGCGGTCGGCGTAGAAGGTCTCGTAATCCACGCCCATCCAGTCGCGCAGCCGGTCGCCGGACGGATCTGTGAACGGCAGGCCGCTTTCATGCACCCGCCGCCCCGGCGCCTGGCCGCAGATCAGCAGCCGCGTCTCGGGAAACACCCGCACCACCGGACGCGGCGTGTGCGGCAGCACGCCGGCGCAGGCGCGACAGGCGCGGATGTCGGCCAGGACCTCGTCGAGATCAGTCGTCATCGTCCTGGTCGACGACCGGCGGACGGCGGCTCAGCGCCAGGGCGGCCTCTTCCGGCGTGGCCTGACGCAGGCGCGTGACCCCCTTGAAGTCGTCGGGATCGACGGCCTTGCCCTTCTTGGTGATGGTCAGCTTGCCCTCACGCATCAGGCCAAGCGCCGCGGCGCGCACCTTGGGCAGCATCCGCTGCCACTGTTCGGGCTGTAGCGTCTTGGCCACTTCGGCGGGCTCGATGCTCTTGCCCGGCTCGAGGGAGGCGATTTTATTCAGGATTGCGGTTTCGATCGGATCGCTCATTGCGCCTATATGCTGCACCGCACGCCCAGAAGTAAGGCCGAGTCTGCATGCCGAAGAAAATCACCATCACCGAAGGCGAGTTCGCCGGGTGGCAGACCTATGATCTGCACGACACCTTCGACACCGTGGTCGGCCCCTTCTATGGCCGACCCGACCCCGACGGACACATGCGCTGCGCCTTCCGCGCCGAGCAGAAGCACATGAACGCCGGCGGGCGGATGCACGGCGGCTGTCTGATGACCTTCGCCGACATCGCCATGTTCCAGATCGCCTATCAGGAGATGGAAGGCGCCTCGGGCGTGACGGTGCAGCTGGATTCGACCTTCATCGACGGCGGCTATGTCGGCGAACTGATCGAGGCGACGGGCCAGGTGACCAAGGCGGGCAAGAGCCTGATCTTCGTGCGGGGCCAGATCAACACGGGCGAGCGGCTGCTGATGACCTTCTCCGGCGTGATCCGAAAATTCACGCCGCGCGGCTGAACCGGGTCGCGACGGCCAGGGCGAAGGCGAAGGCCGCCGCCGGCCACAGCGCCGCCAGCCCCAGCCGCCCGAACGTCAGGGCGCCGACGACCGCCCCGCCGGTCAGCCCGGCCCACAGGACCAGATAGGGCGCGAACGCCCACCGCTGGCCGCCCGTCACGGCGGCGGCCAGGCTCTGGCCCAGCTTGACCAGGGTTCCGGTCATATAGGTCAGGCTGACGGCCGCCTCGCCGTTTCGCAGAAAGACCGAGTTCTCGGCGGCCATGGCCATGACCATCAGCCCTATGGCGACAGGTTTGTATCCCAGGCCGGCCGCCAGAGCCGCCAGTGTCAGCAGCGCGCCCTCGAACGCCAGAACGCGGCTGCGTGATCGCTCCTCCTGCCCGCGCGCGATCAGGGCGCCGCAGAACGATCCCATGACGAACAGGATCAGAACGCCCGCCAGCCCACCCGCCGCCGCCCAACGCCCCTCGGCCAGGCTGGCCGCCAGACGGGTGGAGTTGCCGCTCATGAAGGAGACGAACACCCCGCCCAGTTGCAGGAAGCCCAGACTGTCGACGTAGCCGGCCAGCACCGCCAGCGACATGGCCAACGCCTGATGCGACGGGGCCAGGGCGCGCATGGTCGCCTCAGACCCCGGCCTTGGCCGCCGGGCGCGCGCGGCAGGTCTCCAGCCAGCGCGCCAGATGCTCGAACTCGGCCGGGGGGCTGTATTTGACCAGTCGCGCGAAATCCAGACCCACCACGCCCACGATGTCGGCGATGGTGAACCGGTCCAGCGCCAGGAAGGTGCGCGTCGCCAGATGGGCGTCCAGCGTCTTCATGAACCGCTCGGCGGACAGACGGTTGTATTCGGCGATCTGAGGCGTTTGCGTCGCCTCGAGGGCCGCCAGGGCCGGGTGGGTGTGGCGCACGTTCAGCATGATCGGCGTGGCCAGATAGAATTCGCACCGCCGCGTCCACATCTCGACCTCGGCCTGGTCCAACGGATCTCGCCCGAACAGGTTCGGCTCGGGGTGCAGCGCCTCCAGATAGCGGCAGATGGCGATGGATTCCGACAGGATCGTCCCGTCGTCCAGCTCCAGCGCCGGCAGGTGGGGCACGCCGACGCGATCGCGGAAGGCGGGCTTCTTGTGCTCGCCCGCCATGATGTCGATCTCGACCATCTCGACGTCGGCGACGCCCTTCTCGGCCATCACCCAACGGACCCGGCGCGGGTTGGGCGCGCGATTGGAGGTGTACAACTTCATGGCGCGACCCTCTTGGTCGAAGACGATGGAGCGAAAGGCTAGCTTCCGAACACCGCGGCGGGCAAGGCGCCCACGATGGCGGCGGTCATCAAGGTGGCCAGGAAGCCGGCGAACAGCCCCTTCCAGATCATGCCCAGAACCTCTTCGCGCCGCTCGGGCATCAGAACCGACAGGCCGGTCACCGTGATGCCGACCGAACCGATGTTGGCGAAACCGCACAGGGCGTAAGTCATCAGCATCCGCGTCCGCTCCGTCATCTCGCCCGCCGGCACCTTGCCCAGGTCGATGAAGGCGACGAACTCGGTCAGGGTCAGTTTGACGCCCAGCAGCCAGCCGGCGACGTCGGCGTCCTTCCATTCCACCCCGATCAGCCAGGCGACAGGGGCGAAGATCCAGCCCAGCATCCGCTCGACCGTCAGCGGCGCATCGAACACCACGAAGCCGCCCAGCATGACATTGACCAGGGCGACCAGGGCCACGAACACGATCAGCACCGCCGAGATGTTCAGCACCACCATCAGGCCGTCCGACGTGCCCTTCACGATGGCGTCGATGGCGCTGTCGTACTTCAGCGCGGAATCGTAGTCGGCGACCGCGCCGCCCATGCCCTCTTTCTCGGGAATGATGATCCGCGCCAGCAGCACACCGGCCGGAGCCGAGACGATGGAGGCGACCAGAACATGGCCCGCCGCATTGGTCAGGACCGGCGACAGGATGGTCGCATAGGCCACCATGGTCGAACCGGCGACGGTGGCCAGGCCCACCACCATCATCAGGAAGATTTCCGACCGGGTCAGCTTGTCCAGATAGGCGCGGATGACGATCGGGCTTTCGATCATGCCCAGGAAGATGTTGGCCGCGACGGCCAGGGCGGAGGCGCCGCCTAATCCCATCGTCTTCTGGAACAGGAAGCCGAAGCCCAGAGTGATCCACTTCAGGATCTTCCAGTGCCACAACAGCGCCGACAGGGCCGAGATCACCAGGATCAGCGGCAGGACCTGGAAGGCGAAGGTGAACAGGGCGCCCTGGTTCTGCACCGCATAGGGTTGGTCGCCCCCCGCCAAATAGCCGAACACGAACTTGGTGCCTTCGGTCGTCGCGACCGCCAGGCCGTCCACCGCCCCGGTCACCGCCGCCAGCACGCCCTGCGAACCGGGAATGGCGAACAGCGCCAGCACCAGCCCGGCCTGCACCGCGATGGCCCCGAGCGTCAGCCGCCAGGGAAAGGCGCGCCGGTTCTCCGAGATCGCCCAGCAGACCGCGACGATGACGACCAGACCCAGCAGGCTCTGGAGGTTCAGAAGGCTGAACATGAAAGACGATCCCCGTATCCGGCGCACCCGCCGGTCTTTCTCCGCTTCAAGGACAAAGTGACGCGGCTGGCAAGCGAAACGAAAAAGGGCGGCCCCTTAAGGGACCGCCCGCATCATGCCATCGCGCGTCCGTTTTACAGCTGGCCGCGCACCAGCTTGCCGTAGTGGTCCATCAGGTCCAGCGACAGGGCGCCGGGGGTGAAGCGATAGTCGCCCACCTCGGCGACCGGCGTGACCTCGACGGCCGTGCCGGTCAGGAAGCATTCCGAGAAGTCGGACAGTTCTTCCGGCAGGATGTCGCGCACCACCACCTCGATGCCCTTGGAGCGGGCGATCTCGATGACGGTCTGGCGGGTGATGCCGTCCAGGATGTGATCGACCTTGGGCGTGTGGATGACGCCGTCCTTGACGAAGAACACGTTGGCGCCGGTCGCCTCGGCGACATAGCCGCGCCAGTCCAGCATCAGGGCGTCGGCGAACCCACGCCGCTCTGCCGAGTTTTTGGACATGGTGCAGATCATGTACAGACCCGCCGCCTTGGCCGTCGTCGGGGCCGTCGCCGGGTCGGGGCGACGCCATTTGGACCATTCCAGCTTCAGCCCGCGCGCCTTGACCTCGGGGTCGAAATAGCTGGGCCAGTCCCATACGGCGATGGCCAGATGGACCTTGTTGTTCAGGGCCGAGACGCTGGTCTGCTCCGGCCCCAGATAGGCGACCGGACGCACGTAGCAGTCGGTCAGACCGTTCTTGGCGCAGGTTTCGTTACACAGGGCGTCGATTTCGGCGACGCTGTAGGGTATCTCGAAATCGAGCAGGTTGGCGGACCGCTTCAGGCGCTCCGAATGCTGGGTGAGCTTGAAGATTTCGCCGCCATACATACGCTCACCCTCGAATACCGACGAGCCATAGTGCAGAGCGTGGGTCAGAACGTGCGTTTTCGCTTCCCTCCAGGGAACGAAATCGCCATTCACCCAAATCCAGCCGTCACGATCGTCGAAAGGAACGAAGGCCATTGAAATACGTCTCCCGCGAAACTGACGGTCTTAGAGCCTCACGAATCGTTCAGGTCAACGCCCAGGGCGGGGGAAACGTCGCATGAGCCTGACGGAATCGCGCCCTTATGGCCGTTCAGGCCCCATCGCCGGTCCCGGCGTCGGCCGCCATCTGCTGATCGTCGACGACGACGACCGCATCCGCGAACTTCTGAAGGAGTTCCTGGCGCGCGAGGGCTATCGCGTCACCGGCGCCGCCCACGCCGCCGCCGCCAAGCGGATGATGGAGTTGATCGAGTTCGACCTGGTCGTGCTGGACGTCATGATGCCGGGCGAAAGCGGCCTGGACCTGACGTCATGGGTCCGCAACAAGGCCGAACTGTCCAAGACGCCGGTCCTGCTGCTGACCGCCAAGGGCGACGCGGAAGACCGGATCGAGGGTCTGTCGCGCGGGGCCGACGACTATATGTCCAAGCCGTTCGAGCCGCGCGAACTTGTGCTTCGCATCGACGCCATCCTGCGTCGCACGGGCGGCAAGCCCATCGGCCCCAAGGAGATCAAACTGGGCGCCGCCGTCTTCGACATGGAGCGGCTGGAACTGACGCGCGACGGCGCGCCGCAGCGCCTGACCGAGGCCGAGGCGCAACTGCTCAAGACCCTGGCCCTTCACGCCCACGCCCCGGTCGAGCGGATGAGCCTGTCGCCCGACACCGCCGACATCACCGGCCGGGCCGTGGACGTGCAGGTCACGCGCCTGCGCCGCAAGTTGGAGGTCGACCCCAAGAACCCGCGCTATCTGCAGACCGTGCGCGGCGTCGGCTATATGCTGGCCCCCGACTGAAGCGCGACGCCACGCCATGCGGCTTCTGCCTGCCTATCTGTGGCCGCGTTTCCTGAAGCGGCGCCTGCCGACCTCGCTGTGGGGCCGGTCGCTGCTGATCATCGTCCTGCCGGTGCTGGTCATGCAGATGGCGGTGACGTGGATCTTCTTCGACGCCCACTGGCAGACCGTGACCGCGCGCCTGTCCGAGGGTCTGGCCGGCGATATCGCCTGGGCGGTCCAGAGCTATGAGGACGACCCCACCCAGGCCAATCTGGACAAGTTGGCTGACCGGGCCGAACGCTCCATGTCCCTGTCCATCGTGCTGCAGGAAGGCCGCACCCTGCCGACCGAGACGCGGCGCGGCGCCATCGGCGTGGTGGACCGGGTGCTGGACCGGGCGCTGGATGCGCGGCTGGACCGCCCCTACTGGTTCGACACCACCCGTTACCCCGCCTATGTCGATATTCAGGTGCAGGAGCCGCAGGGCGTGCTTCGCATCATCGCGCCGCGTGAGCGGGCGGTGGCGACCCAGGCCCATATCTTCGTGCTGTGGCTGACCATCGCGACGGTTCTGCTGATGGGGGTGGCCATCCTGTTCATCCGTAATCAGGTCCGGGCCATCGAGCGGCTGGCCGATGCGGCCGAGGCCTTCGGGCGCGGCGAGACCGTGCCCCGCTTCAAGCCGCACGGCGCGCGAGAGGTCCGCGCCGCCGCCGTCGCCTTCATGGCCATGCGCGACCGCATCCAGCGCCACATCGATCAGCGCACAGCCCTGCTCGCCTCCGTCAGCCACGACCTGAGAACGCCCCTGACCCGTCTGCGTCTCGAACTGGCGCTGGCCCCCCCGTTCAAGCGTCAGGCCGCCATGCGCGGCGACCTGGACGAGATGGAGCATATGATCGACGAATATCTCGACTTCGCGCGCGGCGAGGCGGGCGAGCCGCCCAAAGCCGTCTCCATCTCCGATCTGCTGAAGGCCGCGGCCGAGGACGCGCGACGGGCCGGCGCCGTGGTCGAGGTGTCCGTGCCCGAAGGCATGACCGCCTCGCTGCGCCCCCTGGCGTTCAAGCGGGCGGTGGTGAACCTGGCCGGCAACGCCGCCTCGCATGGCGAACACGTGCGGCTGTCGGGGCGCGCCTTGACCTCGGGCGGGCTGGAGGTTGTGGTCGAGGACGACGGCCCCGGCATCCCCGAAGCCATGTACGACGAGGCGTTCCGCCCCTTCTCGCGACTGGACGAGTCGCGCAATCAAAACCGCAAGGGCGTCGGCCTGGGCCTGGCCATCGCCCGCGACGTGGCGCGCGCCCACGGCGGCGACGTCACCCTGGACCGCAGCGACCTGGGGGGCTTGAAGGCGACCGTGCGTGTGCCCGGCGCGGTGTCCATCGTCGAAAACCTGTAGGTCGCGCCGAATCCTGTGCGCCGCCCCTAGCGAAACCGGGGGTTCGGGGTCATCTTAGGTGCGACAGGGCCAGGAGATCATAGTGATGCGTAAACTCGCCTTCTTCGCGCCGCTGGCGGCCACCCTCGCAGCCGCCGCCATCGCCCAGGCGCAAGCCCCCGCCCCGACCGTCAACGTCACGGTCGGCCCCGAACTCCGGCGTGAGGTCGAAAAGCTGGGCGACCGCGACGTCAGCCAGCAGATCGCCGGTCTGCAAACCGAGGTCGGCAAGGCCCTGGCTCAGCGCTATCCCGGCGCGACGGCCAATCTGGTGCTGGTCGATCTGAAGCCTAACCGCCCGACCATCGAACAGGTTCGCCGCACCCCGGGCCTCGACCCGATCCGCAGCGTCTCCATCGGCGGGGCTACGATCAAGGGCGAAATCGTCCTGGCGGACGGTCAGACCCGGCCGGTCGACTATTCCTACTTCACGCCCGATCTGCGCGATGTCTGGGGCTACAGCGTCTGGCGCGACGCCGACCGCGCCTTCGAGCGGTTCGGCGACCAGATCGAGCGCGGCCGCTTCTAGAGCCCTGATCTAGGCGCCCATCTCGCGGTTGCGGCGGACCGCCGCCGCAACCGTGTCGTCCAGCATCGTCTGCAGCCGACCGTCCCGATCCAGGGCGTCCAGGCCCGCACGGGTCGAACCGCCGGGCGAGGCGATACGGACGATCAAGGCGTCCAGCACATCGTCGCCCATCGAGTCCGCCGCCGAGCGCAGGGTGGCCCGCGCCAGGACGTCGGCGGTCGTTGCGTCCAGCCCGGCCGCCTCCCCCGCCCGCGCCAGGGCCTCGGTGAAGGCGTAGAAATAGGCCGCGCCCGATCCGGCCACCGCCGTCGCCGCGTCCATCAGGGCCTCGTCGGCCAGGACGACGGTCTCGGCCATCGGTTCGAACAAGCCCCCCCCGATGTCCTGGGCGCGCGGGTCGGCCGACCAGACCGAGGCCACGCCGCGCCCGCGCGATACGCCCGTCGTCGGCATGACCCGCACGATGGGCCAACCGCCGATTCCTTCCGCCAGACTGGGCGCCGTGACGCCCGCCATCACCGAAAGGATCACCGCCTGATCGTTCAGGAAGGGCGCCAGCGGAGCGACCACCGCGCGCCAGATCGCCGGCTTCACCGCCAGAACGATCACCGCCGCCTCGGTCAGGGCTTCCAGCGGCGGATTGATCCGCGCCCCCCTGGCCCGCGCGGCCTCGGCGGCTGGCTTCTCCGACGGGCTGAGAATGATCAGGTCCTCGGCCGCGACCGTTTCGGTCGACAGCCAGCCTTCCAGAATGGCCGATCCCAACCGGCCGCACCCGACCAGAACGACAGGCCCCGGAACGGTCATCAGGCGGTGCCGACGGTCTCGAACAGGCAGGCGTCGATGGCCTCCTGCGGCTTCTTGTTCCCGCGAACCATGAAGTCGAACGCCGGATAATAGCGGTCCGACGCCTCGATGGCCGCGTCGATCATGGACGCCGCCTGGGCCAGGGTCGGGCGTTCGCCCATCGGCAGGGCCAGGGAATGACGGAAGACGATCTCGCCGTCCTCGGCCCAGACTTCGAAATGGCCCATCCAGGTGCGCTGGTTGATCAGGCCGACCAGTTCATAGGCCGCCGTCTTGCGGCTCTTGGCCACCTTCAGGTCCAGGGCGCAGCACAGCTGAAGGCAGTCGCCCTCGGGCCGCCAGGCGAACCACAGCTCATAGTCCTTCCAGTCGCCGGCCAGGGCGAAGGCCAGGTCGCCGTCGTCGGTGCGGTCGAACGGCAGGTTCTCGGCCGTCAGGACATGCTCGACGACCTCAAGCGGGTCGAACGGCACGTCCATTTCCTCTGGCCGGGCGATATCCATCAAAAGTCTCGATTCGAGCTGCATCCGCGAGAATCGCGGGCGTTAACAGAACGGTAAGCCTGTTCGCAGATTCGGCTCAACCGGCTGCGTCCCCGGGTTGAGTTCCATCTGTGGACGTTCCCCCCACAGGCTTCGTCGCCGGCGTCTTCGCGGCTTTCAGCGCCGCGATCTCGGCGCGCAGGGCGGCGATCTCGTCCTTCAGCACATCGAACTCGTCGCGCCGGACCAGGTCCATCTCGGCGGCGATCCGGTCGGCCTGGGCGCGCCAAGCGGTCTTGGCCTCTTCGCCCGCCGCCTGGGCTAGGCCCATGGCGCCGGTCGTCAGCTTGGCGAACTCGTCCAGGATGGGATTGCGGGTCTGCATGGCGGCCTCCGACCTCGACGTCGTTAACGAAGGTTCACCGACTATGGTGAACGAAACCTTTCTTTCTGCTGCTTCGGGTCCGCCATCAAGGCGTCGTGATGCGTCTTCACAGGCGACGGACGCAGCGCCGCTTGCTAAACCGCCTTCAGAGACCGCCCTCCACAGGAACGCCCCTTGCCCTTTCCCGAATTCGATCCCGTCCTGATCCACCTCGGGCCGCTGCCGATCCGCTGGTACGCCCTGGCCTATGTGGCCGGCATCGTGCTGGGTTGGTGGTATGCGGCGCGCCTGGCCAAGACGCAGCGGCTGTGGGCGCCCGGCAAGGCGCCGATCACCTCCAACCAGCTGGACGACCTGGTGCTGTGGATCGTGCTGGGCATCATCCTGGGCGGACGATTGGGCTACGCCCTGTTCTACAAGCCGGTCATGTACGGCCAGCTGTTCACCGGCCAGACGCTGGGCGAACGGTTCGAGCTGTTCCAGCTGTGGACCGGCGGCATGAGCTTCCACGGCGGCTTCCTGGGCGTCTGCCTGGCCATCGTCCTCTACGCCCGCAGCCAGAAGATCGACATGCTGCGCCTGGGTGATCTGGTCGCGCCCGTCGTGCCGATCGGCCTGATGTTCGGCCGTCTGGCCAACTTCATAAACGGCGAGCTGTGGGGCCGCGAGACGACCGTCCCCTGGGCCATCCGTTTCTGCAATGCGCGCATCGAACAGATGTACGGCTTCTGCCCCGCCGGAACCGCGCCGCGTCATCCCAGCCAGCTATACGAGGCGGGGCTGGAGGGCGTGGTCCTGTTCTCCATCCTGTCCATCGGCATCTGGAAATTCGATCTGCTGAAGAAGCCCGGCTACATCACCGGCCTGTTCCTGGTGGGCTATGGCGTCTGCCGTGCGGCGCTGGAGAATGTGCGCGAGCCGGATATCGGCATGCCGAACTTCCCGCTGGGTCTGACCATGGGGATGATGCTGTCGATCCCGATGATCCTGGTCGGCGGCTGGCTGATCTGGCGCGCCTGGAAGCGTCCACCGGCCGCCGCCGAGGCATGAGCCAGGCCGAAACCCTGAAGGTCCGCCTGGCGCGCGAGATCGCCCTGACGGGGCCGATGACGGTCGCCGACTACGTCACCCGCTGCCTGCATGATCCCAAGGGCGGCTACTACGCTTCGCGCCCGGCCCTGGGGGAAGGCGGCGACTTCATCACCGCGCCTCTGGTCAGTCAGATGTTCGGCGAACTGATCGGATTGTGGGCGGTCGAGACCTGGAACCGGCTGGGTGCGCCCGAGCGGTTCCGCCTGGTGGAGGTCGGTCCCGGCGACGGCACGCTGATGAGCGACGCGCTGCGAGCCGCCCGTCTGGCCCCCGGCTTTCTGGAAGCCTGCGACCTGATCCTGATCGAACCCAGCGCCCCTCTGCGCGACCTGCAAGCCAAAGCCTTGGCCGGCGCCGACCTGTCGCCGCGCTGGGTGAAGGATCTGACGCGGATCGACACCGACGCCCCCGTCATCCTGATCGCCAACGAGGTGCTGGACTGCCTGCCCGCCCGCCAGTTCGTACGCACCGAGGACGGCTGGGCAGAGCGTTGCATCGGCGTGGACGACCGGGGCGAGCTGATTTTCGGCCTGACCGCCATCACCGGCGGCTTCAGCAAGCCCGCCTTCGACGTGCCGCCCGGCGGCGTGGTCGAGATTTCGGATCAGCAGGCGATTTTCGGCCGCGACCTGGGCCTGCTGGTGAAAGCCGCATCCGGCGCCGCCCTGCTGATCGACTATGGCCGCGCCCGGCCCGAGGCGGGCGATACGCTCCAGGCCCTCTATCGTCATCAAAAGGTCGATCCCCTGGCCGATCCCGGCGCGGCGGACCTGACGCAATGGGCCGACTTTCCCGCCGTGCTGGAGGCCGCCGTCCACACCGGAGCCGACGTGACCGGCTGCCTGCCTCAGGGCGAGTTCCTGCGCCGCCTGGGCGTCCACGCTCGCGCAGAAGCCTTGAAGACCGCCCGTCCCGCCGCCGCGCCGGTGATCGAGCGCCAGCTTCATCGCCTGACCGCCGACGACCAGATGGGCGTCCTGTTCAAGGCCGCCGCCATCTTTGCGCCCCACACCCTGACCGTGCCCGGCTGGGACGTCTGATAGAAGGGCGGACATGACCGACCTGGCCCCCATCACCCATCCGCTGCTGACCGCCGCCGGCGTGGCCCACGGCTTCTTCACCCGCGCGGGCGGCGTCTCGACCGGCATCTACAAAGGGCTGAACGCCGGCGTGGGCTCCAAGGACGATTCCGCCGCCGTGGCGGAAAACCGCCGCCGCGTCGCCGCCCATTTCGGCGCAGAGCCCGACCATCTGAACGGCTGCTATCAGATCCATTCCGCCGTCGTCCGCGTGGCGGAAGGGCCCTGGAACGGCGACCGGCCAGAGGGCGACGCCGTCGTCTCGGCCGAGCCGGGCCTGCTCTGTTCGGTCCTGACCGCCGACTGCGCGCCGATCCTTATGGCCGATCCCGAGACCCGCATCGTCGCCGCCGTCCACGCCGGTTGGAAGGGCGCCCTGGGCGGGGTGGTTCATTCCGCCGTCGCGGCCATGCAGGCCCTGGGCGCCGAACCGCGCCGCATCCTGGCCGTGGTCGGCCCATGCATCGGCCAGGCCAGCTATGAAGTCGGCTCCGATTTCGAGGACCGGTTCATCCACCACGATCCCGGCAGCGACCGCTTCTTCCAGCCCGGCGAGACAGACGACAAGCGCCAGTTCGACCTGCCCGGCTTCGTCCTCTGGCGGCTGCAGCAGGCCGGCGTCGGCCAGGCGGTCTGGACCGGCCACGACACCTTTGCGGACGCCGAACGGTTCTTCTCCAACCGTCGCGCCTTCCAGCAGCGTCAGCCGGATTTCGGCCGGTTGATTTCGGTGATCGGGGCCTAGCCGGCCCGCGCCAGTTCCGGCACGCGCGTCACTTCGCGCCAGGCGTGGGGCGCGGCCAGAAGCGCGCGAACCAGCTTGTTGTTCAGGGCGTGCCCGGCCTTGTAGCCCTCGTAACGGCCCAGCAGCGGCGCGCCCAGCACATACAGATCGCCGATGGCGTCCAGCGCCTTGTGTCGCACGAACTCGCGCTCCATCCGCAGGCCGCCGGGGTTCAGGATGTCGTCGCCGTCGATCACCACGGCGTTCTCCAGCGAACCGCCACGCGCCAGGCCGGCCTTGCGCAACGCCTCGACCTCGTGAGCGAAACCGAAGGTGCGGCACGCCATGATCTCGCGCCTGAAGGTCGCCTCGTCCACGACGAAGTCGATGACCTGATTGCCGATGACCTTGGACAGGAAATCGATCTCGAACCGCATCTCGAAACGGTCGCAGGGCATCAGGGCGGCGTGCTTGTCGCCCTCGACCACATGGACCGTTTCCAGGATTTCGATATAGCGCTGCGGCTGCGGCTGCGGGCGAAAGCCCGCGCGATCCAGCAGATTGACGAACTCCAGCGCCGAACCGTCCAGGATCGGCAGTTCAGGCCCGTCCACCTCGACCACGGCGTTGGACACGCCCAGGGCCGAGAAGGCCGCCATCAGATGCTCGATGGTCGACAGGCGCACGTCGTCGCCATTGGCGATCATGGTGTTCAGGCGCGCATCCACCACGGCCTCGCCCGAGACCGGAATGCGGTTGTCGCGGTCGGTGATGTCCGTGCGCACGAAGACGATTCCCGTGCCCGAAGGCGCGGGGCGAACCGCCAGCCGCACCCGGCGGCCGGTGTGCACCCCCACGCCGGCGATGATGGCCGGCGCGACGATGGTGCGTTCGTGATGGTCGTTCCTGACCGACAAACCGAAAACTCGCTTCTTTCAATGCGTCCCGCACATCGTGCGGACTACGCCCCGCCTTCCGTGTAGCGGCCGCGCCGCAACGACAAAACCAAAGTCCGGTTTCGGATTGTTTCGCTCTGAAACACCGATAGCCCTGTCTGAAACGTCGAACGCCCCGAGGCTTGCGGCCCCGGGGCGTCCTGATCGATCCTGGGCTCAGGATCGCGGTGTCTTAGTTCGCCAACCGGCGGAGAAAGGATGGGATTTCCAGGTCGTCATCGGCCTGTCCCGCCTCCGGTTCCGGCTGATGCGCGGCCTGGGCCGAACCGCGCGTCTGATGACCGTGCTGGGGCGCATAGCCCATGTCGGTCTGGGGCTGGGTGCGCTTGCCCCGGCCGAACAGGCTCCAACCGCTGCGGCGGTGGTCGCGGTCGTCATAGCCGTCGTCGGCCTGCGGCTGCTGCTGCGGTTGAGACGCGGCGCGCTCGCCATACAGGTCGCCCTGCGGCGCGCGGGTCGCGGCGGGGGCGCGGGTTTCGTATTCCTCGACCCACGGATCGACGATGGGGTCCAGGGTGCGCGGTTGCGGCTCGGCGACGCGGATCACCGGCTCGGGGCGCGGCTCCGGCTCACGGGCGGGCGGGGCCTGAAAGGTCGGCACGACCGGCGCCGGCTCG
>NZ_DALZQC010000015.1:0-45855 GCF_032017145.1 Brevundimonas sp.
TGGGGCCGGCGCGCAGCAGCGCCAGGCGGGCCTCGGCGGCAGACAGGGTGCCTTGCGCCTCCGCCAGTTCGGCATCGACGCTGTCGGCGTCCAGCCGCCCCAGTTCCTGACCCGCCGCGACACGGGCGCCCTCGTCCACGGCCAGGGCCTCGACCCGACCCGGGATTTCGAAGCCGATGGCGGCCTCGCGGATGTCGATGTTGCCGTAAAGCTGAAGGCTCTCGCCGTCGGGGCGCAGCAGCAGCCAGACGCCCCACCCGGCCAGCGCGACGACGAGCACGGCGGCCACGCCGATGAGTCTGCGGTTCACGATCCGGTCTCCCTTGAGATGAGCAGGCCCTGTGTCAGGGTGCGCAGGTGCTCGCGCGCGACCTCGGCGAGGTCGAAGGGCTCCGCGCCGACGGGCACGAAGGTCTCGCGCCACAGGACGCTGAGCATGAACGGCGCGACCAGCTGGGTCGTCAGCAACCGGGCGTTCCCGGCCCGGACCTCGCCGCGCGCCTGGGCCCGTTCGACGGCGGCCTGGAGCAGGGCGAAGGTCGGCTGGACCGCGCTGGCGTACCAGGCCTCGGTCAGATGGGGGAAGTTTCGACCCTCGCTGATGACCATCTTGGCGACCCCGCCGATCGGCGAGGCGGACGCCATGAAGGCGAAGCCGGCGAAGAACCGCTCGATCAGTTCGGCGAAGGGCAGACCGTCGGCCTCCAGCACCCATCGCACCCGGTCCAGCGACGGCGTGATCCGCGTCCGCATCACCTCCGCGAAGAGGGTCTCTTTGTCCGCGAAGTAGAGGTACAGGGTGCCCTTGCTGACGCCCGCGCGCCTGGCGATGTCCTCCAGCCGCGTGGCCGCAAAGCCCTTGTCGACGAACGCCTCAAGCGCCGCCTCGCAGATCTCTTCCGGTCGCGCATCGCTGCGCCTTTGCCATCTGGGCTCGCTCATGACCTACAAATAACTGACCGGTCAGTTAGATGCAAGGGTCAGCGTTGGTCTGCTCAGCGGACGCGGGGACGGCCGAGCTGTTCAACGATGCGAGGCAAAGATGTCGACCAGGGTCCGCTGAGCGCCAGCAACCCAATGTCCGCTAACGGTGGATTTCGTTGAAAAAGGCGGGCTCGGGCAATTGGCATAATGGGACGTCGCTGATTCACTCTGGTTGTTGAGACGGGAGGTTCAGCGATGATGGGCGAGCGGCGGGTCGATCAGTCGGCCCTGTTCTACGAGTTCTCGCTGGAGCGGCATGTGCCGGCGGATCACATGCTGCGCGCGATCGACCGCTTCGTGGAACTGGACGGGCTGCGGGCGCATCTGGCGCCGTTCTACAGCGCCATCGGCCGACCTTCGATCGATCCGGAGCTTCTGATCCGCATGCTGCTGGTCGGCTACTGCTTCGGCATCCGCTCGGAGCGGCGGCTGTGCGAGGAGGTCCACCTCAACCTGGCCTATCGCTGGTTCTGCCGGTTAGGCCTGGACGGCGACGTGCCGGACCACTCGACCTTTTCGAAGAACCGCCACGGGCGTTTCCGCGACAGCGATCTGTTGCGCGAGCTGTTCGAGACGGTGCTACGGCGCTGCATGGCCGAGGGTCTGGTCGGCGGCGAAGGCTTCGCGGTCGACGCCAGCCTGATCAAGGCCGACGCCAACCGACAGCGCTGCGTGCCCGGGGACCAAGGCTTGCCGCGCGAGGCCGCTAGCCGCGCCATCGACGAGTATCTGGCTGTGCTGGACGATGCGGCATTCGGCGGCGCGACCCCGGTGACGCCCAAGTTCATCTCGCCGGCCGATCCGGCCTCACGCTGGACCGGCGCCAACAAGGGCCTGGCTTTCTTCGCCTATGCGACCAACTACCTGATCGACCTGGACCACGCGATCATCGTCGATGTCGAGCCGTCCACGGCGGTGCGTCAGGCCGAGGTGACGGCGGCCCGTACCATGATCGAGCGTGCGCGCGAGCATCATGATCTGTGGCCCGCCCGGCTGGCGGCGGACACGGCCTATGGCTCGGCCGAGATGCTCGACTGGCTGGTTCACGACCAGGGCATCGAGCCGCACATCCCCGTCATCGACAAAGCCGAGCGGATCGACGGGACCTTCTCGCGCAGCGATTTCGCCTATGACCACGCCGCCGACGTCTACCATTGTCCGGGCGGCAAGGAACTGAAGCAGTATCGGCGAGCCTTCCGCGCGGACCATCCCGATACTCCGCCGGACAACACCTATCGGTATCGCGCCAGCAAAATGGATTGCGACGCCTGCGCGCTAAAGAGCCGCTGCTGCCCCAATACCCCGGCGCGGAAAGTGACCCGCTCCATTCACGAAGGCGCACGGGACTTCGCCCGCGACATTGCCAAGACCGACGCCTACGTCGTCTCCCGGCGCGAACGGAAGAAGGTCGAGATGCTGTTTGCCCACCTCAAGCGCATCCTGAAGCTGGACCGACTGCGCCTGCGAGGACCAAACGGCGCCAAAGACGAGTTCCTCCTCGCCGCCACCGCCCAGAACCTGCGCAAACTGGCCAAGCTGATCCCGCCACCAACGCCGGCGACCGCATGAGGCGGGAGCAAACCGCAGCGTCCGATATTGGCGGCGATCTCAGAAGCGGCCTTTTTCAACGAAATCGGCTCAAAGGGGACGTTGAGAAGGTCCGGTCAGCGGAAATAAGCCCGAAGAGCCATGAGACCCTGGTGTTCCCCATCTGCAAGGCCGGTACAGGGCAGTCCCTTTCAGATGGAAGGCCGTGTATCGTTGATTGTGCAGCCGATGCGGCCGCGGCCTTAGGAGGGCACGACAGTTGAAGCGGAGCATGGTGGCGCTGGTGATCGGCAATGGTGCCTACCCGGACGGTGACGATCTCGCCAACCCGCTGAACGATGCGACGGACCTTGGAGCGAAGCTTAACGGCTACGGCTTCGAGGTCATTGTGGCACTCGACTGCACGGCAAAGGAGATGGAGAAGCAGCTCAAGGCCTTCCGGAAGTTGCTCGAATCCCACGAGGTGGGGCTCTTCTTCTTCGCTGGCCACGGCATGCAGATCGAGGGGAGCAACTACCTCTTAGCGCTCGATACCGACATGGACAGCGAGACCGACGCCAAACACAGCTCGCTGTCCCTCGACAAGGTTGTCGACGTGATGGCGAAGTCCCAGGCGTCAACGAAGATCATCATCCTCGACGCCTGCCGCAACAACCCGTGGGAACAAGCTTGGCATCGTGGGCCAGGCACTCGAGGCTTGGCCTCAGTCTACGCGCCGAAGGGCACGATCATCGGTTTCGCGACGT
Source organism: Brevundimonas sp. (assembly GCF_032017145.1). Lineage (GTDB taxonomy): Bacteria > Pseudomonadota > Alphaproteobacteria > Caulobacterales > Caulobacteraceae > Brevundimonas. The sequence continues at coordinate 3,279 of NZ_DALZQC010000015.1, forward strand.
CGCCAGGCGAGGTCGCGTCCGACGGTGCGGGCCGGAACGGGACATACACCGAGGCCCTCCTGCAGCACATAGAAGCGCCCGATTGCTCAATCGAGACGATGTTCAAACGGGTGCGGAACACGGTCGCGGCGGCTACCAAGGGCAAGCAAACCTCCTGGGAGCACACATCGCTGTCGGGCGAATTCTACTTCAACATGAGCCTCGGCAACCTCATCGAGGAGTACGATGGCACGGCCCTGGCCGACAGCCTGTTCGTCATCGACCCGGCGAAAAAGTCGCACCAAGTCATCCAGGGCCTGAAGACTTACGACTGGTATCGCCAAAATCCCGCTGTTGGGCTCCTAGACGCCGCAGCGGTCAACAAGATGGCGAAGAACAGCCTCTTCGTGGTCGGGCGCAACCTCTACCAAGCCGCCTGCGGGTCCTCGAATTCGGCCGCCTACTTCGCTGAAAACTTCATGACGGCGACCTGCCCGCCGTCCGACAGGCGATGACGCAAACGAACGACCAGGCTGAACAGGCGCGGCGTCCGGGCCAGCTCCAGCAGGTCTCCCGGAAGATCGTCGCGCCTGAGGTCCTCGCGGGCGAGACGCTGGTCGAGCTCCCCACCCGGGGACGCATCATAGGCACCAACCTCGATCTCCACGGGCCTCACATGGAGACCCTGAAGTCTGTGGAGACGTTCGGTGAAGTGGAGCGGACGGGTCGTGGCGATCACCCGAATGCGTCCCGCGAAAGCCGGATGCTGGAGGGTCTTCAGCAGAGCGAGCCAATGGACCGAGGGCTCCTGGTTCATGCCGTCAAGCACGAGGGTTAGGACCGGTCCTTCTTCCGGCGGCCGCTGCATCAGGCGATCGAGGCGCAGCCGCCAGTGGTCCCGGTCGCGGCTCTCCGTGATCTCGTACAACCGGTCGCCGATGAAGCGCCTCACGCCCGCCGACGTCATGTCCGCCGGGCCGGCGACGGCGCTCGAGGGCGCGACGATCACGACCGGCTGTCTGTCCGACTCCTGGATGAGCCACTGGACCGCCGCCCAGGTCTTGCCAACGCCTTCGCTTCCGAGAACCAGCGCCGGGGCGTCCTCGGCCGCACGGCCATACCACCAGCCATTGAAGGCCTCCTTCAGCGCCGGCCGGTCGATGGTGGTGGACACCGCACCACCCGCCACGTCCTGTCCAAGGACCGCCTGCGCCGTCCGGGGATCCATCCAGGCCGCGTCGAGATAATCATGGCTCAGCGTCCGCAGCCGGTCGAAGCCGAGGTTCCAAGTCTCCATCTCGCGCTTCAGGCGGGCCAGCGCGGATGCGCCGTCCGACGTCAAAGCACGAGCTAGATCCCCGGCCTCGGTGTTGACCAGGCTGTCGAGGACGTCCGGAGCGCAGGTGCACAAGGCGGCCAGCGCCGGGAAGGTATCCGGCTTCCAGTCGATCACCACGACAGGGAGGCCAAGCTCATCGCTCTTGCCCAGCAGATCCTGTTCCAGCTGTTCGGACGCCTTGCGGGTGGCGGCGAGGAACCAGCCTTCGAGCGCCCTGTCCCGCGTCAGGGCGTGATCGATCTCGCCCAGCAGCTCGCGATTGCTGATGTCCGTCCCGTCCGCATAGCGCTTCGTCTCGATCCGGAACCGTCGTCCCTGACGCCCCGCGGACCCCGCATCCCCTCCGTGCTGGAATCCGCTCTTGGCCATGGCGATGCCGACGTCGAGCAGCTCCGAGATCAGGGCGGCCGCGACCTCCTCGAACGCCTTGGGCGTAACGCCCTGAAGGATGGTCTTCAGCCGGGCGAGGCGGGCGGAAGTATCGGCGGGTATCGTGGCTGGCATTCCAGATCAGATAGGCTCGAGGGCGTCGCCCGGCCAGCCGTCGACGGACGAAGCGGTCAGCGATCAGCAGCTATGTCCTTTTGGGATTCGACCGCACGCGCTCTGGCGCGCGCAGAACGACGTGTACGGGGTCACCAATCCTCGGCCGTATGTCATGGCCGGGTCTACCCTTAGAGCGTCAGACCAAGCGGCGCGTTCGCCGCGGCGGGCGAGCTGACGCCGTATGGGGTCCTCTTCGATACCTCCGTTGAGCCCCTTCTCATACGTGGACTGATCTGCGCGATCCTACACTCGTTTCGGTAGGGAACAGATGATTTCCGGATGTCTGCAACTGTCTCAAGCCGGCGCGCACACGACTTGGAACGCCGGACGTGCTAGGATATTTCGAGATGTTGGAAGCGATCCGCGTTGCTGGCCGTTTCCTTTCTCTGGTGACCATATGGTGACCAATCGCCGCTGAGATTTTTCAAATCCCGGAAAATTTCAGCATTATCAGGATGATAGGGCGAGAATAAGCGGTATCGAATTTCCTTTACTGGGACATAGAGCTCGAACCTTAGGGTTCTTTCCAGTTGCTCGAAATGGCTCAAACGCCCTTGTGGTGGGCAGGTTCAGGGTTCGTCCTTTTGCCGCTGATTTCTCGATTATCCTCCGAAATCCTCCCGGCTGATGACAATGTGGTGACCGCTGAGGAAGCGCGGGAAAGAGCCGCCAGGACAACCTTGTCGGCATTTTCGGCGGCGCCAATCATCTGATCATGGACTACTATCTGAGACAGATCGGCAGTTCCAATCCCACCGTAATCCGCGCGGCGCCGGACGCCCAGCAGATCGCCGATGGGACGTCGGCGGCGGGCCTAGCCCCGGTGGGCACGCTGCTGTCTATCAAGGACGAATATATGAATCTGCACAGCATCAGATTCTGCTGGACGCCTTGACCGTCGGCGCGATCGCTGGCGTCAACGTGGGCGGCGTGGAGGACCTAGTTCTTGGCAACGGTCGGCCGGAAGGGAAGGTGACCGCGTCCCTGACCTGGAATCTGGGGCGTTCGACGTCCGGTTGGTATTCCAGCGACGTCTCCGACTTTTACGACACCAACGCGACCTTCTTAGATTCCGACCGGTACTGGATCGTGGACGGGTGGCTGACCCACAATCTCTGCGTCCAGTACCAACTGCCTCGCAGCGGCCTGTTCGGCGGCACGCGCATTCGCGTCGGCGCACGCAACATCTTCAACGAGGATCCGTCGCTGGCCGACGACCGCTTCGGCTTCTCAGGCAGCGTGCACTCCAACCGGGGGCGCTGGTGGCACGCCAGCATCCGCAAATCCTTCCGATCCAGGCCGTTCGGGGAAGGCGATGAGGAAACGCATAGCGCCTGCGGCGATCGCTGCGGCTCTGCTGGGGGGTGCGACCCCGGTCTGGGCGATGCAGGACGCGGCCGTCGCGCCGGCTCCTGTCCCCGCCGCCGAGCGCGTGACGTTCCGCAGCATGGATACGCCGCGCACGCTGGTCGGGGTGTCCTGCAGCGATCTGTCGGCCTTCTCGCCGGTCACGACGATCTCCTCCAGTGACGTCGTCTGGTCCTGGGACTGGGCGCTCGAGGCCCCGGCGGCGAACAAGGTCAACAGTCCGGCCGCAGCCGAAGTGAGAAGATGTTTACGCGGCATTAAGCCCCCTCCACCAGACGATTTAAGGCGGAGCTAATGATGAAGCGGATGCGAGTCAATCGCATTTGCAAGAGTGCGATGGGGGCGTGGTCAACGACCCCCTCGACCGAGGCCCCGCTTTATTCGCCGCCCCCGATCTCGCCATCCGGCGAGACGTCGATGACGCCCCCGTTTGTGTCCCCGAGCGCATCGATCCCGCGCGATCGGATATCGGGACGGGCCTTCTCCCAAGCCGGAAACCGGCTGATCGTGCGCCGGGTGCAGACGGCTCTCGTTGAAGCCGTTCTGCTGGGGCTTGCCCGGCGCGATGTAATGCCAGCCGACGCCGGTGTCGTCGGCCCAGGCCAGGACAGCGTTCGAGGTGTACTCCATGCCGTTATCGCTGACGATGGTGTCGGGCCGGCCCCGCCCCGCTGCCGGATGACGGCGTCCAACTCCCGCACGACCCTTGCGCCCGACAGCGAGGTATCGGCCGCCAGCGCCAGGCATTCGCGGGTGCAGTTATCGATCACCGTCAAGATGCGGAAGGGCCGCCCGTCCATCATCTGGTCTGAGGCGAAGTCCAATGACCAGCGCTGGTTGGCCACCATCGGCAGGTCCAGTGGTCGCCGCGTGCCCATCGCTCGCTTCCGACCGCCGCGCCGGCGCACCGTCAGTCGCTCCTCGCGATAGATCCGCTGAACCTGCTTCCTGTTGACCGTATGGCCCTCGCGCCGCAGCAGGACGTGCAGGCGGCGATAGCCGAACCGGCGACGCTGCTGGGCCAGGGCCTTCAGCCGGTCGCGCAGGGCGCCGTCGCCCGGGCGCGTCGCCTGATGGCGCACGCTCGTCCGATCAACGCCTAGGATACGGCGTCACCACTTTTTTCCCAGCAGGTCCTTCAGCGCCACGTTGTCCAGCATCGCGTCCGGCAGCATCCGCTTAAGCCGAGCATTCTCATCCTCAAGCGCCTTCAGCCGCCGAGCCTCAGACACGTCGAGCCCGCCGAACTTGGCCTTCCATTTGTAAAAGGTCGCAGAGCTGACCCCGTGACGCCGGCACACCTCCGCCGTTCCCACACCGGCCTCCTGCTCCCGCAGGATCCTGATGATCTGTTTACGGCTGTCGTATACGCCAGCCTTCAATCCGTGAACCTTGATCGCTTCATTCTGTCCGTCCTTCGTTAGGGCGGACTCTAGCTATTCCTGGAGGAGTTTCAGGGGGTCACGTCAGGGCCGAGGCCCTGACCGCCTCCAAATCCGCCAACAGGGTTTGGCGATCCGTCGCGTGGCGGGCCTCCGCCTTTCGTCGCGCTGCATCAAGCGCGGTCTGTTGAGCGTCGAAATCGGCCATCGCCGCCTGGTGGCTCTGGTCCAGATCGGCGAGCGCGGCTTGCAGCGTTTTGATCCTGGCGGCCTTCGCCCTTGACGGCCCGCGCGTCCTGGATCGCCTGGCCTTGCCGATCTTGCCGACATCGATCGCCAGACCGCGCGTGATCACCTCGCCCGGGGCGGCCAGGGCGGCGTCATGGTCGGGACCGCCCGTGAGCGGGCGGGCCAGACCGGTCGCGAAAAGGTCCTGCTTGGAGCCCCAGGCTGCAAGCGCCTTCGGTCGCGACGTCGTGGCGACGGTGAAGGCGTGAAAGCCGTCGGACCAGGTGAAGACCTTCAGCTTAGCGGCCATATCAGGCGATCGCCTCCTTGTCGAAGGCCTGCCCGGCCTCGGCCTTGATCGCGCCAGCGAAGGTGCGTGCGGGTTTCCGGCGCCGCGTCGAGAGCCGCCAGGATGACCGCAAGACCTGTCGTCGGGCGAGCGGCTCTAAGGGCTGGAGGCGGACCCTGGTCCGCGCTTTGATGAGAGTCTTCCGCGTCGCCATCTTCAGTCCTCCGGGCGCCAAGGCTGACACGGCGACGACGGTTTGTGGAGTCGGACGGCGCTTCAACGGGGCGGCCTTCGCGCCGAGCGGCCCCGTGCGGATGCGGCGCGCAAGACGCGTTCGGCGGCGATCCGTCGGGCCGTCAGCCTTGAAGCCGTATCAGCGTATCGACGACCAGGGCCGTCGCGACACCGGCGCAGACCAGCGCGATGAGCCAGGCCGTCAGGCGGTCGAAACGGCCGTTCGAGGACCGCGCGCGTCGAAGTTTCGGGCCGGAGAACATCGCCATTCGACAGGCATGACTCAAGTCCGTCTTCGTCTCACTAACCTGCGTTAAGCTCCGACGCTTTGATGGATCGCCGTTCGGGGGCGCGATCAAAGGTGCAATCCCCGCGTGCCCCGGTTAAGGTCGGGCAGGAACGATGAGGCGAGCCTTATGATCGACCCCTTCATCCGCAAGCTCGAGCACGGCGCAGACCTAACCGAGGACGATCGGGCCGAGCTGCGCGCCGCGGTCCAGGACGTTTGCGCGTTCAAGGCCGGAGAGGATGTGTCGCCGCAAGGCGAGGTCCCCCGCAACGTGCATGTCGTGCTCGAGGGCTGGGGATGCCGCTACAAGCTTCTGGACGGGGGAGAGCGCCAGGTGATGGCGATCTTCGTTCCCGGAGACATGTGCGATCTGCATGTCCAGATCCTGACCGAAATGGATCATGGCATCGGGGTCCTGACCAACGCCAAGGTGGCGCAGATCTCTCCGGCGCGCATCAACCGCCTGACGGACAATCCGAGGATCAATCTCGCCTTCAACTGGGCGACCCTGGCGGACGAGGGCACGCTCCGCGAATGGCTGGTCAACATCGGCCAGCGGCCTGCCGATAAGCGGCTGGCGCATCTGATCTGCAAACTCCACGCCCGTCTTCGCGCCGTCGGCGCCGCGGATGCGGACGGCTTGGACCTGCCGCTGACCCAGACGCAGCTGGCCGACATGACGGCGATGAGCCCGGTCCATGTCAACCGCACGCTCATGGCGTTGCGGGGAGAGGATCTGATCCAGACCGCGGGGCGATACGTAAGAATTCCGAACGTCGAGCGCCTTGCGGCGTTTGCGGGTTTCGACCCGACCTATCTTCACCTTGGAGGCACGAAGCCGAACGCCCAGGTATGAGATGCGGTATTTCTTCGATGCGATCGATCAGGCCGGCGCCCGACACGACCCGATCGGCGTCGACTGTCCGACCGTGAGGGCGGCGCGCCGGTTGGCCCGACAGGCGCTCGCGGAGATGTTTATCGACGCGCGCGATCGCGGCGACGCGACCCTCGTGATCGCTGTCCGCGACGCCGAAGGCGTCCCCGTCTTCGAGGGACGTCTCGTCTACGCCGAACATTGACGACCGCGCCGCCCTTGTCCCGGGTGGCGACGGCGGTGCAGACGCAGGCCGCCCAGGCCGAGTGGAGCTCGGCGGGCGGTCCTGGTGATCGTCAGCCGTGCGGCGTCAGCACGACCTTGGTCCATTCGTTCGGATTGTCGTGAAAATTCTTGTAGGCCTCGGGCGCCTGCTCGAGCGGCAGCCGGTGGCTGATGAGGTCGGTCGTGTCGATCCTGCCGTCCAGGATGAGCTGCAAAAGCGCGGGCAGATATTTCTGAACATGGGTCTGGCCGGTCTTGATGGTCAGGCCCTTCTGCATGAGCGCGCCGATCGGCAGTTTGTCGCCGATGCCGCCGTAGACGCCGGGGATCGAGACACGTCCGCCCTTCCGACAGGCCAACAGGGTTTCGCGCAGCACATGCTGGCGATCGGTGCCCAGTTTGGTCTCCTGCTTGACCGCATCGATGAGGTTGTCGGGGGCGAAGCCGTGCGCCTCCATCCCAACCGCGTCGATGCAGGCGTCCGGTCCGATGCCCGCGGTCATCTCCACCAGGGCTTCGCGCACCTTCACCTCGTGATAGTTGAGGACCTCCGCGCCATTGGCTCGGGCCAGTTCCAGCCGGCGGGGATGGTGGTCGATGGCGATGATCCGGCCTGCGCCCATCAGTCTGGCGCTCTTGATCGCGAACAGGCCGACCGGGCCGCATCCCCAGATCGCCACCGTATCGCCGGGCTCGATCTCGGCGTTCTCCGCCGCCATCCAGCCGGTCGGGAAGATGTCCGACAGGAACAGGACCCGCTCGTCCTCGATCCCCTCCGGCACAACGATCGGGCCGATATCGGAATAGGGAACGCGCACATATTCCGCCTGGCCGCCGGCATAGCCGCCGGTCAGATGGGAGTAGCCGAACAGGCCGGCGGCGGGATAGCCGTAGGCGATCTCCGAGGCGTCGGACTTGTCGGCCGGATTGGAGTTGTCGCAGGCTGAGAACTGCTGCTTGCCGCAGTGGAAACACGATCCACAGGCGATCACGAACGGAACGACCACCTTCTGCCCGACCTGCAGGCGGGTGTTTCCCCGGCCGATCTCGACGACTTCGCCCATGAACTCGTGGCCCAGGATGTCGCCATTGGACATGCCGGGAATGACGCTGTCGTAGAGGTGAAGGTCAGAACCGCAGATGGCCGTCGCCGTGATCTTGATGATCGCGTCGCGGGGGTTGACGATCTGCGGATCGGGAACCGTGTCCACCTGAACATTGTGTTTGCCGTGCCAGGTCAAGGCGCGCATGGGATTTCCTTCCGGGGATCAGAAATGACGGTCGGCGCGCGGCGCCGCGTTGGGGGCCTTGGACGTCGAGATTTCACCCGTCTCCATCAGCTGTTTGAAGCGCCGCAGCTCGCGCCGAGCCTGAACCCGAGGCTCGCGCTGCATCACCTTGGCGACCAGTTTGCCGACGGCGCCGGCGGGCGGATCGTAGCTGATCAGAACACGGACTTCCGTGCCGCGCCCGAAGGCGTTGTCGCGAAACGCGATCCAGCCTTCGTGATCGACGTCGCTGTCCTCGGTCGAGCGCCAGGCGATGTACTCGCCGGGCCGGTCCTCGGTGATCTCGCTGACCAGTTCGATCTCAGCCCCGGCGGGACCGGCGACCGTCCAGGTCGAACGGGCATCGCCCAGCACCTCGACCGCCTTCACGTTTTCCATGAAGCTGGGCAGGTTTCGGAAGTCGCGCCAGTAGTCGTACAGGTCCTGACGCGGCCGGTTGATCATGACGGCGCGGACGCTGGTGGCGTCATAGGCGCCCTCCACCTCGTCCTTGTCGTTGAAGGCCGGCGATTGAACATCGGCGTCGGTCGATAGGGGTTCGGCCATGGTCGATGCCTCCTTTTCGTTGAACAGTCGGAATCAGGCGGCTTGGGACTTCGGCGCGCCGACATAGCGGCCGAACTCCTCGGCGTAGCGGGCTCCTAGACGCGGCTGATGCTCGCCCTTGGCTTTCAGCGTCGGGAACCAATCGCTCTCTTCTTCGAACATGTGGGTCAGGACAGCGCCTTCGATATGCTCCCACTTGTCCAGCCAGGCCTGTTTGGACGGCGCGATGTTCTCAAGCTCGGCCATCTGCGCCTTGGCGGTGGTCTGTTCCAGATAGGCGTGGGCGGCGTGCATCTTTTCGCCGGCCTGACCCATGGCAGGATACAGAACCAACTCCTCGGCCAGCGAATGGCCGTTCAGCACCAGAGCGAGCGCCTTGAACGCCGCCGTGCGATCCGCCGCGCCCGTCGCTGCGCGCCCGGCGGCGAAAGCTGACCGGATTTCGTCATGGTGATCCAGCACCATCGACAGCCAGTCCCCGGGCGAGGCGGCGGCCCGGGCTTCCGCCGTCGCCTGGGCGCGTTTTTCTTCGCTGGGTTGCGGCGTGACGGCGGCGAGCGCCTTGTCGACAATAGACATGGAGACCTCCTCGAAAAGAAGGTTCAAGGCCGCCTTTCGGCGGCCCGTTCCGAGTGTCCAATTCCGTGCATGGCTTATGGGAGCGGCGAACAAGCCTCGCTGTTCAGGGGCTAAAGCCCAACAAGCGACCTTCGGAACAGGCGATCCGAGGCCCGGTTACCTCGACTGAATCGAGAGGACCCTCCCCAATGTTCATGCACAACAAGAAACTGATGTACACCGTCCGCGTCTCCGAGCCGAACCCCGGCCTGGCGACGCTGATGCTCGAACAGTTCGGCGGGCCGCAGGGCGAGCTGGCCGCCGCCATGCGCTATTTCACCCAGGCGCTGGCGGACGAAGATCCCGGCCGCAAGGACATGCTCCTGGACATCGCCACCGAAGAACTCAGCCACCTGGAAGTGATCGGATCGATCGTGTCGATGCTGAACCGAGGCATCAAGGGCCAGCTGGCCGAGGCGGCGATGGAGGAGGCCGATCTCTACGCTTCTCTGAACGCGGGCGGCGAAAGCCACACCACCTCGATCTTCTACGGCGGCGCGCCCGCTCTGGTGAACTCGGCCGGCGTGCCGTGGACGGCGGCCTACATCGACTCCATCGGCGATCCGGCCTGCGACCTGCGCTCCAACATCGCCGCCGAGTCGCGGGCCAAGATCGTCTATGAGCGGCTGATCAACTGCACCGACGATCCCGGGGTGAAGGACGCCCTGGCCTTTCTGATGACCCGCGAGGTCGCCCACCAAAAGTCGTTCGAAAAGGCCCTGTACGCGATGGAGCCGAACTTCCCGGCTGGCAAGCTGGGCGGTCTGCCGGACTTCGCCGACAAATACTATGACATGTCCCAGGGCGAGGGCGATGCGCGCGGCCCCTGGAATCAGGGCGAACAGTGGGAGTTCGTCGACGATCGCGACGCCCAGTCCGCCGTCGACGGCGGAGACGGGTCGGCCAGCGTGGCCTTATCGGCCGCGCAAACCGACAGTGTGACGGCGTTCGCGCTTCGCACCACGTCCGATCCGGACAGCAATCCGGTCACCGGCGCCGATCTGGGGGCCGGGCCGGGCGCGGGGTCCACCACGCGTTTCGAAGACGACGAAGACTGAATGACGTTATTCTGACAAGACGCGGCTTAACGCATGTGAATGCGGCGGTTCGTCAGGGACGTATTGTTGAGGGATGGCCGTTCTCTCGACATCCGACGATACGCCGACCGACTCCCAGCCCTTGCGCGAAGACGTCCTAAGCCTGTGGCGCGCGTTTGAACCCCTGTCGTTCGAACGGCGCAGCCGCGCTCTTCGCCTGGGCGAAATCCGCGCGCCGGGCGCTGGCGATCCGTTCACACCCGACGGTGAGATCGGTGTGGTCCTGTCCGGTTGTCTGCTGCTGCGAGTGGATCAGAGCAGGGTCAACGCCGGGGTCGCGGCGGCGGGTGATCTGGTTGACCTGGGCGGCGGCGCGTCCGGGCGCTGGTTGACGGGGGGAACGCTGTATCGGGCGCCGCTCGTCGGCTTCCTGCGAGAGGCGGGCGACGAGGGGCTGCGGTTCCTGCTGTCCGCAGGCGTTCGGCGAACGCGCATCCTGGAGAGGCGCCTGGCCTGCGCCATGGCGCATCCGGCCGTATCGCGTGTGGCCAGCCTGCTGCTGGAAATGGATGCCGCCTGCGATGGGGCCGATGTGCCCCTGTGTCAGGCCGATGTCGGCCAAATGCTGAGCCTGCGCCGAAGCAGCGTCAACGGCGCGTGCCAGACCCTGCGGACGGCGGGCGCGATCCGCACGGTGCGCGGCCGAACCATTGTGCTGGATCGCACCGTGCTGGCTGCCCACGCCTGCTGCTTGCGGCACGCGCCGGAGGTCGAGGGGGAGGCGGTCTCGACGTCCTCCAGGGCGGCCTGAGGGGATCGCGGCCGTCGGGGCCTCCCTGTCCTGCCGGTCAGAGCGAGGTGAGGGTGGCCCGCGCCCCATGCTCGGCGTTCAGGCGAACGCATCGGTCGCCCAGCCATATCCGCTCAATCGTGATGGCCTTCCAGCCCGACGGCAATATGGCGGCCCGCGTCGGCCAGGCCGTCGGCTCGCCTCGCGCCTCCAGGCCCGTCAGACCATAGATCAGCCCCATCAGCATGCCGCCCAGATTGGCGAAAAAGGGGCCTGCCGCCGTTTCGCTGTCCGGATGGTCCGGACGGTATTCCAGGCATTGGTGGAAACGGCCGGCGTCATAGGCGGCGTATCCGGCTTCGAACAGCTCAAGGGCCGACGCCCGGTCCCCCGCCATCGCGGCCCAGGCGGCATAGAGCGCCGGGAACATCGGCGCGCCGACATAGGCCTGCCAGTGAGACAGATAGAGTTCGAGCGTCCGGCGCGCCGTCGCTGGCTCGGCTCGGTGTCCGTCGGGAAACAGACCCGCCAACGGCGAGGGCGTCGCGCCCTTGGGCTCGTCGACGCGGAAGTCGTCGTGGGCCGCGATCGCTCCGTCCGACCGGATCGGAAGATACAGGTTTTCGCGAATGGCTTGCCATGATGCGGGCGGGGTTCGTCCCAGGGACCGCGCGGCGTCGATGGCTCGCGACAGCACATCGTCGGCCAACATCAAGGTGAAGGCGTCGTTGTCCGGTGGATCGGAAACCTCCGCCGGTCCCGTGGCGCGTTTCAGTTCGTAGCCGCGGCCCGTCAGGGTCAATCGACTGACGATCCAGTCCCCGACGCCTTCCAACACGGGCCAGGCCTGTTCGCGCAAGAAGGCCTCGTCCCCGGTGGCGTCGGCGAACAGGCCGAAGGCGCGCGCCACGTGTAGAGAGCCGTGATCCTCATGCGCGGCCCCCGAACCGCCGCCGGGCGTCGCCTCCTGCCCCGTCAAAGGCGCCGCTTCCCACGGGGACTGAAGACCCTGACGACCGGACAGCCGCGCATTAGACGCCGCCGCCGCTAGGCCGCGCGATCGAAAGTCCAGCAAGGCGCGCGCCGCATCAGGTTGGCTCAGGATCAAAGGCGGCACGCAGAAGGCGTCGATGTCCCACATCACATGGCCGAAATAGTAGGAGTAGTCGCGCCAGGCGGCCAGGCCGAAGATCGAGGTCGCGGCGGGCGAGGCGGCGTGGACCGAGCTGTTCAGATAGAAGAAGGCCGCGTCGATCAGGGCTGATGCGTCGGCTCTGCGCCCGTCACGACGATCCGAGCCCGCCACAGCTCACGCCAGGCGTTGCGGTTGCGGGAACGCAGCAGCTCGAACCCGGTCTGCGCCGCGCGCGAGACCCGACGCACCGCCTCTTCGTCGGGTCGCGCATGGATCAGGGATGGAACCAGGGCCGCCATCTGCCGCAGGCGCGCGCCGAGCTTGCCTACCCGGCCCAAATCGTAGGTGGTTTGCAGCGGGCCTGACGCATCCCAGCGCGTCACGTCACGTCCGGCCGCCGGCTCCGCCTCCGTCCACAGCGCGATCCCGCAGGTCGACAGGTCGCCTTCGGTCGACCACAGCAGAGAGCCGTCGCAGGCGGGTTCTGTCTCTCCGGGCGTGTCGGTTCGGCGCCGAACAATCCGCCCTCGCAGATCAGCGGTCGAGGTTCGGGCGCGCAGGCGGATGTGGCATGGCGCGTCTGGCCGCACGGAGACCTCCTGCATGACCACGGCCGGCGCCGTGCGGCTGGCGAAGGTGACGACCTCGATATCGGCGATCACGCCGGCCATATGGGCGCGCCAGCGGCTGGTCAGTTCGGCGGTCGCGAAATCATAGGTTTGGCGCAGGTCGCCCACGCACCAGGGCTGGTCCGACAGCCAGACGCCATTGATGCAAACATCGGCTTCCAGCGGATAGGGGACGGGCGCGCCGGCCTCGATACGGCGTTCCGGGTCTTCGCCGACGACGCCGTTGACAATGGTCATGCCCGGGGCGAGCGCCATCTCCCGTACGCGCAATCCGATCATGCCGTTGGCCACATAGGCGGGAAGTGCGCCATCTCGGGCGCCGCGCTCTTCCGGCGGACTGATCGGTCGCCAGTCCGGAACGGATTTGCCGGTCGTCATTCCCGCCGCGCTTGCGCTGGGGCGGGGAAGACATCGACTCCCGCCTCGACTAGCTGGGCGATAAGGTCGGATGGTCCGTCATTGACCGAGGCGGTCGTTGAAGGCGGGCATTCAGCGATCAGCACACCGTCGCGCCACAGGGCGAGGGCCGCGCCATTAAGTTCGGCGCGCTGGCGGGCTTGGTGCATGGCGTCGGTGATGTCGGCCGCGATCAGCGTCTCGGGATCCTCGCCCTCAACGTAGCGAATCTGGTAGCCGAGAATGGACGGGCCGGACTTCATCCGCGCCAGCTCGACAGCACCTCTTGGCTGTCCGCAGTTTCCACCTGCTGGCTGAATCGGTCGCTGTAGAGGGCGAGCAGGTTGTCGTGCGGCCCATCGGCCGAACTGCAAACTGCATCCGTGATCACGACCACGCGATAGCCGAGATCGACGGCCCCCAGCACGGCGGCGAGAACGCACACATCGGTTTCGGCGCCGGTGATCAGGATCGTGTCGACGCCGGCGTGCTGCAATTTTTCGTGCAGCGCGGCACCGAACCAGGGCGAATAGGCGCGCTTGTCCACCACACGCTCGTGCCGCGCAAATCGCTGAAGGGGCGGGGCGAGGTCGATCAGGCCCGGGTCAAGCGCTTCGAGCGTCATCGACGACCAGTGTTCCCAGTAGCCGACCCATGCGCCGACGGCGTCGGCTGGGTTGGCGGCGGGAATGAAGCGGGTGAACCAGACGCGATCCGGTCGGGCTTCGCAAAGCTCGACAATGACCGGCAGAATGCATTCCGCCCACGGCGCTCGCCATTCTGTGGTTTCCACGAACAGTCGCTGCATATCGATACAGAGATGCGCGGCGTTGGAAGGTATCGGTTTTTTCAGACCGGCGGTCATGATCGCAAATTGTCGGGGCAGGGCGGTTCACCGGAGTGGTGTTCGATCGCGCCGTTTTCGACCTCCGCGCGAGAAAACACTTCTTCCTGACCGTCTTCGAGAAGTTCGTCCTCCAAGCCTCCCAAGCCCCCTTGGGCCAAGCTGCGTCGAGAGTCGGCTTTGATCGGGCGGGCAGGCGGATTCGAGGTCATGATCCAAGTCTCGCGGCGAGCGTCGATGTGATGAAAACCGCAACGCCAAGTCGCGGTTTCCTGTGTCCGTTTCCGGCCTCAAGGTTGCGGAGCGTTGATCCATGTGAAAGCGGCCGCCGGCCAGGCGTCGCTGGAAGCGAAGGCGCTTCTTTGGATCGCCCATTCTAGCGCGGGCGAAATCCTCACCCTGATTGATATTCCGCCTAAGTGGAGGCGACGAAGCTCACTCTGACACCACCGAAGCCGCTAACCCTCAGGCTGCAAGACGTCGATGGTCAGCACCCGCCGGATCGCCTTGCGGCTGGCCGGCGGGGAGCGATGCAGCACGACAGGAAACTCGGGCCAGCACTCCCAGCCTGGCGCCGAACCTTTCAGGATGGCGATATCGCCGGGGTGCAGGGTGCGGATACGACCCCGTGTTTCGGCGCGGCGGGCGTCCATATCCTCGCCGAGATCGCTAGCGAAAGCCCATTCCGTGCCCGGTCCTTCGTAGGTCGCGATCAGTCGCACGGAGATCGCATCCTGGTGAAACCGGGGGCAGACGCGCGTGGTCGCCGTGCCGAAGCGCGCCCGCCATGTCCGGCCGCCGCTGACGGCGGACAGGATGTCGCCCAGCCCCAGGATGTCGTTCATCAGCCAGCCGGGCGCCGGTCCCGACGAAGCGATCCGCAGGCCGTTCCACACGGCCTCGAAGTCGTCCGGTCCGTCGACCTCGGCTGGCGCCGGACGAGACCAGACCGCCATCCTGACCTGGGGTTCGACCAGGGTGGTGAAGACCGTGGGACTCATCCCCTGAACGACAGCGCCAACCGCCATAAAAACCTTGATGTCTATATATGTTATAACATAACATTCGCTTCTAGCCGCCTCGCTGTCAGGCTTCAAGAGAGATCGTCATGTCCGCCTTTCCCAAATTGCCCGTCACAGTCCTGTCCGGCTTTCTCGGGGCCGGGAAGACGACCCTGTTGAACCACGTGCTGGCCAATCGCGACGGCTTGAGGGTCGCGGTGATCGTCAACGACATGAGCGAGGTGAACATCGACGCGGCCCTGGTGCGCGACGGCGGCGGCGCGGACCTGTCGCGCACCGAGGAGCGGCTGGTGGAGATGTCGAACGGCTGCATTTGCTGCACCCTGCGCGAGGATCTGCTGATCGAGGTGGGTAAGCTGGCGCGCGAGAGGCGGTTCGACCACCTGCTTATCGAATCCACCGGAATCTCCGAGCCGATGCCGGTCGCCGCCACCTTCGACTTCCGCGACGAGGGCGGCTTCAGCCTGTCGGATCTGGCGCGGATCGACACCATGGCGACGGTGGTGGACGCCTTCAACTTCCACCGCGACTATCCCTCCACCGACCGGCTGAAGGCCCGCGGCGAACACATGGGCGAGGACGACGAGCGCACGGTCGCCAATCTGCTGATCGACCAGATCGAGTTCGCCGACGTCATCGTGCTGAACAAGGTCGACCTGCTGGACGAGACGCAGAAGGGCGTGCTGCGGGCCATGCTGGGCCAGTTCAACCCCCGCGCCCGGATCGTAGAGGCGGTGCGCGGCGCCGTCCCGTTGAGGGCGGTGATCGGTACGGGCCTGTTCGACATGGCGCGCGCCGAACAGGCGGCCGGCTGGTCTCAGGCCCTGCGCGGGGAGGTCACGCCCGAGACCCAGGAATATGGCGTCTCCACCTTTGTCTATCGGGCGCGCAGGCCCTTCCACCCGCGCCGTTTCCATGACCTTCTGCACCGGGAATGGCCGGGCGTCTGGCGCTCCAAGGGCTTCTTCTGGCTGGCCAGCCGCATGGATTATGTGGGGTCCTGGAGTCAGGCCGGCGCCGTGACCGAACATGAGTGGGGCGGCCTGTGGTGGGCCTCGGCGCCGCGCGACCGCTGGCCCGACGACGACGCGGACTGGTTGAAATCGATCGAAGCGATCTGGCGCCGCCCCTATGGCGACCGGCGTCAGGAGATCGTGCTGATCGGCAAGGACATGAATCGCGACCTGCTGACCTCGATGTTCGACGCGGCCCTTCTGACCCGGTTCGAGATGGAGCGCGGGCCCAAGGGCTGGGCCAAGTTCGACGACCCCTTCCCCCACTGGGGACCGCGCGCCGCCGCTTGATAAAAGCCCCGGTCGTGCCGTTGCCGCTCTCGTCGGCGGATCGGCAGGTGAAAGTTCCCAGCCCGATTGTTTCCGCTTCGGAGCGGTCGTTTTCGTCTTCTGGATCTGGGGCATCTCGCAGATCGGGATCGCCGCCGCGAGACATCGTCGGCCGTCAGAAGGTCCGAGGTTCAGCTGCGATCCGATCTCGGTCAGAGGAGCCAAACGACGGCTGATGTCTGCGACCGGTCCGGCGTTGCCTGAGCATCTCATGGTAGCAGTCAGCCAGTTCCAGGAGCTGAAGATCTGTCAGCCTGTCGCCTGCCGCAATGAAGCGGACCTTCATCGCTGCGAAATCGTCGTCGTTCATCGCGGAAAAGCGAGGGGATGCGTGCTGTCTCTAATCCGTTGCGTTGACGAAAAGGAGCGGGGGAAGCCTCCATTTCCCCGCCCCGTGTCAGAACCGCCAGCCGACGCCGGCGTTGGCGCCGACGTGGTTCTGGGTGTCGAAGGTGGCGCCGGCCCGGAAGACCATGGAGCCGTCGCCCAGGGCGCGGGAATAGCCCATGGCCATGGCCGACTGGCCCTCGTAGGTTCCGTAGCCGACCGCGAACATCGACTTTCCGCGCTCGGCGATCTGCGGCATCCCGGCCGCCGCCAGGGCGCCCGCCGTGCCGGCGAAGGCCAGCTTGCGAACTTCCTGAACGTTGTAGTTGACCGCCGCCAGCCGCATGTCGGTGTAGGTGTTCGACTGCTGGATCGCTTCGTTCATGCTCTCCCGCAGTTGGAGCACATTGACGGCGTCGGTGTCGACGACCCCAGCCGCGACGTTGCTTACGGTGACGGCAGGTCCGTTGCTGCGGCCCAGGACGACACGGGTCTGGCCTTGATCGGCGTACTGAAGCGAGTTCTGACCCAGAGCGAGCGCGTTGTCGGCCGTCGTCTGGGCCGTCGCGACGGCCTGGTTGGTCTGGAAAAGCTGTGATCCGTTGATCGCCTCTGTAGAGGTGGCTGTAACCGCGCCGGCCGCGACATTGTTTAGCGTCACCGGGGCGGTGGCGTCGCCGCCCTGGAAGGTGATGCTGTTCGTGCGACCGCCGTTCGCGTCGGTGTCGTACTGGACCGCATTGGTCGCCGCGAAGGCCAGTTGATAGATTTGGCCGCCGTTGACGGCGTCGGTGGAGCCGGCGGCGATACGGCCGTTGGCGACATTATGCAGGCCCACCGCGCCGCCGCTGGCGCCGACCAGGGTCAGGTCGTCGGAGCGGACGCCGCCGTTCGGCGTCTCGGGATCATCGCCGTCGCTATATTGCACGGGGCCCAGGCCGCCGTTGGCGATGTTGTTGGTCAGATTGGTGATCGCCGTGGTGTTGAGCGCGACCTGCGTGTTGGTGGCGTGCAGTTGCGATCCGTTGACCGCGTCCGTCGAGGTCGCGTTGACCTGCCCTGCGGCGACATTGGTGATGGTCGTGCCGTTGGCCCCTGCAAGGGTCAGGGTGTCGCGGGTGGTCGTGTCGTAGGACACGGCGGTCCCCGCCAAGGCATCTACGCGGTTCGAGACGCCTTGAAGTTGGGCGACATTGACCGCATCGGTCGCCGCCGTGCCCGCGGCGACGTTGGTCAGCTGCCGTTCGGCGCCCGCCGAGCCGAACGACACCGACCCGACCGAGGATTGCAAGCCCGTGACACCCAGGGCGACGTAATCGGTCTGGGCGGTGCGATCCGCAAGGCTGCCTGCGCCAAGAGCGATGCTGTTGTCGGCGACAGCCTGGGCTTCAGGGCCGACGGCGACGCCGTCCTGACCTTGAGCAGTCGCCGGAGCCAGGTTGGAGTTGACGGCCAGATAGGCGCTGGAGCCGCCGCCGACCGGAGCCGCCGACAGGGCGTTCAGGAAGGCCTGGATGCTGGCGTATCGGACGCCTTGGTAGGTGATGGCGACGTCCAGGGTGTTGGTCAGCGGATTGAAGGCGGAGCCGCCGCCGAAGCCGGTGGCGAGGCTCTGGCCGAGCGCGAAGGCCTGGCCTCCGTTCACCGCATCGGTTGACCCGGTCGCAATCAGGCCGGCCGCGACGTTATGCAGGCCCACCGGACCGGTCAGGGCGCCGACGAGCGTTACGTCGTTGGTGGCGACGCCGCCGTTCGGAACCGTCGGATCGGCGGCGTTCGAATACTGCACCACGCCGACCGCGCCATTGTTCAGATTGTTGGTGATCGTCGTGATGGCGGTCGTATTGGTGACGATGTCGGCGGTGTTGTCCGCCACCTGGGCGTTGGTCGCGAACAGCTGGGCGCCGTTGACCGCTTCGGTCGAGGCCGCGCTGAGCTCGCCGGCCGCCACGTTGCTGATAGTGGTGCCGGCGGCGCCGGCCAGCGTCAGGGTGTCGAAGCTGGGATCGTCGTAGACGACCGCCAATGCCGACACCGCGGCGATATTTGCGATGGCGTCGGTATTCAGGGCCACCTGGGTGTTTGTGGCGAACAGTTGGGCGCCGTTGACGGCCTCGTCGGAGTTGGCGTCCAGGGCGCCTGCGGCGACATTGGCGAGCACGGTCCCGTTGACGCCGGCCAAGGTCACGCGACCGGCAAGTAGGTCGTCATACATCACGGCCGTGTCGGACAGGGAGCCGAGATTGGTGGTCAGATTGGTGATGGCGCTCGTATTGATGTCGACCTGGGCGTTGGTGGCGAACAGTTGGGCGCCGTTCACGGCCTCGTCGGAGTTGGCGTTCAGCGCGCCGGCTGCGACATTGGCGAGAACCGTGCCGTTGACGCCGGCCAGGGTCACGCGACCGGCCAGCAGGTCGTCATACATCACAGCCGTGTCGGACAGGGCGCTGAGATCCGTCCCTATATTGCTGATGGCCGTGGTGTTCAGCGACACCTGGGCGTTGGTGGCGAACAGTTGGGCGCCGTTGACGGCCTCGGTCGAGGTCGCGTTCAGGGCGCCGGCTGCGACATTGGCGAGAACCGTGCCGTTGACGCCGGCCAGGGTCACGCGACCGGCCAGCAGGTCGTCATACATCACAGCCGTGTCGGACAGGGCGCTGAGATCCGTCCCTAGATTGGTGATGGCCGTGGTGTTCAGCGAAACCTGGGTGTTGGTCGCGAACAGCTGGGCGCCGTTGACGGCCTGGGTGGAGCCGGCGGCGAGGTCGCCCGCCGACACATTGGAAATGACCGTGCCCCCGACGCCGGCCAACGTCAGGCTGGCCGCCGTGGGATCGTCATAGGCGACGGCGATGTCGGCCAAGACCTGCAGGTCGTTCGAGACGCCAAGCAGCTGGCCGACATTCACCGCGTCTGTCAGCTCTGAGCCGGCCGCGACATGCGTTAGCTGACGCTCCGAACCGACGCCGCCAAGCGACACTTCGCCAGCGGAGGTCTGTAGCGCATTGAGACCAAGGGCGGCATAGCCAGCCAGGGCCCCGCGATCGGCGAGGCTGGCGGCGCCCAGGGCCACGCTGTTGTCGGCGGCGGCAGAGGCGGCCGGTCCGACGGCTGTGGCGTTGACGCCCGCGGCAAGCGCCCCGCCCAGGGCGGAGTTGACCGCCAGGAAGGGCGTTCCGCCGCCGGGCGCGGCGAGGATTGCATCAAGCGCCTGTTGCACCGTGCTGTAGACCACGCCGTCGTAGGTCAGGCCGATGTTGATCGTGCTCGTCGCGGGATCGAAGGCGGTGCTTCCGCCGATTTCCGCGGCCAAGCTGGATCCCAGGCCGAACAATTGGCCGCCCGTCACGGCGTCGGTCGAGCCGGCGGCCAGCTGGCCCAGCGTCAGATTGGTGATCCGCGTTCCGCCAAGCCCCCCAAGCGTCAGGACCGAGGCGCTGAGATCGTCATAGGTGACAGCCAAGTCGGCCAGAGCCTGAAGGTTGGTCGACACCCCACGCAACTGGCCGACGTTGACCGCATCTGTGTCGTCTGAGCCGGCGGCGATGTTGGTAAGCTGACGTTCCGCCCCGGCCGCGCCGAAAGACACCTCGCCGACCGAGGTCTGAAGCGTGGACAGTCCCGTCGCCGCATAGTCGGCGAGTGCGCCCCTCAGGGCGGCGCTGCTGGCGCCCAGCGCCAGGCTGTTGGACACGCCGACAGAGGCGTCGGCGCCCAGGGCGACGGACCGCCCCGCATTAGCGAGCACGCGCGCCGTGCGACCCAGGGCGATTGCGTCGGCCGAAGTGGCCGCAGTGCGAGAGCCGTTGCCGAAGGCGATGGAGTTGAGCTCGCCGGCGATGGCGACCGCGCCGCCAGAGCCCAGCCCGGTGATCCGGTTGCCGCCGATGGAAATCCCCGCCTCGTTGGAGAGGGTGAAGGCGTCGGCCTGGTTAATGCAGCTATTGGCTGCATCGACGACATTGCCGTTCACGTCGAGCACGCGCAACGTGATGTCCCGCCCGCGGGCGGCGTCGTCGAGCAGCGTGGTCGCGTTGAGCGCCAGGCGCGGGGCCAAAACCGACAATAGGCCGTTGACGCTGTTTTCGATGGGGCTGGCGATGCCCGTGATCACAGGGCGTATAACGTCGGTGACCGCGGACCTTGGGAGCGCGACGCCCGTGCAGATGTCCACGATGCTTGTCTGCGCCCGTGCCGGCGCGGCGGCGAATACGCCAAGAGGCAAGACTGCGCCCAAGGCGTAGAGGGCGGCGACCAGCAGCCGCGTCGCCAAGTTTGCGCCCCTCAATGTCGGCAGTCTGTCGAGCGTCGAATGAGTTTGCATTCCTAACCTCCCAGCGTCGGAAGGCGCAGAGGCGGCTCCCGACTGGAGAGGCTAATGCCCGCTCGGACACAATCGTGACGTGTTTTCGAATCCCTAGATGTCGCGCGAGGGTTCTACTTTCGAACAGTCTTCGATTTGATCGGGTAGGGCCGTTCCGGCGTGAAAAGGTCTGTCGCCTGGCTGACCGTGCGCAGTCCCAGTTTGTCCAAAGCCTTTCCGCGATGATAGTCGACCGTCCTGGGACTAAGCTTTAATGCGCGCCCGATCGTCTTGGACGTACCGCCCCCGACGGCCAGGGACAGGATCTCCTGCTCGCGGTCCGAAAGCCTGGAAATCGCCTCCCTGGCAGCTCTACTAGGCAGGTCGTCGAGCGCGTTGAAATCGTGATATTTTTCGGTGTGTTTCAGGATCGCCGAGACGTTGCTGTCGTCATTATCCGAATAGGACATCAGATCGGTCACTCCGGCTTGATGCAGGGTGATGATGGCGCTCGGCGACGCCGCAGGATCTCCGAGTACGACCAGCGGAACGGGGGGCCATGTCCGCTTGACGCGGTCAGCCATCTCCAGGATGTCCGCGACGGTCGAGGACGAGCAGTAGAGGATCGCGTTCGTCGTCTTTCGGGTGCGGGGTGCGGATGGAAGGCTCACAACCGTCTGGACTGTGATCCCGGCATCTTGCAAGCGACGCGCGAGCGGCTGGCCGCGATCCGTAGGGTCGATCATGAGGATTTCGGTGCGGGGAAGCGCTCGGATCGCGCTTTCACCGACGAACATCCGGATTGCGCCATCGCCTTGGATCACCGGATGGGCCACATCGTCGACGGCGAGAACATCCCCGTTTCGGGCGAGAACGCGGTAGCTCAACGCCATGGGCTGACCGGCTTGAAGCATCCGACGCGCCGACTCGTAAGCGGGGCGATCCACTTCGAAAACGGCGGCGAGCTGATCGGACCAGGTCACGCGAGCGCTCCGTTCATCCGGCCAGCCCGCCTGAGCATTCGCACCGAGGTAGTCGCGTGCGCCATCGGCGGCGTCGGCGGTCCAGAGGAAACGCCGCGGTGAGGGCGAAGATGTCGCCTCGAGCAGTTCCGTGGCCGCTGAGTGCCATTCGGTCAGCGCTCTCGATTCGTCGAACTGGGGCGACGCCCGGATATCGAACCATCGGTAGTCGCCGGCGACGTCCCTCAGGCGGTGCCGGCTTTCGAAGGGCTCGGCGAGGGCGACCGATCTGCCCCAGGTCGCCACCACCTGGTCGCGCTCTGTCGGGTGGAGCCAGCCGACCCATCCTTGCGCCTTGGCCTGCGCCAGACCCACGCCGAGATAGGTTTGTGCGCGGGTGTTCATCCAGCGGACGACGCCACGGGCGTCCAGACGCCAGAGAAAGAGCGGCGCAATATCCGCCAGGGATTGGAGGCGGCTTTCCGCTGTGTTCAGTCGCGCGCGCAGAGACCTTTCCTCGGTCACGTCGCGACAGACGCCGAGAAGGGCGAGGGGTTTGCCGCCGCGAGAGACCGGCGTGATCGCTACGGTCAACCAGGTTTCTTGAGCGCCGCCTGGACGATCGACGTGAAGGTGGAGATCGGTCGCCGATGTCTGCTCGTCCGCCCATCCCCGTTCGAATGCGGCGGAAAGCTGTGCGGCGAGAGACGGCGCGACGTCCTCAACCTTCGCGCCCTGAATGGCGGATGGGGAGAGCAGGAGGTCCCGGAAGCCCGCATTGAAGTAGGTCGCTTCACCGCGCCCGACGACGATGAAGGTTGGAAAGGCTTGCCGGAGCAGCAGTTCGACCGATCGGATCAGCCAACTTTGCTCGTCGGGGTTCGGACCGTCGGTCCTGCCGGCCGCCTGTTCGAATCCTTCCGCCATCGCGTTTATCATTCGCCGTCTCCGTGGATCAGCGTTACCCATGTTATTGTGCAACTTGAGGTAATCGACGTCCGGCCGACAAGTTCCTGCGCGGCGTCACAGCGGCGGGATCGATGTCGAACGTGCCGAAACGTAATCCGACACCGGTACGATATCGAACATCGCCCCCGCCCGTCCGCCTGCCGTCGGCCCGCTTGAGCGACTATCCAGCCGCGTGCTGCCAGAGGCTGATCAGTTTCAGCGTCCACAAAAAGAATGGTCCGGCGTTCTGAACCGTTGAGGCGTGTTCGGGTTGACCTTCGACAGGAGGCGCCAACCGCCATGACCTTCGTCGATTCGCTCGGCATCGCCCCGATGCCTTCCTTCACGAACGCCGCGGCGCTTGCGGCCATCGCGCTCTTCGATCCGGCTGGGCACAATCCGGGAAACCTGCACGACCAGGCGTCGAGACAGATGCTTGTCTCACGCCTCGCGGCCCTTCTGCGGCTCCCTGTCGTCGACCTCGTTTCGGAGGCCGAAGACATCGGCCCCGACGTCCTGCTGGTTCCACGTGACACCTTGATCGGCGAGGACATGGCGTCGCGGACCGCCTTCACATCGGCCAATCTGCTGGGGGGCAAGGTCCCTCTTAGGTTTATCGCCACCAAGGCGATCACGCATGGTCTGATCCACCGGGACGCGGCTTGCCCGGCGGGTTGGTCCGCCGCCATGGCCGATCGTCTGGGCGACGCTGCTTTGGACGGCTACACCGCCTTCACCGCCGCGGACGCGATGGAAGCTGGCCGCCGCCTTCTGGAGACCGGACCCGTCCGCATCAAGGACGTGCTGGCCAAGGCCGGTCTGGGCCAGACCGTCGTGGAGACCCCGCAGGCGCTCGCCTCTGTCATCGCCGAACAGGACGAAGCGCAGATCGGCGCCTTCGGCGTCGTGCTCGAGGAAAACCTGGTCGGCGCGGAGACCTACAGCGTTGGAACCCTCTCAGTCGGCGGATTGCGCATCAGCTACGTGGGCGACCAACGCGAAACCACGGACCACAAGGGACGCGAGGTTTACGGCGGGTCCAGGCTCAAATGCGTCAGAGGCGATCTCGACCGTCTGACCCACCTCGGATTGTCGCGTGAAGCGGTCGAAGCGGTGCGTTGCGCGGCCGTGTTCGACGACGCGGCCCAGCGCGCCTATCCGGATCTGATCCTGACCCGGCGGAACTACGACGTCCTCGCCGGCAAGGACGCGCGAGGCCGCAGGCGCGTCGGCGTGCTTGAGCAGTCCTGGCGTGTCGGCGGCGCGACCGGCGCCGAGATCGCCGCCCTTGAAGCCTTTGCGGCCTCCCCGGAACTTACGGCGGTCGAAACCGCAACGGTGGAGGTCTATGGCCTCGAAGAGGTCGGCCCGGACGATGTGATCTATTTCCGGGGGGTCGATCCAAAGGTCGGGCCGATGACGAAATATGTGACGAGGACAGCGTGATCGCGCCTGAAGAGGTCGATGAAGGGCGCGTTCGACTTTCGGTCGACGGACAGCGGTTGACGGGCACGCTCCTGACGCCCGAAGCGCCCGTGCCGGGCTTTCTGTTCGTCCACGGATGGGGCGGCGACCAGGATGAAGACCTCGGCCTCGCCGAGGAACTCGCGCGCCTGGGCTGCATCTGTTTCACATTCGACCTCAGGGGCCATGCCGACAGCGATGCGAGCCGAGACGAGGTCACTCGGCAGAATGGTCTGGACGACGTGACGGCCGCCTATGATTATCTGGCTTCTCGGCCGCTGATCGATCCGGGCGCGATCGGCGTGATCGGCACAAGCTACGGGGGCTATCTGTCGACTCTGCTGACGAAGACGAGGGCGGTGCGTTGGTTGGCGCTGCGTGTCCCGGCCCTCTATCCGGATCAGCACTGGAACGTGCCCAAGGCCAAGCTCGATAAGGCGGCGGTGCGCGCCTACAGACAACAGCGCCGGACTCCGGGAGAAGACAGGGCGCTCGCCGCCTGCGCGGCGTTCCAGGGCGATGTCCTGATCGTGCAGTCGGGCAAGGATGATCGTATTCCGCCAGAAGTGATCGCGTCCTACCAGGCCGCTTTCAAGGACGTGAATTCCTTCAGCCACAGGATCATGCCCGATGCCACCCATGCGATGCGGGACCCGGCCGATCAGCGGTTGTACGCCACCCTGCTGATCAACTGGGTGGAGGAAATGGTGCGCGCGAGCCGCAGGTCATACCGGTGAGTATGGCGCCACCCTTCTGACGAGAGTGGGTCAACGCCAGGTAGAGACGCCTGTGTCGTTTTGAATTTCTAACGTTCAGTCAGCCGAACTCACAGGGCTTGCGGCGAAAATACGGCTTAGGTCGCGGTCCCTCCGCAGCTTCTCACATAGTCTCTACATGTCGAAATACGCCACGGCGCTTCTCTCCAGCGCCGCGATCCTAGGTTTGCCCGCGCTTGCGCATGCTCAGTCCGCTGCTCCCGCTCAGGCGACCACTGAAAGTGCGACTGTGGCCGATGTCGTGGTCACTGGATCCAACATCAGACGCGCGGCGGCGGAGGGCATAAATCCTGTGCAGGTCATCGGGCGTGAGGAACTGGACACGTCCGGCAAGGTCACGGTCGCCGATCTGCTGCGTTCGATCTCGGCCAACACCGGCAACTCGTCGAACGAGACCAGCAATAGCGGCTGGGCCTCGGGTTCGGCGGGCATCGGTTTGCGCGGCCTGTCGCAGAAGAACACCCTGGTGCTGCTGAACGGCCGCCGGGTGGCCAACTACGGCTTTCCATCAGGCGGCCTTTCGGACACCTTCGTCAATCTGAACGCCCTGCCCATGGTCGCAACCCAGAGGCTTGAGGTGCTGAAGGACGGGGCCTCGGCGGTCTATGGTTCTGACGCGGTGGCCGGGGTGGTCAATGTCATCACCCGCCAGGACTTCCAGGGACTGGAAGTCGGCGGCAGTTATGGCACGTCCGACGCCGGGGGGCTGGACACCTGGCAGGGCAAGATCGTCGGCGGCTATGGCGATCTGGAGGACGATGGTTTCAATGTTCTGGTGAGCCTGGAAGCCTATACCCGCCAGCGGCTGGATCAGGACGAACGGGATCTGACCCGGTCGGGCGTCTATTCCGGCCCCGGCGGCCGCTGGAACGGCTGGAGCGCCAAGGGCACGCGCTTCCTTATCAACGGCGCATCCGTTCCGTTCGTCGATCCCGAGGGCGCCTGCCCGCAGGGCATGGTCCTGACCGCCAGCGCGCCCATCGATGGCCTGGCGGGGAACACCTGCGCCATCAATCTGGCGCCCTATACGACACTGATCCCGTCGACCGACCGCTATCAGGCCTACGTCCATGCGACCGCCCGTGTCGCGCCGGGAATCGAGGCCTTCGGCGAACTGCTCTACAGCCATATCGAGGGGACATCGATATTCGGCTCCAGTCCCTATTTCACGCTGGAGGCCGGGCGGTTCGCGCTGAACGCCCGGACCGGTCTGGCCGAGCCGGTTTCGAACCTGCTGCCGGCGAACAACCTCTACAATCCTTATGGCCGCGCCGTGCCGATCGAATACACCTTCTTCGACCTGGGTCAGTCGTTGAAGACCAATACGTCGCAGGCCTATCGCGCATTGGGCGGTTTGCGCGGGACCGGCGACCGCTTCGATTGGGAGGTGGCCGTCTTCGCCAGCGCCAGCCGCGAACGTGGGCGCGTCGCGGCCGGTTTCGCCAATCGTTTCACCTTGGCCGACTCGCTGGCGGACGGCACGCTGAACCTGTGGGAGCCAAACGCGACGCCGCAGGCCGTCCTGGACGGCATCCGATTGAGCACCCTGCGTCCGGCGGATTCGACGCTCTATGGGGCGGACTTCAAGATTTCAGGCGAGGTGTTGGCGTTGCCGGCTGGCCCAATCGGCTATGCGGCGGGGATCGAGTACCGGCACGAATCTCTGGAATCGCGCAATCCGCGCGAGATCGACGCAGGCCTTCAGGTGCGCCCTGCGATTGCGGCGGTGGATGGCGAACGCGATGTGGCGGCCGTCTATGTCGAGGCCAACGTTCCCGTGCTGTCGAACCTGGACGTCCAGATCGCGGGTCGTGGCGACCATTACAGCGACTTCGGCGAGGCCTTCTCGCCCAAGGTCGGGTTGCGCTGGCGGGCGCATGACGCCGTGTTGGTGCGCGCCTCCGCGTCGCGGGGTTTCCGGGCGCCTTCGCTGTCGGAGAACTCGGCCTCGACCAACATCTCCTATGGTTCGGTCGTCGACCCGTTCGATCCCGACATTCCCGGCTCGCGCCAAAGCCCGACCTTCTTCACCGTCGGCAACACTGATCTGGAGCCGGAAAAGACGCGGTCCTTCAACATCGGCGTGGTGTTCACGCCGACGCGCGACACCATCCTGAGCGTGGACTGGTATCTGGTCGAGCTGGACCATCTTGTCGGGACCAACAACACCACCAGCATCGTTCAGGCCAACAATCCCGCCGATGTCGTTCGTGATGGGCGCGGCAAGCTGGTGGCGGTTTACAACCGCTATCAGAACCTGAGCGAACTGAAGACCTCGGGCGTTGATGTCGAGTTTAGCCAGCGCTGGCGCACCGACCGTTGGGGCGATTTCGCCCTGCAGACGGCCTATACCCATGTCATCGACTATCGCCGTCCGGTCACCGTCGGCGGGCCGCTGGTCGACTATGCGGGCACGAACCGGGGCGCCAGCCTGCCCGCGGACAAGGCCACGACCCGCGCCGGATGGTCCAGGGGTGATCTGGAAGCGGATCTGACCTGGTACTACACCAGCGGCTATGACCTGGTTCCGGTCGTGGCGGGCCAGTCCAGCGTCGACGCCTATAATCAGTTCGACCTCTACCTCTGCTGGTCCGGGCTCGAGAACGCCAAGCTCTACCTCAAGGTCGAGAACATCGCCGACGAACAGCCGCCTTATGACGGCTCATTCCCCGGTATTCGTGCGCCCTACGACTTCAGCCAGTACGACCTGCGCGGCCGCCAATTCCGTATCGGCTTCGACTACCGGTTCTGATCGTCTCTCATTTTTTCTTTATAGGTTCTCATGTTGAAAGCCCTGATGGGCGGCGTCGCCTCGGTGGTTCTGGCCGGTGTCGTCCTGTCTGCTGTTCCGGCGCCGGTCCTGGCCCAGTCCGACTATTACTTCCCGGCCGTCTCTTCTGCGGATCTGGATCAAGCCATCCCCAGCCCGGAGCAGTTTCTCGGCTATCCGATCGGCTCGCGCTATACGCGGCACGACCGGGTGGTCGAGTATCTGCGCGAACTCGACCGCCTGTCCGACCGGATCACGGTGCGCGAGATCGGTCGGTCTTATGAGGATCGGCCGCTGTTGGAGGTTATTGTCACCTCGGAGGCCAATCAGGCCCGGATCGAGACCCTGAAGGCCGCGCACGCGCGTGCGGCGGATCCCTCAGCGGCGCCGGATGCGACTGCGCCGGTGGTGGTCGGCCTCTATTACGGCGTCCACGGCAACGAGACCTCCAGCGGGGAGGCGGCGCTGCTTACGGCCTATTTTCTGGTTGCGGGGCGAAGTGCGGAGACGCGGGATTGGCTCGACAAGGCCGTCATCCTGATCGATCCGGTGCAGAACCCGGATGGTCGCGACCGCGCCGCCAACTGGCACAATGCCTGGGCCAGCAATCCGCCGGTCAGCGACCCCGCCGACAAGGAGCATGTCGAGCCGTTCCCGGCAGGCCGGACCAACCACTATTTCACAGATCTGAACCGCGACTGGCTGGCGGTCACCCAGCGTGAGACGGCGGCCAAGCTGGAGGTGTTTCACCAGTGGCTGCCCAACGTCCAGATCGACTTTCACGAGATGGGCGCCGGCAGCACCTATTATTTCGAACCCTCGCCGGCCAGCATGGAAAGCCCGCTGCTGCCCCGCGCGTCGTATGAGGCCAATGTGGTGTTGGCCCGGTATCACGCCCAGGCGCTGGATCGCCTAGGGTCGCTCTACTACACCAAGGAGAATTTCGACAATTTCTCCCCGGTGTACGGTTCGACCTACCCCGACTTCCATGGCGGGGTCGGGGTCACGGTCGAGCAGGCCAGTTCGCGCGGCCTGGTGCAGGACACCGACAACGGCCCGCTGGCGTTCCGCTTCACCATCCGCAACCAGACCGCCGTCGGCCTGGCCGCCATCCGCGGCGCGGTCGAGCAGCGCGACTATCTGCGCAACCTTCAACGCGACTTCTTCCGCTCGGCGGTGGAGCAGGGGCGCAGGCACGATCACGCGGCCTTCGTCTTCGGCGATCCCGCCAATCTTGGGCTTACCGCGCAGACGCTGGAGCTGCTGCAGCGGCACCGGATCCGAGTCTATCGTCTGGCCTCGGCGGTGAACCTGGATGGCCGCACCTTCCGGCCCGACAGCGCCTACGTCGTGCCTTCGGCCCAGTCGCAGTTTCGCCTGATCCATTCGATCTTCGAGCCGACGCCGGAGGTGAAGGGCGGCGTCTACGGCAGCACCTCTTACGGCATCGCCGACGCCTATGGTCTGGTGGTCGGACGTGCGCGCCGGGCGCCAGCCCTGGGCGAACAGGTCGCGGCGATCCCGCGCCACGTCGGCGGGGTGAAAGGGGCGGAGGCGGCCTATGCCTACGCCATCGACTGGCGCGACCTGAATGCGCCCGCCGTCCTGTCGGCCCTCCTGCGACAGGGGGTGTCGGTGCGCGCCGCCTTCCAGCCCTTCACCGCGCGTACGGCCGAAGGCGAGACGACCTTCGAGCGCGGCAGCCTGGTGGTGACCACGACAGGTCAGGAAAAGGACGCCGCGACCCTGAGGTCTCTGGTCGATGCGGCGTCGCGTCAGGCCGGCGTCGACGCCTGGAGCCTGGCGACCGGTCAGAGCCTTTCGGGTGTCGATCTGGGCAGCGACAGCGTGCGCCGCATTCGCACGCCGAAGATCGCCTTGATCATGGGTCAGGGTGTGAATGCGACCGAGATCGGCTCGACCTGGTTCGCGCTCAGCGAACGCCTGGCCTGGCCGGCGACCCGCCTGGACCCGTCGCAGATCGGCGGGGTCCCGCTTGACGATTATACGAGCATCGTCCTGGCCGGCGGTTCCTATGACGACTGGAGCGATTAGCGCATCGCCGCTCTCAAGGCCTGGGTCGAGGGTGGCGGGTCGCTGGTGACCTACGGCTCGGCCTCGGCCTGGGCTGTCGACAAGGGACTGGTCAAGACGAGGCCGAAGCCAGAAGCGGGCGCCCCGGCGGCCGCGACCCCGGCCGACCGTCTCAGCTTCGCCGATCAGCGCGACTGTCTGTCGGAGCAACGCACGTCCGGCAACGCCCTGTCGGCCGATGTGGACGTGACCCTTCCGCTCGCCTTCGGTCTGGCCGGCCGGTCGCTGGTGGTGAACAAGGAGACGGACGTCGTCTTGCGGCCGGTCGATGATCCCTTCGCCAACGTCGTGCGCATCGACGATCAGCCGCGCGTGAACGGCTATCTGGCCGAGGGTCTGCGCCGCGCAGTCGCTGGGTCGGTCTGGGCCCAGACGGTGCGCGCCGGGCGGGGCAATGTCGTGCTGTTCGCCGACGATCCGGCTCATCGCAAATATTGGTTGGGCACCGAGCGTCTTCTGATCAACGCCCTGTTCCTGTCCAACTATCTGACCCCCGCCGAGCGGCGGTGAGGCGCGCCGCCCGGACCGTCTATCGGTCCGGGCGGGTTGTCGTCTCGATTCGCCGGGGCTTATGGATCGTCCAACCGCCATGCGGCGCGCAGGCCGCGGCGACGCGCACACGGTCGAACGACACGGCGCCGCTGGAACGAGGGGACGGGCCGAAAGGCTTGGCGGACATGAGGGGCTCCTGTGACGTACCCACCCCGGCATCAGGCGCGCGCGGCGGTCGCCTCGCAATCCAGATCGACTGAAGCGGGCGGCAGGAAACCTAAAGCGTCGCTTTGCTTCGACGGGTCGGACTTGTCACCCCGTCCACGACAGGCTTGGGTGACGTCATGAGCGCTCATACCGTCTTCGCCGGCATGCCGGTCACCGTCTTCGAGACCATGTCGGGGCTTGCCCGCCAACACGGGGCGATCAATCAGGGGCAGGGGTTTCCGGACGCGCCCGGACCCGAGGCGCTGCGGCGCCTTGCAGCCGAAGCGGTGCTGAACGGGTCGAACCAGTATCCGCCGTCGCGCGGCGATCCAATTTTGCGCGAGGCTGTGATCGAGCATTATCGGCGCCTGCAGGGCGTGGACTTGGCGTTGGACGGCGTGGTCATAACCTCGGGCGCCACCGAGGCCCTGGCCGCGACTTTGCTGGCCCATGTCCGGCCCGGCGACGAGGTGATCATCTTGGAGCCGGCCTATGACGCCTATCGCCCCCTGATCGTGCGGGCGGGCGGGGTGGTGCGGGCCGTGACGCTGCAGCCGCCGGCGTGGCGGTTGACCGAGGCCGCGCTGGAGGCGGCGGTGGGCCCTCGCACGCGAATGGTGCTTGTCAACAACCCCCTGAACCCGGCTGCGCGGGTTTTCGACGCCGAGGAGATCGCGGCCCTGGCCCGCGTCTGCGTGCGGCGGGATCTGGTCGTCGTCAGCGATGAGGTGTGGGAGCATGTCGTCTTCGACGGGCGGCTTCATCGGCCGCTGCTCGCCGCGCCCGGTATGGCGGACCGGGTCGTCAAGATTGGCTCGGCAGGCAAGATGTTCGGCCTGACCGGATGGAAGGTCGGATTCGCTTGCGGTTCGCCCGACCTGATCGCGCCCTTGGCCAAGGCGCACCAGTTTTTGACCTTCTCCACCCCTCCCAATCTTCAGACCGCCGTGGCGGCGGGACTGGCCTGGCCACGGTCGTGGTTCGAGGACATGCGGGCCGGCCTGGGACGGTCGCGCGACCGGCTTTCGGCGGTCCTGACAGCCGAGGGCTATGTCGTCACGCCCAGCGAGGGCGCCTATTTCCTGTGTCTGGACCTGGCGGCGCCAGGGCTGGCGCTCGACGACACGGTTTTCTGTCGGCGGATCGTCGAGGAGTTCGGCGTCGCGGCCATTCCGTTGTCCGCTTTCGAGAATGAGCCCGTGACCCGCACCGTGACGCGCTTGTGTTTCGCCAAGGGCGACGCCGTGCTGGATGAAGCCGCCGAACGATTGGGGCGGGCAAGACGCGCCCTTCTCTGAATAGAAATTCTGGGCAGCGCGGCAATCGTTCTGCGATGGACGACGGACGGCCGGGCGCTATGACGGGGGCGTGGGCGCCTCGCAGCCGCACATTCTCGCACTAGGCCGCGCCCTTTTATCCCGGGGCGCGGTCTTTTTGATTTCAGGGGTCTGTCGCTGATAGCTGATCTTTACTCCAGGTCTTTGTCGGATCGGAAGAGCTTAGAGACTTCTCATTCGGTCGTAGTTTTTCTACAGGTTCGTCCATGGCGAACCCCTTTCTTTTCCCGCTCCCCGCGCGCACCGTGTCGGCGCCATCGAGCGCGTCATGAACCCGGCGTCCGACACCCGGCGTCTGCCGCCGCTGAATGCGCTGAAAGCCTTCGAGGCGGTGGCCAGGCTGTCCAGCGTATCGCTGGCCGCTCAGGAGTTGGGCGTCACGCCGGGGGCCGTCAGCCAGCAGGTCCGTTTGCTCGAGGATCACGCGGGCGCGCCCCTTATCCGTCGCGAGGCCGGGGGTCTCGCCCTGACCGATCTGGGCGAGCGGCTTCTGCCGGACTTGCGCGACGCCTTCGAACATCTGAAGCGCGCGGCGGATGTGGTCTATGGGCCGATGCAGCGGCAGTCCTTGGCGGTCAGCGTGCCGCCGTCCTTCGCCGTGCGCTGGCTGGTGCCGCGCATGGCGCGGTTCTCGGCCGAACACCCAGAGATCGAAATCTGGATATCGGCGGACATGAAACTGGCCGACATCGCCGGGGGACGCGCTGACGTCGCCGTGCGCTACGGACGGGGCGACTATGCGGGCGTGCGCAGCGAAGTTCTCATTGAAGCCGGGGTGATTCCGGTCTGCAGTCCCGCTCTGCTGGGGACCCTGCGCGGTCCCGCTGATTTGGCCAACCATACGCTGATCCATGTCGGACAAGGAACGCTGGAGGAGCCGCGGCCGGATTGGGCGGCCTGGCTGAAGTCGCGGCGGCTGGACCGGATCATCGACGCCGCGGCCGGCCCGCGCTTCGACCAGACGGCCTTCGCCATCGAGGACGCCGCGCGCGGGCGTGGGCTGGCCCTGGCGCCGCGCGCCTTCGTGGCCGAGGATCTGGCGTCTGGTCGGCTCGTGGCGCCATTCGCCGACGGCTATCTGGCGACAGACATGGCCTATTGGCTGGTCACGCGACGGGGTGTCCTGCGCTCCGAAGCTCAGGCTTTTATCGGCTGGTTGCGCGCAGAGGCCCGCGCCGACGCCGTGGTGGCGGACGAACTATGAGGGCCCGTCTGCTGTCGCTCTTCCTCCGTCATCCGGCCGAGCGTGACGAGACCTATTTGCAGCACTTCAAGGTCGCGGTCTCGATCGGCGGTCCCATGGTGCTGGCGGGTCTGGCCTGTGTTGTTCATGCGGTCCTTCCGTTCTGGTTCAAGACCACGGCGAGCCGAACCCTCGTGGTGCTCGCCGACAGGGTCCGGCGCGTGTCGCGGCCGACGTCTGTCGAGCGGGAATAGCCTCGCTGATCGATGCCAGCGCCTTGCGTCAGGCGCATTGTCCTTGCCTCTTATCCCGCCGCATCGCACTAGAACGCCCCAATGTCAGACCGATCCATGATCCAACTTGAAGGCGTCACCCGGCGCTTCCGCAGCGCCGTCGGAGATCGAACGGCTCTGGACGCCGTCGATCTGACCGTGGGGGAGGGCGAGGTGTTCGGCGTCGTCGGTCGGTCCGGGGCCGGCAAATCGACCCTTGTGCGGACCATCAATCTGCTGGAACGACCCGACGCCGGTCGGGTGTGGGTGGATGATCGCGACCTGATGGGACTGAAGCCTGCCGCGCTGCGCGCCGCGCGTCGCCGGATCGGCATGATCTTTCAGCATTTCAACCTGCTGCACAGCCGCACCATCCGTGACAACATCGCCCTGCCTCTGGCGCTGGAGGGGCGTTCTCGCCCGGAGATCGCGAGACGGGTCGACGAGTTGATGGCGCGGCTGGGCCTGTCCGAACACGCTCGCAAACATCCGGCGCAGTTGTCCGGCGGTCAAAAGCAGAGGGTCGGCATCGCTCGCGCCCTGGCCTGCGAACCGTCCATCCTGCTGTGCGACGAGGCGACCAGCGCGCTCGATCCCGAGACGACCGAAGACATCCTGTCCCTGCTGGACCAGCTGAACCGCGATCTGGGCCTGACCATGGTGTTGATCACCCACGAGATGGAGGTGGTGCGCCGGGTCTGCGACCGGGTGGCGGTGATGGAGGCGGGGCGGATCGTCGAGACCGGTGCGACCGCCGATGTCTTCCTGAACCCGCGGACGGCCGCCACACGAAGCCTGCTGGCCGAGGGCGAGAGCCATGCGGCGACCCCGCCTCCGGTTGGCGGCTTGGTGGCTCGCCTCGTGTTCCGGGGCGCGCGGACTTTCGAACCGGTGTTGAGCCGGATTTCGCGCGAAACCGGCGTCGATCACGCCATCCTGGCTGGCCGCATCGGTCGGTTCCGCGACCAGCCGTATGGCCAACTCGAGATTACGTTGGTGGGCGGCGATCCGCAGACGGCTCTCGCCCGACTGCGGGCGGCCGGCGTCGAAGTGGAGGTCGTATCCTGATGTTCGGATCAAACATCGACTGGACCATCGTGGGCGAGGCCGCGAGCGACACCCTGCTGATGCTCTTCGCCTCCCTCGTCATCACCGTCATCCTGGGCCTGCCGCTGGGCGTGGCGCTTTATGCGACAGGACGCGGGCGAATCCTCGAGAACCGCCTCGGCCATGCCCTGCTGTCCTTCGTGGTCAATGTGCTGCGCTCGGTCCCGTTCATCATCCTTCTGATCGTCATGCTGCCGGTGACCGTGCTGCTGGTCGGCACGTCCCTGGGCGTGGCCGGCGCCATTCCGCCGCTGGTCGTGGGGGCGGCGCCCTTCTATGCGCGGCTTGTTGAGACGGCCCTGCGCGAAGTCGAGCGCGGCATGATCGAGGCGACCCAGGCCATGGGCGGCTCGACCTGGCAGATCGTGCGGCGTGTCCTGCTTCCTGAAGCCCTGCCGGGGCTGATCGCCGGCGCCACCGTCACCGCCATCGCCTTGGTCGGCTATACGGCCATGGCCGGAGTGGTGGGGGCGGGCGGTCTGGGCGACCTGGCCATCCGGTTCGGTTATCAGAGGTTCCAAACCGACGTCATGGCGGTGACCGTAGTTCTGCTGCTCGTGATCGTACAAATTCTGCAAGCGCTCGGCGACCTCTGGGTGGCTAGGGTCTCCCACCGTTAAGTCGAAGGTTCTCTCCATGCTGCGTCGCGCGTTTCTCGCTTCCGCCCTCGTTCTCGCCCTGGCCGCCTGCGGCCGTCAGGCGCAGCAGAGTGAAGGGTCGCTGAAGGTCGGCGCGACCGCCGTGCCTCACGCAGAAATCCTTGAACAGGTGAAGCCGATCCTGGCTGCGGAGGGGATCGATCTGCAGATCATCGTCTTCAACGACTATGTTCAGCCTAACACCCAACTGGCCGAGAAGCGTCTGGACGCCAACTATTTCCAGACCAAGCCCTATCTGGACGAGTTCAACGCCGGGCGGGGTACATCCCTGGTCACCGTCGCCAGCGTCCATGTCGAGCCGCTGGGCGCCTATTCCCGCAAGTACAAGGCTCTTGCCGCCCTGCCGAACGGGGCCGAGATCGCCCTGCCGAACGACGCCTCCAACACCGGCCGCTCGCTCCTGCTGTTGCAGAGCGCCGGCCTCATCACCTTGAAGAAGGCCGCCGATCCGGTGCAGACGGTTGCCGACATTGCGGGAAATCCGCGCGGCTTCCGCTTCCGCGAACTCGAGGCCGCCACCCTGCCGCGCGTGCTGGATCAGGTCGATCTGGCGGTGATCAACACAAACTATGCGCTCGACGCTCGTCTGAGCCCGCGCAGCGACGCTCTCGCGCTGGAAGGTGGCGACAGCCCGTATGTGAACTACCTCGTCACGCGCACCGACAATCGCGACGACCCGCGCATCAGGGCCTTGGCCGCCGCCCTGACCAGCCAGACGATCAAGGACTACATCAGCCGGACCTATGGAGGGGCCGTCGTCCCGGCCAGATAGCGCCGAAAGTGGATCGGACGTCCGTCAATGTGCCGATCCAGACCACCTCGCCGGCGCAGCGGCGGGCCGTAACCAAAATGATGCGCGGCAATCCGGCGGGATTTTCCCGCACGCGGCGGGCGCACTCACCGGATACATTCCCTAAAACTGGGGCCGACGGCGTCGCATGGGTTGGAATGACAAGCTAAGCTTGCTTCAAACTTGCATGACGATGCGCAAGCAGGGCAGATCAATGACTTGCGTGGTCGTTGTCAGGTTGTCCCGACACCGCCCTGCAGCTTGTCCACCGCACCGCAGGGAGGATTGCGTTGATGCAGTCGTCGCAGGCCATCGATCGCATCGTCATTGTCGGCGGGGGGACCGCCGGCTGGATGGCGGCGGCGGCGCTGGCGCATGTGTTCGAAGGCGCCGGCAAGTCGGTGACGCTGGTCGAGTCCGAGGCCATCGGAATCATCGGCGTGGGCGAGGCGACGATCCCCGAGATCCTGAAGTTCAACGCCCGGCTCGGCATCGACGAGGCGGATTTCCTGCGCGAGACCAAGGCCACCTTCAAGCTGGGGATCGAATTCGACGGCTGGCGGCGCGAGGGCGAGCGCTACTTCCATCCGTTCGGCGCCTTCGGCGTCGATATGGAGGGGATCGCCTTTCATCACTTCTGGCTGAAGGCCTGCGCCAAGGGTCAGGCCGATCCGCTGGAAACCTATTCCATGGCCTGGCAGGCCGCGCGGCGGGGGCGGTTCGTCCATCCGCAGGGCGGGCCGCAGTCGCCCCTGTCCAGCCTGGGCTACGCCTATCATTTCGACGCCGCCCTCTATGCCGGCTTCCTGCGTCGCTATGCCGAGGCGCGGGGCGTCGTGCGGTGCGAGGGGCGGGTGGTCGAGGTCCGGCAAACGCAGACGGGGGACGTCTCGGGCGTGGTGCTGGAGGATGGTCGCCTCGTGGCGGGCGACTTCTTCATCGACTGCACCGGCTTCATCGGCCTGCTGATCGAAAAGACCTTGAAGGCCGGTTACGACGACTGGTCGGCCTGGCTGCCGTGCGACAGCGCGGTCGCCGTGCCGTGCGAGCGGGTCGAGCCGTTGTCGCCCTATACCCGTTCCACCGCGCGCGAGGCGGGCTGGCAGTGGCGCATCCCCCTGCAGCACCGCGTGGGCAACGGCTATGTCTATTCGTCCAGCCATCTGTCGCATCAGGATGCGGAGGACGCCCTGATGGCGCGGCTGGAGGGGCCGGCGCAGGCCCAGCCGCGTCGCCTGCGGTTCGCCACCGGGCGCCGCCGCGAATGCTGGAAGCGAAACTGCGTGGCGGTCGGCCTGTCCAGCGGCTTCCTGGAGCCGCTGGAATCGACCAGCATTCACCTGATCCAGAGCGCCATCACCAAGCTGATCACCCTGTTCCCTTCGCAGACGACCGACGAGGGGCTGCGGCGCGAGTTCAACGCCCTGATGGAAGAGGAGTTCGTCACCGTCCGCGACTTCCTGATCCTGCACTACAAGGTCACCCAGCGCGACGGGCCGTTCTGGGAACAGGTCCGCGCCATGCCGATCCCGGACCGGCTGGCCGACAAGATCGCCCTGTTCGAGCAGACGGGGCGCATCGTCAGGCGCGATCACGACATCTTCTCGGAGTCCAGCTGGCTGGCGGTGGCGGTGGGCCAGGGGCTGACGCCGCGCGACCGTCACCCGATCTCGGATGTCCTCGGCCGCGATGAAAATCGGGCGCGGCTGGCGGCGATCCGCGACAGCATATGGCGCACCGCCGACGCCCTGCCGTCGCACGCGGATGCCCTGGCGGCGACGATGAGCCGTCGCGCCTGACAGGCGCAAGGACAGACCACTCGACGGCGCGATGCTGAAGAAAAAGCCGCGCAACGCTGTCGTGGAGCATTGACATCGCTGTCAATCGGTAGTCCATACGCTTTGCGGACGGTCGATAAGGCTGCCGAAATTCTTGCGACGGGCAGCACCGTCGGACCTCGGGGGAAACCAAGATGAAGTCAGACCTCTTCCATTCCGGACGTGCGCCCGCCGCGCGCGGCCTGCGCCGTTCCGTGTCCGCCCTGGCCTTGACGGTCGCTGTCGTCGGCGCGACCGCCGCCCATGCCCAGTCGACGCCGGCTCCGCAGACGACGGCGCCCGCCACGGACGACGCGACCCAGGTCGACGACATCGTCGTCACCGGCATCCGCGCGCGCATCGCCTCGTCCCAGGCGATCAAGCGTGATTCCGACACCTTCGTCGACGCCGTGACCGCCGACGACATCGGCGCCCTGCCGGACAAGTCCGTCAACGAGGTGCTGCAACGCATCCCGGGCGTGAACATCAACCGCTTCCAGGGCCCGACCGACCCCGACCACTTCTCGGTCGAAGGCTCCAACGTCATCATTCGCGGCCTGTCCTACGTCCGCTCCGAGTTCAACGGCCGTGACGCCTTCAGCGTCAACACCGGCCGCGCCCTGGGCTTCAACGACGTCTCGCCCGAACTGCTGTCCAGCGTTCAGGTCTTCAAGAACGCCACGGCCGACCGCATCGAGGGCGGCATCGCCGGCGTGGTCGATCTGCGCACCCGCAAACCCTTCGACAGCCGCAAGTTCGTCTTCGGCGCCACGGCCGAGGGCTCCTACGGCGATCTGCGCGAAAAGACCGGCCTGGGCTATTCGGCCCTGATCAGCAATGTCTGGGACACCCAGCACGGCGCGTTCGGCGCCCTGTTGAGCTATGGCGAATCCGACCTCTATTCCGAAGCCTACGGCACTCACCTGACGGACTTCGTCTATCGCCCCGACCTGTCGAACGGCGAGGACCGCCGCTATGTCCCGCGCGGCGGCGCTGTGCGGACCCAGCAGTTCGACCGCTCGCGCTCGACCCTGGACGGCTCGCTGCAGTGGGAATCCAATGACGGCCGCGCCAAGCTGACCGGCGAATACATCCGCGCCGACTCGCGTTCCGGCTGGACCGAGCGTGTGATCGAGGTCGATCTGGGCAGCGGCGGCGATCCCACCCCGACCGCCGGAAATCCGTTCACCTATGGCTCCAACGGCGTCTTCACCAGCGGGCTTCTGGTCAACAACGCCCCGAACCTGCAGGTGGCGCCCAAGCGCGAGCGCGATCTCCAGACCCTGACGGAAGACTTCTCGCTGGCGGCGGAGTTCCACCCGACCGACCGCCTGTCGATCTGGCTGGACGCCCAGTACAGCAAGGCCTCGGCCGACGACGTGGACATGAGCGTCTACGGCGCGATCACGCCGGTCTACACCCTGATCGGCGAAGGTCGTCACGGCGTGCCGGACATCCAGTTCGTCGACGCTTCAGGCCAGCCCTCTGCCCTGACCAACGATCCGGCCAACTTCTACTACCGCGCGGCCATGGATCACGTCGAACAGTCCGAGGGCGAGCAGAAGGCGTTCAAGGCCGACCTGAAATACGACTTCGACAATTCCTTCCTGCGCGCCATCCGCATGGGGGCGCGCTATTCGGATCGCGAGCAGACGCGCCGATACAGCGCCTATAACTGGGGCGCGATTTCGGAAAGCTGGGCCGGCGGCATTTCGCCCTTCCAAACGACGGGCCCGCTGGCTGTCGAACAGTTCGACTTCCCCAACTTCCAGCGCGGCCATAACCCGTCGCCGATCAACGCCTATTATCCGACCGTCGGCCTGGCCTCGGCCTATCGCGACGGAACCTTGCAGGCGGCTTTGGCGGGGGTTCGCAGGGAGGAAGGCACGTGGAGGCCGTTAGACAAGCGTGACGGCGTTGTGTCTGGCACGCCATTCCTGCCCGGTGAGACGAACATTTCGTCGGAACAGACGAAATCCGCCTATGTCAGGTTCGACTTCGGTCGCGACGACATCTTCGGCGCAGACACGGCGCTTTCGGGCAACATCGGCCTGCGTTACGCCAAGACCGACTTCCAGACGCAGGGCTTCATCACCACCCCGAATGTGGGTGAGCAGTTCGGTGACGCCGACAGGAATGACCCGAGATTCCCGGGTCAGGGTATTCGTGTCACCCAGGCCAATGCAGCCGCCATTGCGCGTTATCGTTGCGGGCTGATTCAGCCTGGCCAGTCCGGGCCGGGATATTGCCTGCTCTCAGATGCCCGGTTGAACGACCTGATCGCCTTCAGCGACGGCAGCACCCAGCCCGTGGAGCGGACCAACAGCTATGACGACTGGCTGCCCAGCCTGAACGTCAACCTGAAGTACAAGGAATGGGTCTTCCGCGGCGCCGTCTCGCGCGCCATGACCCGTCCGGACTTCGGCGTGACCGCCTTCTCGGCCGGCCTGTTCTACACCGACATGAATCAAATCCGGGCGAACGGCGGCGACGTCAATACGGCGCCCCTGCTCACCACCAACGGCGGCGGTTCGTTGCTCACGGGCGTCCGCGCCTGGAACTACGACCTGGGCGTGGAGTGGTATTTCAAGCCGGGCAGCTCGCTGACCTTCAACGCCTTCTACAAGGACCTGACGGACATCCTGGCGAGCGGCTCGTTCGTGCAGCCGTTCAGCAACGCCCAGGGCGTCTCGACCGATGTTCTGGTCAACCAGCAGGTCAACATCGGCTCGGGCTGGATCAAGGGCTTCGAGGTCGGCTATCAGCAGACCTACACCTTCCTGCCGGGTCTGCTCAGCGGGCTGGGGATCGAGGCCAACTATACCTTCGTCGAGCCTTCGACCTTCCCCAATGAGGTGAACGAGCCTCGCTATGCAGGGCTGGAGCTGCCGCTGCAGCAACTGTCGCGCCACACCTATAACGTCTCGGTCTTCTATGAGCGGGATCGTCTGTCGGCGCGTCTGGCCTACAACTGGCGCAACGGCTTCCTGTTGACGCCGCGCGACGAGGTGAACCCCTTCTCGCCGATCTTCAACGCCTCGACCGGACAGTTGGACGGGTCGATCTTCTACACCCTGAACGACAACTGGAAGATCGGTCTGTACGGCGCGAACCTGCTGGACGAGGTCACGGTCACGGAGCAGCAGACGTCCTACCCGCTCAACGGCGTGAACCAGGCCGGCCCGCTGGCCCCGCGCTCCTACTTCCGCAGCGACCGCCGCGTGACGCTGAGCCTGCGCTACACCTTCTAAGACCTTCTCTGAGCCGAAGGCCTGGGGCGTCGATCACTGATCGACGCCCCTTTTCTTATGGATCAGCCGGCGCCGTGCAGCTCGGCCATGACCGTATCGTGCGTCGGCAGGGCCGCCAGCGTCTGGTCGAAGGCCACCACCATGCGTCCCAGCGCGCCCATGGCCGCCGACAGGTCCAGCCGGTCGGCCTGCACGTCATGGCGGCGGGGCGTCAGGCCAAGGCCCGCCATCAGCATCGCCCAGTGCTGGGCGTCATACGGATCGCCGTCCAGCCGGACCGCGCCGTTACGCGACAGGAACTGGCCGACCCGCCGTTCCAGATCCGGCCCGAACGGCGCCAGAGCCGCGCCCCTCGGACCCTGCCGCAGGATCAGATGCAGCCGGTCGGCGCGGTGGCCCAGGTCCCTGACGGTCGCCGTCGTATAGGCGGCGGCGCAGGCCGGTATCTGTTCGGGCGCGCCGGGCAGGCAGGCGGCCAGCGTCTTCAACTGCTGACCGAGCACGATGTCGTCCAGCCCCAGGGCCGGGCCGAAGCGAGCGGCCGCCGGCCCCAGCAACAGTCTGTCGCCGACCCAGGGCGTTCGAAGGAAGCCGGGGGCGGCGCTGGCTTCGGATTGGCTGACGATCTCGACGTCTCCAAGGGCGGCCAGCAGGCTACGCCTCGCCTGATCCGGCGAGGTCTGCCGCTCGGCGTAGCCAAGGCTGGCCACGCCGGCGCCATGCAACGGCGTCAGGGTCAGCAGACCTTCGGCCAGCGCCCGCACGGCGACATGGGGTGGTTGATCGCCGCCGCCATAGCGGACGGTCAGGCGGCGATCATGGCCCAGCCGGTCGCGCCAGTCGTCGTCGCCCTGGAAGGCGGGGGCGCGGGTGTCCAGGGTCATGAAGGGCGTCGAACCCTCGGTCTCGCCCGCCGCAACAGACCGGGCGCCGTCGCGCAGGGCCGCCGACTTCAAACGCGCCGTCAGGACCGCGCGGTCCAGCAGAAGCCGGGGTCTCAGCAGCGAGCGCGGCGACTGCCGGTCGGCGCTGGGGTGGGCGTATCTGCCCGCCGACATGACCCGCGCCTGAAACTGAAGCGGCTCCAGCAGGGCGGCGTAATCGTGCCCGCCCGGCGATCGTTGCGCCGCGCGCAGCACCACGTCCTGAACGGCGACGCCGTCGAGGGCGGGCAGGGGCTCCTGCTCGACCACCGCCACGTCCCGCCCCTCGCGCCAGCCGCGCAGCACCACGCCCAGGCAGAAGCCGCCCTGGGTCCGAACCATCACCGCGTCGTCGCCATCCGCCAACTGCAGGAGGAGGCCGTCCGGCTCCACCAGAACGGGCTGCAGATCGTCGGCCTCCGGCTCGGGGCCTTCCTCGACCGTCACCGCATGGCCGTCCGGCACGGCGCGGGCCAGCAGGGCGGCCGCCCTG